>JBKHYA010000005.1:0-57028 GCA_046565745.1 Actinomycetes bacterium
GGTCGCCGGACTTGCGGCGCGAGCGCAGGAGGGCGAGGGCCTCGTCGAGGATGTCGGCGGCCTCCTTGTCGCTGCGGCGCTCCTTCACGTAGGCGAGGTGCGTCTTGTAGGGCTCGTTCTTGGCGAGCTGCGGCGGGTTGTCCTTGTCGCGACCGGCGGGCAGGCCCGAGGTCGGCGAGTCGATGACCTCGGGGATCTCCTCCTCGGGGAGGTTGGCCGCGAAGTGACGGACGGTCTCGTTGCCGTGCGCATCCCAGTACGAGACCGCGATGCGATCGGCGTGGACCCCGCGGTCCTGCTCGCCCATCGGACCGGACCCGACGCGGGACCCGCGGATGGCGCTGCCTCCGGAAACCATGGTGCTCCTGCCCTAGACCGCGTCGAAGCGCGTGATGAGACCGAGGATCACGATCGAGGTCACCCAGGTGAGGGCGAGGATGATCGTGATGCGGTTGAGGTTGCGCTCGGCGACGCCGGACGCGCCGAGATTGGAGGTGACGCCGCCGCCGAACATGTCCGAGAGCCCGCCACCGCGACCGCGGTGAAGGAGGATCATGAGGGTCAGAAGAAGGCTCGTGATGCCCAGGATGACCTGGAGCACGACCTGAAGGATTTCCACGGGATAGGGGCCTCTCGGGGTGTAGAACAGCGTCCTACTCTAACGCACCGGCAGGGGCCGGTCGGGTCACACGGTGCCGACGTGCTGACGGAACCTCGCGATGGCCGCGAACTCGTCGACGTCGAGGCTCGCGCCGCCGACGAGGGCGCCGTCGACGTCCTTCTGGTTCATGAAGCCGGCGATGTTGCCCGACTTCACGCTGCCGCCGTAGAGGATGCGCGTCCGATCGGCCGCGTTCTCCCCCAACACCTCGGCGATGGTCGCGCGCAGGGCCGCGCACACCTGCTGCGCCTGCTCGGGCGTCGCCGCCTGACCGGAGCCGATGGCCCACACGGGCTCGTAGGCGACGACGATGTCGGCGTCCGCCTCGAGCGCCTCGAGCACGACGCGCAGCTGGGCGACGGGCACGGCCGAGGGGCCGTGGGCCTCGAGGTCGTCGGCCGTCTCGCCCACGCAGATGACGGGCGTCACGCCGTGACGCAGCGCGGCGACCGTCTTCTTCGCGACGATCTCGTCGTCCTCGTGGTGGTACTGGCGGCGCTCGGAGTGCCCGATGATGACGTAGCGGCAGGCGAGCGCCGAGAGGAACGCCCCGGAGATCTCGCCCGTGTATGCGCCGCTGTCGTGCATCGAGACGTCCTGCCCGCCGTGCGCGAGCTCGAGCTTGTCGGCGGCGATGAGCGTCTGCACGCTCCGAAGGTCGGTGAACGGCGGGAACACTGCGACCTCGACGTCGCCAAACGGGTGCTTCGCGTCCTTCAGCGCCCAGGCGAGCTTCTGCACGAACGCGATCGACTGCAGGTGGTCGAGGTTCATCTTCCAGTTGCCCGCGATGAGCGGGGTGCGGGCTACGCCCATCCGAGGACCTCCAGTCCGGGAAGCTTCTTTCCCTCGAGGAACTCGAGGCTGGCGCCGCCTCCGGTGGAGACGTGACCGAACTGCTCGTCGGTGAAGCCGAGGGCGCGGACGGCCGCGGCCGAGTCGCCTCCCCCGACGACGCCGAGGCCGGGGACGCGCGTGAGCGCCTCCGCGACAGCGCGTGTCCCGTTCGCGAACGCGGGGAACTCGAACACGCCCATCGGGCCGTTCCAGAACACGGTGGTCGACGAGGCCACGAGCTCCGCGAAGCGCGCCGCGGTCTCAGGGCCGATGTCGAGACCGATGCCGGATGCCCCGGCCGGCCCCGTCTCGATCGCATCCGCCGCGAGAACGGCGTGATCCGCATCCGCGGCGAAGCGCTCGGCGACGACGACGTCGGTGGGCAGCACGATCTCGACGCCGCGCTCCTGCGCCTCGGCGAGGTAGCCGCGGACGGTGTCGAGCTGGTCCTCCTCGAGCAGGCTCGCCCCGACCTCGTGGCCCTGGGCCTTGAGGAAGGTGAAGAGCATGCCGCCGCCGATGAGGAGGCGGTCGACGCGCGGGAGCAGGTGGGCGATGACGCCGAGCTTGTCGCTCACCTTGGAACCGCCGAGGACGACCGTGTACGGGCGCTCGGGGCGCTCGGTGAGGCGGTCGAGCACGTCGGTCTCGGTCGAGATGAGCGAGCCGGCCGCGCTCGGCAAGAGCTCGGCGAGCTCGAAGACGCTCGCCTGCTTTCGGTGCACGACGCCGAAGCCGTCCGAGACCATCGCGTCGCCGAAGCGCGCGAGGCTCTCGGCGAAGGCGCGGCGCTCGTCGGCGTCCTTGCTCGTCTCGCCCGGGTTGAAGCGCAGGTTCTCGAGCACCGCGACGGCACCGTTCTCGAGCCCGGCGACCGTGCGCTCCGCGCCGTCGCCGACGGTGTCGTCGGCGACGGCGACGGGGGCGCCCAGCAGCTCGCTCAGTCGCTGGGCGACCGGCGCGAGGCTGTACTGCGGGTCGGGCGCGCCCTCGGGGCGGCCGAGGTGCGAGATCACGATGACCTTCGCCCCGCGGTGGATGAGCGCGTTGATCGTCGGGAGGGACGCGCGGATGCGCCCGTCGTCCGTGACGACGCCGTCCTTGAGCGGGACGTTGAGGTCGTAGCGCAGGATGACGCGCTTTCCGGCGAGCTCGCCGAGGGACTCGATGGTTCTCAGTGCCACGGTGAGGGCGCCTTCCGACTTAGAGGCGCTCGGCGACGTACTCGGTGAGGTCGACGAGACGGTTGGAGTAGCCCCACTCGTTGTCGTACCAGGCCGAGACCTTCACCAGGTTGCCGCTGACGTTGGTCAGGCCCGAGTCGAAGATCGACGAGTGCGGGTTGAGCTGGATGTCGCTCGAGACGATCGGGTCGGCCGTGTACTGCAGGTAGCCCGCGAGGCGACCCTCCGACGCGGCGGCCTGGTAGGCGGCGTTGATCTGGTCGACCGTGAGGCCCTCGGTCGGCGTGACGATCGTGAGGTCGACGATCGACCCGGTGGGAACGGGCACGCGGTACGACGAGCCGCTGAGCTTGCCGTTGAGCTCGGGGAGGACGAGGCCGATCGCCTTCGCTGCGCCGGTCGAGGCGGGGACGATGTTGATCGCGGCGCCGCGCGCGCGGCGCAGGTCGCTGTGCGGGCCGTCCTGGAGGTTCTGGTCGGCCGTGTAGGCGTGCGCCGTCATCATGAAGCCGCGCTCGATGCCGAAGGCGTCGTTGAAGACCTTGGCGAGCGGGGCGAGGCAGTTGGTGGTGCACGAGGCGTTGGAGATGATGACGTCCGTCGCCGGGTCGTAGGTCTCCTCGTTGACGCCCATGACGATGGTCGCGTCGTCGCCCGTGGCGGGCGCGGAGATGAGGACCTTCTTGGCGCCGCCGGCGATGTGCTTCTTGGCGTCCTCCGCCTTGGTGAAGCGGCCGGTGGACTCGATGACGATGTCGACGCCGAGGTCGCCCCAGGGCAGGTTCGCGGGCTCGCGCTCGGCGAAGACGCGGATGCGCTTGCCGCCGACGGTGATCGAGTCGCCGTCGTGCGAGACGTCATGGGCGAGCGGGCCGCCGACCGAGTCGTACTTGAGGAGGTGGGCGAGCGCGGCGTTGTCCGTCAAGTCGTTGACGGCCACGATCTCGAGGTCGCTGCCCTGGGCCAGCGCGGCCCGGAGGTAGTTGCGACCGATGCGGCCGAAGCCGTTGATGCCGATCTTCACGCTCACTGCAGACTCCTGGTGGTTCGGTCGGCGCAGAGCGCGCCGGAGGGGGTGGTGGTGGTGGCGGCTCGAGGGTGGTGACTCGAGGGGCGAGGGGTGGCCGGGGCGCGCGGCCCCGGCCACAGGGCCCGTTACGACAGTAGCAGGAGCGCGTCCGTGCCCGAGCGGGCGGCCTGGAAGCGCTCGTCCACGTTCTTCCAGTTGACGATGTTCCAGAACGCCTTGACGTAGTCGGCCTTGACGTTCACGTAGTCGAGGTAGAAGGCGTGCTCCCACATGTCGAGCTGCAGCAGCGGCACCGTTGCCTGCGCGGTGTTGCCCTGCTGGTCGAACAGCTGCTGGATCACGAGGCGGCGCCCGATGGGATCCCACGAGAGCACGCCCCAGCCGGAGCCCTGGATGCCCATCGAGGCGGCGGTGAAGTGCGCGACGAACTTGTCGAACGAGCCGAAGAACTCGTCGATCGCCGAGGCGAGCTCGCCCTCGGGCTTGTCGCCGCCCTCGGGCGAGAGGTTCGTCCAGAAGATCGAGTGGTTGACGTGACCGCCGAGGTGGAACGCGAGGTCCTTCTCGAGGCGGTTGATGTTGGCGAAGTCGCCGGACTCGCGGGCCTCGGCCATCTTCTCCAGGGCGGTGTTCGCGCCGGTCACGTACGCCGCGTGGTGCTTGGAGTGGTGGAGCTCCATGATGCGGGCACTGATGTGCGGCTCGAGAGCCGCGTAGTCGTAGGGAAGGTCGGGAAGGCTGTAAACGGACATCACGTGCTTTCTTGTCGCAGATGGTCCGAGACCGCGGTGGCGGCGGCCCCGCTGACGGCTGTCAGTCTACTGACGGCAACCGTTCAGGCCGCGGGCCTCTTCCCGATGCGCACCGGACGTTCAGGCTTCGCGCGCGAGCACGCTCAGTCGTCGTCCTCGTTCGGCAGATCCGCCTCGGTGCCCGGGACGCCGAGCTGCTCGGCGCGCTTGTCGGCCATCGCGAGGAGGCGACGGATGCGGCCGGCGACGGCATCCTTCGTCATCGGCGGGTCGGCGTGGTGGCCGAGCTCATCGAGGCTCGCGTCGCGGTGGTCGAGCCTCAGCTGACCCGCGTATCGGAGGTGCTCGGGGATGTCGTCGCCGAGGATCTCCATCGCGCGCGCGACGCGAGCGCACGCCGCGACGGCCGCCTGCGCGGAGCGTCGGAGATTGGCGTCGTCGAAGTTCACGAGGCGGTTCGCCGTCGCCCGCACCTCGCGGCGCTGACGCAGCTCCTCCCACTCGGAGACCGTCTGCGCGGCCCCCATGAGCCGCAGCATCTGGCTGATCTTCTCGCCGTCGCGGATGACGACGCGGTGCACGCCGCGCACCTCGCGCGCCTTCGCCGGGACCCCGAGGCGGCCGGCGGCGCCGACGAGGGCCATCGCCGACTCGTTGCCCGGGCACGTGATCTCGAGCGAGGCCGAGCGTCCCGGATCCGTGAGGGAGCCGTGCGCGAGGAAGGCGCCCCTCCAGACGGCGGCGAGCTCCTCCTTCGACCCGGTCGTGAGCTTGTTGGGGAGGCCGCGGACGGGCCGGCGCCGAGCATCCAGCAGGCCCGTCTGGCGGGCGAGCGTCTCACCGCCGTCGACGACGCGCACGACGTAGGTCGGAGTCCGGCGGATGCCGCCCGGAGACATCATGGCGGCATCGCTGCGCATGCCGTAGAGCTCGGCGAGATCGCGGCGGACGCGCCGCGCGACGGTCGGGGCGTCGAGCTCGACCTCGACGGCCACGCGGCCGGAGATGAGGTGGAGGCCGCCGGCGAAGCGGAGGATCGTCGCGAGCTCCGCGGCCCGCACCGTGGTCCTGGTGACCGCCAGCTGCGCGAGTTCCTCTTTCACGTCGGCGGTCAGTGCCACAGGTCGTCCTCTCGGTGAAGCGGGGGTGAGCATCGCCTTCGTGGGGCGACAGTCGAGCCTACTCGCGTCCGAGGTCGCGATGCTTCACGGCGACCGCGACGCCGGGCAGCCCGCGCAGGTGCGCGGCGATGTCCTCGACGATGGCGACCGAGCGGTGCTTGCCGCCCGTGCAGCCGATCGCGATCGTCGCCGTCCGCTTGTTCTCGCGCGCATACCCGCGCAGCACGGTCTGGAGCACCGCGACGTACCGCTCGACGAACTCGCGGGCGCCCTCCTGGGCGAGCACGAACTCGCTCACCCGGTCGTCGACGCCCGTGAGCGCGCGCAGCGACTCCTCCCAGAAGGGGTTGGGGAGGAAGCGGGCGTCGGCGACCATGTCGGCGTCGCTCGGCAGACCGTACTTGAAGCCGAAGCTCTCGAGCGTGACGCGCACGGTCGAGGCGGCGTCCGGCGAGAACAGCTCCGACACGGTCGTGGCGAGCTGGTGGATGTTGAACTCGCTCGTGTCGATGATGACGTCGCTGAGCTCGCGCACCTCGCGCATGCGCTCGCGCTCGCGCCCGATGCCGTCGAGCAGCGTGCCGTCCTCCTGCAGCGGATGCGGTCGGCGCACCTGCTCGAAGCGGCGCACGAGCGCGGCATCGGTCGCCTCGAGGAAGAGCACCCGGACGGTCGCGCGATCGCGCAGCTCCTCGACGATGAGGCGCAGGTCGGCGAAGAGTCGACCGCCGCGCACGTCGACGACGGCCGCCATCTTGGGCAGGTGGTTGCCGGGATGCACGGCGAGGTCCACGAGCGGGCGCAGCATCTGCGGCGGCAGGTTGTCGACGACGTACCAGCCGAGGTCCTCGAGGGCGTTCGCGACCGTCGACCGGCCCGCACCGGACATCCCGGTGACGATCACCACCTCGTGGGCGGGGCGTTCGGTCATTCGTCTGGCCTCGTTGCGCTCGGGTCGTGTGCCCTCAGCTTAGTCGCGGGCGCGCCGACCGCCCGCTGGACGGCCTCGGCGGTCTTGCGCCCGATGCCGTCGATCGCCATGAGCTCGTCGAGGCTCGCCGTGCGCAGCCGGGCGACGGAGCCGAAGCGCGACAGCAGCTCGCGAACCCGGGCGGGACCGAGCCCCGGCACGCTCGAGAGCTCGGTCGTGATGCTGTTCTTGCGCTTCGTGCGCTGGTGCTTGAGGGCGAAGCGGTGCGCCTCGTCGCGAAGTCGCTGGAGGAGGAAGAGCGCGTCGGATGTCCGCGGCAGGATCACGGGGAAGTCACTGTCCGGCAGCCAGATCTCCTCGAGCCTCTTCGCGATGCCGCACACGGCGAGGTCGGTGATGCCCGCATCCGCGATCGCGCGCGCCGCGGCCTGCACCTGCGGCTGGCCTCCGTCGATCACGAGCAGCCCCGGCCGGTAGTGGAACGACTTCTTCGCGCCCGCGGCGGGCGACGGCGCGGCGGCGGGCTCGCTCGCGACCGCATCGGGGTCCGTGCTCGTGTCGGTCGGCACCTCGACGCCGTCGGCGCCCGGCCGCAGATAGGCGAGTCGGCGCGAGAGCACCTGGTAGACGGCATCGGTGTCGTCGCGCGCGCTCGCGATCGAGAACGAGCGGTACTGGTCCTTGCGCGGCAGGCCGTCCTCGAAGACGACCATCGACGCGACCTGGTTGGTGCCGCCGAGGTGCGAGACGTCGAAGCACTCGAGGCGCAGCGGCGCCTCCGCGAGGCCGAGGGCCTCCTGGATGTCCGCGAGGGCCTGCGAGCGCGCGGTGAAGTCGCCGCTGCGGCGCGTCTTGTAGACCTGCAGCGCCCCGCGCGCGTTCGACAGCGCCGTCTCGCTCAGCGCGGCCTTGTCGCCGCGGCGGGCCGAGCGGACGACGACGCTCCCCCGCTCCCCCGCCGCGCGCCGGCGCTCGGTGAGGATCTGCTGGAGCGCGGGTGCGTCGTCGGGGACGGCGGGCACGAGGATCTCGCGCGCGGGCGGCTCGCCGCCGTCGTACGCGTTCTGCAGGACCGAGTCGACGAGCTCGGCGAGCGTCACGTCGAGCTCGGTGTCGACGACCCAGCCGCGCACGCCGCGGATGCGACCTCCGCGCACGATGAAGAGCTGCACGGCCGCGGCGAGCTCGTCGTAGGCGATGCCGAACACATCCGCGTCGACGTCGTCGGCGAGCACGAGCGTGCTCTTGGACAGCGCCGTCTCGAGCGCGCCGATCTGATCGCGGTAGCGCGCTGCGGCCTCGTAGTCGAGCTCGGCGGCCGCGTCGGCCATGCGCGTGCGGAGGTCGCGGACGTAGCTCGCATCGTTCCCCGCCATGAAGGAGGCGAAGTCGAGGGCGAGCGACTTGTGCTCCTCCGGGGTGACGCGCCCGACGCACGGGGCGGCGCACTTGCCGATGTCGCCGAGCAGGCAGGGTCGGTTGCGGTCGCGCGCGCGCTTGTAGGTGCTCTCGGTGCACGAGCGCACGGG
The DNA here is from genome assembly GCA_046565745.1 of Actinomycetes bacterium. Classification (GTDB taxonomy): domain Bacteria; phylum Actinomycetota; class Actinomycetes; order Actinomycetales; family Microbacteriaceae; genus Microcella. The sequence continues at coordinate 8,046 of JBKHYA010000005.1, forward strand.
GAAGGCCTTGAGCATGATGTCGACGGTCTCGCGGACGGCCCAGACCTTCGTGTAGGGACCGAAGTAGCGCGCGCCGGGGATCCCGCGCGTGCGCGTCACCATGACGCGCGGCACGCGATCGCCGAGCGTGATGGCGAGATAGGGGTACGTCTTGTCGTCGCGGAACTTGACGTTGAACGGCGGCGAGAACTCCTTGATCCAGGTGTACTCGAGCTCGAGCGCCTCGAGCTCGCTGCCGACGACGGTCCATTCCACGCCGCGGGCGGTCGTGACCATGCGGCGCGTCCGCTCGTGGAGCGCGTGCAGCGGCTGGAAGTAGTTGCTGAGCCGCGAGCGCAGATTCTTCGCCTTGCCGACGTACAGCACGCGGCCGCCGTCATCCCGGAACCGGTACACCCCCGGCTCGGTCGGGATCTCGCCTCGGCGCGGGCGCCAGGCCTCCCGGGTCTCGCTCGCGGTCGCCACGATCGTGCGGCGGCTCAGCTGGCCGCTCGGGCGGCGGGCAGGAGCTCGGCGAGGAAGTGGCCCGTGTGGCTCCCCTCGACGCGCGCGAGCTCCTCCGGCGTGCCGGTCGCGAGGACCGTGCCGCCGCCGGAGCCGCCCTCGGGGCCGAGATCGATCAGCCAGTCGGCGGTTTTGATCACGTCGAGATTGTGTTCGATGATCACGATGGTGTTGCCCTGATCGCGCAGCTGCCGCAGGATGGCGATGAGCCGCTGGTTGTCGCGCGGGTGCAGGCCGATCGACGGCTCGTCGAGCACGTAGATGCTGCGCCCGTTGGAGCGCTTCTGCAGCTCGGTGGCGAGCTTGACGCGCTGGGCCTCGCCGCCGGAGAGGGTCGTGGCGCTCTGGCCGAGCCGCACGTAGCCGAGCCCCACGTCGACGAGCGTCTGCAGGAAGCGGTGGATCGCCGAGATCGGCTTGAAGAACTCGGCCGCCTCCTCGATGGGCATGTCGAGGACTTCGGCGATGTTCTTGCCCTTGTAGTGGACGGCGAGCGTGTCGCGGTTGTAGCGCGCGCCGCCGCACACCTCGCACGCGACGTAGACGTCGGGCAGGAAGTTCATCTCGACCTTGATCGTGCCGTCGCCCGCGCAGTTCTCGCAGCGGCCGCCCTTGACGTTGAAGCTGAAGCGACCGGGCAGGTAGCCGCGCGACTTCGCCTCGACGGTCTCGGCGAAGAGGGCGCGGATGCGGTCGAACACGCCCGTGTAGGTCGCCGGGTTCGAGCGCGGCGTGCGCCCGATGGGCGCCTGGTCGACGTGGACGACCTTGTCGAGGTGCTCGAGCCCGGTGATGCGAGTGTGCTTGCCCGGCACCTGGCGGGCGCCGTTGAGCTTGTTGGCGAGCACCTTGTAGAGGATGTCGTTGACGAGCGACGACTTCCCCGAGCCGCTCACGCCCGTCACGGCGACGAACACGCCGAGCGGGATGTCGACCGAGACGTTCTGGAGGTTGTTGGCGCGCGCGCCCTCGATCGTGAGGCGGCGCCCCTGGTCGATCGCGCGGCGCGGGAGCGACTCGACGACCTGACGGCGGCCGGCGAGGTAGTCGCCCGTGATCGACTCGGGGTTCGCGAGCAGCTCGGCGTAGGACCCGGAGTGGACGACGCGACCGCCGTGCTCCCCCGCACCCGGGCCGATGTCGACGATCCAGTCGGCAGTGCGGATGGTGTCCTCGTCGTGCTCGACGACGATGAGGGTGTTGCCGAGGTTCTTGAGCTTGACGAGCGTGTCGATGAGTCGTCGGTTGTCGCGCTGGTGCAGGCCGATCGACGGCTCGTCGAGCACGTAGAGCACGCCCGTGAGGCCGGAGCCGATCTGCGTCGCGAGTCGGATGCGCTGCGCCTCGCCGCCCGAGAGCGTGCCCGCGGCGCGCGACATGCTCAGGTAGCCGAGCCCGACCTCGAGGAGGAACTCCAGGCGCGCCCGGATCTCGCGGAGCACCGCCGCGGCGATCGACGCCTCGCGCTCGGTGAGGTGGATGCTCTGCATGAACTCGTACGCGTCGTGGATGCTCAGCTCGGCGACCGAGGAGATCGAGCGGTCGTCCACGAGCACGGCGAGCACCTCGGGCTTGAGCCGCGCGCCCTCGCACTCGGGGCACGGCACCTCGCGGAGGTACTCGGCGAAGCGCTGCTGGGACCAGTCGCTCTCGGCCTCGGCGTACTTGCGCTCGATGTACGGGATGACGCCCTCGAAGCCCGTGGAGTACGTGACGTCGCGCCCGTAGCGGTTGCGCCACTTGACGCGCACCTCGAAGTCGTTGCCGTGCAGGATCGCCTGCTGGGTGCTCTCCTCCAGGTCGCCCCAGGGGGTGTCGAGCGAGAAGCCGAGGTCGCGGCCGAGACCGGCGAGCAGCTTCTGGAAGTAGCTGTAGAGGCCCTTGCCCTGCTGGTTCCAGGGCAGGATGACGCCGTCGTTGAGGGTCAGGCTCGGGTCGCCGACGAGGAGCTCCTCGTCCACGGCCATCCGGGTGCCGAGGCCTGAGCAGACGGGACACGCGCCGAAGGGCGAGTTGAATGAGAACGTGCGCGGCTCGATCTCGGTGAGCTGGAGCGGGTGGCGGTTGGGGCACGACAGCTTCTCGCTGAAGGTGCGCGTGCGCGCGGGCGAGCCGGCCTCCTCGTCGACGAAGTCGATCGTCACGATCCCGTCGGTGAGGCCGAGCGCCGTCTCGAGCGAGTCGGTGAGGCGCGTCAGGACGTCGGCGTTCGCGACGAGGCGGTCGACGACGACCGAGATGTCGTGCTTGTTCTGCTTCTTGAGCGTCGGCGGCTCGGAGAGCTGGATGAGCTCGCCGTCGACGACGGCGCGGGAGTAGCCGCTCGCAGCGAGCTCGGCGAACAGGTCGACGAACTCGCCCTTCTTCTGGCTCACGACGGGGGCGAGGATCTGGAAGCGGCGCCCCTCGGGGAGCTCCATGAGCTCGTCGGCGATCTGCTGCACCGTCTGGCGCTGGATCTTCTCGCCGCACACGGGGCAGTGCGGGATGCCGACGCGCGCCCACAGGAGGCGCATGTAGTCGTAGATCTCGGTGATCGTGCCGACGGTCGAGCGCGGGTTGCGGTTGGTGGACTTCTGGTCGATCGAGACGGCCGGGCTGAGGCCCTCGATGAAGTCGACGTCGGGGCGGTCGACCTGCCCGAGGAACTGCCGGGCGTAGGCGGAGAGCGACTCGACGTAGCGCCGCTGGCCCTCGGCGAAGATCGTGTCGAAGGCGAGCGAGCTCTTGCCGGAGCCCGAGAGGCCCGTGAACACCACGAGGGAATCGCGGGGGATCACGAGGTCGACGTCGCGCAGATTGTGGACGCGCGCGCCGCGCACGCTCAGGTGCGGATGGAGGTCGAGAGGGGATGCCGGCACTCGCGTCATTCTAGGCGGCACCCCCGACAGTCCTCCGTGCGCGCCGGGTTCCGCAGTGCGCGCTCAGCGTACGTGGCCGGCCTCGACCATCTGCCGGAGCTCGCGCTTCATCTCCTGCACCTCGTCGCGGAGGCGCGCCGCGAGCTCGAACTTGAGCTCGGCGGCCGCCGTGAGCATCTGCGCCGTGAGGTCGCCGATGATCGTCTCGAGCTCGGTCGCCCCTTCGGCCGCCTTGCCCTCGCGAGGACGGCGAGGCGTCGGCGCCGACTTGCCGCCCCTCCCCCGCTGGGCGAGCAGTTCGGCGGTGTCGGCGCCCTCGCGCGCGAGCTGGTCAGTGATGTCGGCGATCCTCTTGCGCAGCGGCGTCGGGTCGATGCCGTTGGCGAGGTTGTACGCGACCTGCTTCTCTCGGCGTCGGGTGGTCTCGTCGATCGCCTGGGCCATCGAGGGAGTGACGACGTCGGCGTACATGTGCACCGAGCCGGAGACGTTGCGCGCCGCACGGCCGATCGTCTGGATGAGCGAGGTCGCCGATCGGAGGAACCCCTCCTTGTCGGCGTCGAGGATCGCGACGAGCGAGACCTCCGGGAGGTCGAGGCCCTCGCGCAGGAGGTTGATGCCGACGAGGACGTCGTAGACGCCCTGGCGCAGCTCGCTCAGCAGCTCGACGCGGCGGAGCGTGTCGACGTCGGAGTGCAGGTAGCGCACGCGCACGCCCGCCTCCGTGAGGAAGTCGGTGAGCTCCTCCGCCATCTTCTTCGTGAGCGTCGTGACGAGCACGCGCTCGTCGCGCTCGACCCGCAGCCGGATCTGCTCGAGCAGGTCGTCGATCTGGCCCTTGCTGGGCTTGACGACGATCTCGGGGTCGACGAGACCCGTCGGGCGGATGATCTGCTCGACGATCGAGTCGGTGATCCCGAGCTCGTACTTGCCGGGCGTCGCCGAGAGGTAGACCTTCTGGCCCGTCCGATCGAGGAACTCCTCCCAGCGCAGCGGCCGGTTGTCGAGCGCGCTCGGAAGGCGGAAGCCGTGCTCGACGAGCGTGCGCTTGCGCGAGGCGTCGCCCTCGTACATCGCGCCGATCTGCGGCACGGTGACATGGCTCTCGTCGATGACGACGAGGAAGTCCTCGGGGAAGTAGTCGAGCAGGCAGTTCGGCGGCTCCCCCGGCTGCCGGCCGTCGATGTGCCGCGAGTAGTTCTCGATGCCGTTGCAGAACCCGATCTGCTCCATCATCTCGATGTCGTAGGTCGTGCGCATCCGCAGTCGCTGCGCCTCGAGGAGCTTGCCCTGCCGCTCGAGCTCGGCGAGCCGGAGCTCGAGCTCCTCTTTGATCGTGACGATCGCGCGCTGCATCGTGTCGGGCGAGGCGGCGTAGTGCGTCGCCGGGAAGACGGAGACCGCGTCGAGCGTCTTCACGACGTCGCCCGTGAGCGGGTGGAGGGCGTAGAGGGCCTCGATCTCGTCGCCGAACATCTCGATGCGGATCGCGAGCTCCTCGTACATCGGGATGATCTCGAGCGTGTCGCCGCGCACGCGGAACTTGCCGCGCGAGAAGTCGATGTCGTTGCGCTGGTACTGCATGCCGACGAAGCGACGGATGAGGGCATCCCGAGAGATGCGCTCGCCCACCTGGAGGGCGACCATCGCGTCGAGGTACTCCTCCGCCGCGCCGAGGCCGTAGATGCACGAGACGGTGGAGACGACGACGACGTCGCGCCGGCTCAGCAGCGAGTTCGTCGTCGAGTGGCGCAGGCGCTCGACCTCGGCGTTGACCGAGCTGTCCTTCTCGATGAAGGTGTCGGTCTGCGGGACGTACGCCTCGGGCTGGTAGTAGTCGTAGTACGAGACGAAGTACTCGACCGCGTTGTGCGGCAGGAGGTCGCGGAACTCGGTCGCGAGCTGGGCGGCGAGCGTCTTGTTGTGCGCGAGGACGAGCGTCGGCCGCTGCACCTGCTCGATGAGCCACGCGGTCGTCGCCGACTTGCCCGTTCCGGTCGCGCCGAGCAGCACGACGTCGGTCTCGCCCGCGTTGATGCGGGCTGCGAGGTCGGCGATCGCCTGCGGCTGGTCGCCGCTCGGCGAGTAGTCGCTGACGACCTCGAAGGGGCGGACGGACCTCGTGGGCTGCATCCCTCCAGCCTAGGAGGGACCACCGACAGCGCGCTGGGCGACCAGGCGCTCCCACAGGGCGTCGACCTGCTCGAGGGTGTGCTCGAGCGTGCCGCTCGCATCGATCACGACGTCGGCCATGGCGCGGCGGTCGGCATCCGGGATCTGCGCGTCGATGCGGGCGCGCGCATCGGCGCGGTCCATGCCGCGCAGCGCGACGAGCCGGTCGATGCGGACCTCCGGCGGGGCGTCGACGACGACGACGAGAGCGAACTCGGATGCGGCGCGCGCCTCCGCGAGGAGAGGCACGTCGTAGACGACGATCGCGTCGGCATCGCGGGCGAAGGCCTCGGCGACGAGCTCCGCGTAGCGCCGCTGGACGGCCGGGTGGACGATCGCGTTGAGGTCGCGCCGCGCCGAGTCGTCGGTGAAGATGATGGAGCCCAGCCGCGCGCGGTCGAGGGATCCGTCGGGAGCGAGCACGGCATCGCCGAATCGGTGCGCGATCGCGGCGAGGGCGGACGTGCCCGGCTCGACGACCTCGCGGGCGAGGCGATCGGCGTCGATCACGACCGCGCCGAGCTCGGCGAGGCGCGCGGCGACCGCCGACTTGCCGGCCGCGATGCCGCCCGTGAGCCCGATGACGTCCACCCCTCGACCCTATCGACTCGTCGGGAGCCACCCCGCTGACGCGGACCGCACGGACGGGTACCATGACGGCACACCCCGAGGAGGTGACGCGTGCTCGAAGTCCTGACCGGCACCGGCCTGGCGGTCGCGGCCGGGCTCAACGCCTACATCCCGCTGCTGCTGCTCGGGCTCGCCGGGCGCTTCCTCGACGTCGTCGCCCTGCCCGCGGGGTGGACGTGGCTCGAGAACGAGTGGGTGCTCGGCGGGCTCGCCGTGCTGCTCGTGATCGAGGTCGTCGCCGACAAGGTGCCGGCCGTCGACACGATCAACGACTGGCTGCAGACGATCATCCGGCCCGCGGCGGGCGGCATCGTGTTCGGCTCGGGCAGCGGCGCGCAGACGGTCGCCGTGACCGACCCGAGCGAGTTCCTCGCCTCGCAGCAGTGGGTCCCGATCGCCGCGGGCGTCGTGATCGCCCTCGTCGTCCACCTCGGCAAGATGCTCGCCCGCCCGGCCGCCAACGCGCTCACGGCGGGCGCCGCCGCGCCCGTGCTGTCGACCGCGGAGGACCTCGGGGCGCTCGGGTTCAGCATCCTCGCCCTCGTCCTGCCCGTCTTCGTCGTGGTCGCGCTGCTCGCGCTCGTGATCGTCGTACCGCTCCTCCTCGCCCGCGCCCGGCGCCGGCGGCTCTCCGTCGACCGGGTCTGAGTCGGGCCCGTCTCGCGCACACGGGCGGGAACGCGGAACGGGCCGCCCTCCCCGGAGGGAGAACGGCCCGTTCGCGATCGGGTCGGTGCGACCCGGGTGACTCAGCTGCCTGTCGTTCAGTTGCCCGAGAGCTTCTCGCGCAGAGCGGCGAGCGACTCGTCGTCGGCGAGGGTGCCCGCGCCGGCCGACTCGGAGCTGAAGGTCGAGCCGCTCGGCAGGTCGAGCGTCGACTCCTCGGTGAGGGCCGTGGCGACCTGCTTCTTGTGGGCCTCCCAGCGGGCCTGGGCGGCAGCGTAGTCCTGCTCCCACTTGGCGCGCTGCTCCTCGAAGCCGTCCTTCCACTCGCCCGTCTCGGGGTCGAAGCCCTCGGGGTACTTGTAGTTGCCGGCCTCGTCGTACTCGGTCGGCATGCCGTAGACGGCCGGGTCGAACTCGGTGCCCTCGGGGTCGACGCCCTCGTTGGCCTGCTTGAGGCTCAGCGAGATGCGACGGCGGTCGAGGTCGATGTCGATGACCTTGACGAACACCTCGTCGCCGACCGAGACGATCTGCTCGGCGAGCTCGACGTGCTTGCCCGACAGCTCCGAGATGTGCACGAGGCCCTCGATGCCGTCCGCGACGCGGACGAACGCGCCGAACGGGACGAGCTTGGTGACCTTGCCCGGCGCGACCTGACCGATCGCGTGCGTGCGGGCGAAGACCTGCCACGGGTCCTCCTGCGTCGCCTTGAGCGAGAGCGACACGCGCTCGCGCTCGAGGTCGACCTCGAGGATCTCGACGGTGACCTCCTGGCCGACCTCGACGACCTCGCTCGCGTGCTCGATGTGCTTCCAGCTGAGCTCGGAGACGTGCACGAGGCCGTCCACGCCGCCGAGGTCGACGAACGCGCCGAAGTTGACGATCGAGGAGACGACGCCCTTGCGGACCTGACCCTTGGCGAGGTTGTTGAGGAACGTGGTGCGGCTCTCGGACTGCGTCTGCTCGAGGAGCGCGCGGCGCGAGAGGACGACGTTGTTGCGGTTCTTGTCCAGCTCGAGGATCTTCGCCTCGAGCTCCTGGCCGAGGTACGGCGTGAGGTCGCGGACGCGACGCAGCTCGATGAGCGAGGCGGGGAGGAAGCCGCGGAGCCCGATGTCGACGATGAGGCCGCCCTTGACGACCTCGATGACCTGACCGGTCACGACGCCGTCGGCGTCCTTGATCTTCTCGACGTCGCCCCATGCGCGCTCGTACTGGGCGCGCTTCTTGGACAGGATCAGACGGCCTTCCTTGTCCTCCTTCTGGAGAACGAGGGCCTCGACGGTGTCGCCGACGCTGACGACCTCGGACGGGTCGACGTCGTGCTTGATCGAGAGCTCGCGCGAGGGGATGACGCCCTCGGTCTTGTAGCCGACGTCGAGGAGGACCTCGTCGCGATCGATCTTGACGACGGTGCCCTCGATGAGGTCGCCGTCGTTGAAGAACTTGAGGGTCAATTCGACCGCGGCAAGGAAGTCTTCAGCAGAGCCGATGTCGTTGATGGCGATCTGCTTGGGGGCCTTGGTCGTTACGGTGGTCATGTAGTGGTTGCTCCGATGCGGACATGGATCGGGCCCGGGGCGACGAGGTGCTGGAGAGTGTCGTCCGGGCGTACGGACAGAACGACGCCAGATTGGCGACCCTCCACCCTATCGTCCCGGTGGAGGCGCGGCAACACGACTCGACCCCGGAGCCGCGAGGGCGTCCGGGGTCGAGTGCGCGGTGCGGTCGGACGGGCGATCAGCCGAGGAGCGCCGACTTGAGCGTGTCGAGGCCGACGCCGCCGAGGTCGAGCGCCTTCTTGTGGAAGGCCTTGTTCGAGAACGCCTCGCCCTCACGGGCCTTGTACTCGTCGCGGATCTGCTCCCAGATGCGCTGGCCGACCTTGTACGACGGAGCCTGGCCGGGCCAGCCGAGGTAGCGGTTGACCTCGAACTGGACGAAGCCGTCGTTCATGTTGACGTTCTTGCGCATGAACGCGAAGGCGTCCTCGCTCGTCCAGACCTCCTCCGTCTCCGGGTGGATCTTGCCGAGGTGCACGCCGATGTCGAGCACGACGCGGGCGGCGCGCATGCGCTGGCCGTCGAGCATGCCGAGTCGGTCGGCCGGGTCGTCGAGGTAGCCGAGCTCCTCCATGAGGCGTTCTGCGTAGAGGGCCCAGCCCTCGGCGTGACCGCTCGTGCCGGCGAGCAGGCGGCGCCACGAGTTGAGCTGCGCGCGGTTGTAGACGGCCTGGCCGATCTGGAGGTGGTGGCCGGGAACGCCCTCGTGGTACACGGTCGTGGTCTCGCGCCAGGTGTCGAACGAGTCGACGCCCTCGGGGATCGACCACCACATGCGGCCCGGGCGCGAGAAGTCGTCGGTCGGGCCGGTGTAGTAGATGGCGCCGCCCGGGGTGGGGGCGATCATGCACTCGAGCGCCTTGACGGGCTCGGGGATGTCGAAGTGCGTGCGAGAGAGCTCCTCCACGGCCGTGTCGCTGAGCTTCTGCATCCACTCCTGCAGGGCTTTCCGGCCGTGCAGCTTGCGCGACTCGTCCTTCTCGAGGTGCGCGATGGCCTCCTCGACCGTCGCGCCGGGGAGGATCTCGTTCGCGATGCGCGTTTGCTCCTCGACCATGCGGGCGAGCTCCTGGATGCCCCACTCGTACGTCTCGTCGAGGTCGATCGTGGCGCCGAGGAAGCGACGCGACATGAGGCTGTACAGCTCGCGGCCGACCGCGTCCTCCGTGCGCGCGACGGGGGCGAGCTCGTTCTCGAGGAAGTCGCCGAAGCGGCCGTAGGCGTCGGCGGCCTGCTCGGCGGCGGCGGCGAGCTCCTTCTTGAGGGCGTCGGAGACCTCCGCGCCGCTCGTGAACTCGGCGAAGAACCCGTCGCGGGCGGCGTTCGTGCGCACCTGCGTGAGCACCTCGCGCACCTGGCGGACGGCCGGCGTGTTCTCGTTGGCGATGCCCTCGCGCAGGGTCTCGGTGTACCCCTCGAGGGCATCGGAGACGCGGGTGAGCTTGCGGGCGATCGTCGCCCAGTCCTCCTCCGTCGCGGTCGGCATGAGGTCGTAGATCTCGCGGATGCCCTGCGCGGGCGAGGCGAGGACGTTCAGGTCGCGCGCCTCCCATCCGGCCTCCGCGAGCTCGAGCTCGAGGCGGATCTCGGCCGACATGTCGGCGATCGTGACGCGGTCGGTGTCATCGACGGGAGTGGCGGCCTCGAGCTTGGCGAGGACCTCCCGCCCGGCGGCGTGCATCCGAGCACGGCCCGCGGGCGAGTAGTCCTGGTACTCGTCGAGCTTCCCGTCGGCACCGATGTAGGTGGCGAGCTCGGGGCTCAGGGAGACCAGGGTGGCGACCCATTCCTCGGCGATCGTGTCGACCTCGGTGGGGTGGCGGCTGGCGGCGTTGTCAGTCATGAGCCGAGCCTAATGGGCGGCGGCATCCCAGTTCGGGCCCGTTCCCACCTGCACCTCCAGAGGGACGGCGAGCTCGGCGGCCGTGCCCATGCGGGCCCGAACGATCGACTCGAGGGCGTCGCGCTCCCCTGCCGCGACCTCGAAGACGAGCTCATCGTGCACCTGCAGCAGCAGCCGCGAGGAGAGTCGCTGATCGCGCATGTCGGCGGCGACCCCGATCATCGCGATCTTCATGATGTCGGCCGCGGTGCCCTGGATGGGCGCGTTGAGCGCGGCGCGCTCGGCGTTCTCGCGCAGCACCCGGTTGGGCGAGTTGAGGTCGGCGAACGGGCGGCGCCGGCCGAAGATCGTCTCGGTGTAGCCGTCCTCCTTCGCCTGCACGACGACGCTGCGCAGGTAGTCGCGCACGGCGCCGAACCGGGCGAAGTAGTCGGTCATGAGCTGCTTCGCCTCGGCGCTCGAGATGCGCAGCTGCTTGGACAGACCGAACGCGCTGAGGCCGTACGCGAGGCCGTAGCTCATCGCCTTGACCTTGGTGCGCATCTCGGGCGTCACGTCGGCGGGCTCGACGCCGAAGATGCGCGAGCCGACGAAGCGGTGCAGGTCCTCCCCCGTCGTGAACGCCTCGATGAGGCCGGGGTCGCCCGAGAGGTGCGCCATGATGCGCATCTCGATCTGCGAGTAGTCGGCCGTGAGCAGCCCCTCGAACCCCTCGGCGGCGACGAAGGCCGCGCGGATGCGGTGCCCGACCTCGGTGCGCACGGGGATGTTCTGCAGGTTCGGGTCGGTCGACGAGATGCGGCCCGTCGTCGTGCCCGTCTGGTCGTAGGTCGTGTGGATGCGCCCGTCGTCGCGGGTCGCCTTCTCGAGCGTCTCGACCATCTGGCGCAGCTTCGTCGCGTCGCGGTGCTGCAGCAGCAGACCGAGGAAGGGGTGCGGATGCGCCTCCTGCAGATCTGCGAGGGCCGCGGCGTCGGTCGAGTAGCCCGTCTTCGTGGCGCGCGTCTTGGGCATGCCGAGCTCGTCGAAGAGCACCTGCTGCAGCTGCTTGGGCGAGCCGAGGTTCACCTCGCGGCCGATCTCGGCGTAGGCCTTCTCGGCGAGCCCCGCCGCGGTCTCGCCGAGCTCGGCGTTGAGCGCCGTGAGCTGCGAGCGATCGACGGCGATGCCGATGCGCTCCATCTCGGCGATCACGGGCGTGACGGGCAGTTCGATCTCGGTGAGCACGTTCTGGCTCGACGCGGCGACGCGCTCGCGCTGGGCCGCGACGATGCGCGCGAGGTACCAGGCTCCCGTTGCGGGAGACAGCGCCGCGGTGTCGGGAACGAGCTGGTTCGGGTCGGGCTCGGGCAGGCTCTCACCGAGGATGCTCCCCACGAGCTCGGCGAGCGACTGCGTGCTCGACCCCGGACGCTCGAGCCACGCGGCGAGCGAGGCGTCCCAGGCGACGCCCGCGAGCGGCAGGCCGGCGGCTGCGAGGATGCTCGTCGCGCGCTTGCCGTCGACGACGAGCTTCGGGTCGTCCGAGGCGAGCCACGCCTCGAGGTCGGTGTAGTCGGGTCGGCCCGCGGCCCAGTTGACGTGCACCGTGTCGGCGCCGGCGGCGAGGCCGAAGCCCTCGAGCGAGCCGAGCGGGGCATCCACCACCAGAGCGATCGGATCGCCGGTCGCGACGGCGGCGCGCAGCCACGCCGCGAGCTCCTCGTCGACGAGCGTGCGGACGGCGGGAGCGTCGGCGGCGGCCGAGGGGGCGGCGCCCTCCCCGCTCATGTCGGCGCCCTCCGCCGCGGCGATCTTGAGCACGCGCTCGGTCAGCGTGCGGAACTGCAGGCGCTCGAAGACGCGCTTGACCGCGGCGACGTCCATCGGGCCGCGCTCGAGGTCATCGGGGCCGACGGGCAGCTCGACGTCGGTCACGAGGCGGTTGAGGCGGCGGTTGCGCTCGGCGCGATCGCGCTGCTCGCGCAGGTTGTTGCCGACCACCCCCCCGATCTCGTCGGCGTGCGCGAGGAGGTTGTCGAGCGAGCCGTACTGGGTGATCCACTTCACGGCGGTCTTCTCGCCGACCTTGTCGACGCCCGGGAGGTTGTCGCTCGTCTCGCCGACGAGGGCGGCGATCTCGGGGTACTGCTCGGGGTTGATGCCGTAGCGCTCGCGCACCGCGTCGGCGTCGTAGCGCTTGAGCTCCGAGACCCCGCGGGCATTGGGGTAGAGCAGCGTCACCCGGTCGTTGACGAGCTGGATGGTGTCGCGGTCGCCCGAGACGACGAGGACGTCGTAGCCCTTCTCGGCGCCCTGCGCCGCGAGCGTGGCGAGGATGTCGTCGGCCTCGAAGTCCTCCTTCGTGATCGTCGTGACGTTCATCGCCGTGAGGGCCTCCTGCAGCAGGGGAACCTGGCCGACGAACTCGGGCGGGGTCTCGCCGCGCGTGCCCTTGTACTCCGGGTACTCGCGCGTGCGGAACGAGTAGCGCGAGATGTCGAACGCGACGGCGACGTGCGTCGGCTTCTCCTTCGCGAGCAGCCCGAGGAACATCGAGATGAAGCCGTGGATGGCGTTCGTGTGCTGGCCGTCGTGCGTGACGAAGCTGTCGATCGGCAGTGCGTAGAACGCCCGGAAGGCCAGCGAATGGCCGTCGACGATGAGAAGAGTAGGCTTTGCGGAGTCCGTCACGGGGCCAGCCTAACGGGGCGCCCCGACACCTCAGGAGGGGGCCGGGAGCCGCTCTCCGCGACCTCCTCGAAGGACCTCGATGACGCTGTTCCCCGCCGATCTCGACCCCGAGCTCTACGACCGCCTCATCGCGTCGGGCGGCGGCGCGCTCACCCGCAAGATGGGCATCGAGTTCGTCGAGCTGGGGGCCGAGCGATCAGTGGCGCGGATGCCCGTCGAGGGCAACACGCAGGTCATCGGCCTGCTCCACGGCGGGGCGCACGTGGTGCTCGGCGAGAGCCTCGGCTCGATCTCGTCGGCGATCCACGCCGGGCCCGGACGCTATGCCGTCGGCATCGAGATCAACGCCACGCACTCGCGGTCGACGACCGGCGGCTGGGTCGAGGGAACGTGCACGGCCCTCTCGCTCGGCCGCACGCTCGCGACGCACGAGATCGTCATCCGCGACGAGGAGGGGCGCCGCCTCTCGACCGTCCGCATGACGAACATGCTGCGCGACCGCTGATCGCGGCCCCGCCCGCTATTCGTCGGAGGAGGCGGGCTTCTTGGCGGCGTCCTTCTTGGGCGAGAGCTGCTCGATGACGGCCTGCGCCACGGCGTGCATCGTCGTCCGGCGATCCATCGAGGCCTTCTGGATCCAGCGGAACGCCTCGGGCTCGGTCAGGCCCATGCGCTCGTTGAGCAGGCCCTTCGCGCGGTCGACGAGCTTGCGCGTCTCGAAGCGCTCGACGAGGTCGGCGACCTCGGCCTCGAGCGTGAGGATCTGCTGGTAGCGGCTTAGAGCGATCTCGATCGCGGGCAGCAGGTCGTTCGGGGTGAACGGCTTCACCACGTAGGCGAGGGCGCCGGCCTCGCTCGCCTGCTCGACGAGCTCCTTCTGCGAGAAGGCGGTCAGCAGCACGACGGGGGCGATGTGGTTCTCGCTCAGGCGCTTGGCGGCCTCGATGCCGTCCATGACGGGCATGCGGATGTCCATGACGACGAGGTCGGGACGCAGCTCGGTCGCCAGTGCGACGGCCGTCTCGCCGTCACCGGCCTCGCCGACCACGTCGTACCCGTTGTCGCGGAGGATCTCCACGATGTCCATGCGGATCAGCGACTCGTCCTCGGCGACGACGACACGGCGGGGGGCGACGGTGCTCTGTTCCTGGTCACTCACGGAAATGAGCCTACGGTATGGTCGAGCCGTCGGGCCCTGGGCCCGCGCCGGCTTGGCGGAATGGCAGACGCGGCGCACTCAAAATGCGCTGTCCGAGAGGACGTGTGGGTTCGAGCCCCACAGCCGGTACTGCTCTCCCGTGCGCCGATCGCCCGCGGATCCCGCTGTCTTCACGGCGACTGACCGCCGTCCGGATGCGATCCGATCGTCACCTGGGAAATCAACCCCGGTGCGCCATGACATCGGATGCTCTTGGCTGGTGTCGAGAAGGAGGTCCACCATGACGTCAGCCAACGACCGGGACCGCATCGACGGCCCCCGAGAGACCACGCACGACGACCCCCGCATCGACCGGGATCTCGACGGGCGGGACGACCGCACGGAAGCACTCCGCCATGACCGCGACCACGACGGGCGCGACGACCGCACCGAGGCGCTCCGCCACGACCGCGTCGACCGTGACCACGACGGCGTCGACGACCGACGCGAGGCCGCCCCCGTCGTCGCCGACACCGGGCGCCACGGCGACCCCGACAGCACGGAGGACCCCCGCCTCGTCCAGCGCGAGATGATCGCGCGCGAGAAGGAGGAGTTCGGCGGCATCAAGTGGGGCTCCGCCTTCTTCGGCTGGCTCGCCGCCGTCGGCACCGGCGTGCTGCTCACCGCGCTCGTCGCCGGCACCGGAACGGCGCTCGGGCTCGCGACCGACACGACCGCCGAGGAGGCCGTCGAGGGCGCCGCGCAGGGAACGGACACCGTCGGCATCATCGGCGCCGTCCTGCTCGCGCTCGTGATCTTCATCGCCTACTACGCCGGCGGCTACGTCGCGGGCCGCATGGCGCGCCTCGATGGCGCCAAGCAGGGCCTCGCCGTGTGGCTGTGGGCTCTCGTGATCGCGATCATCGTCGCGATCATCGGGGCGATCGGCGGAGCCGAGTTCAACATCCTCGCGAACCTCAACGGGTTCCCGCGACTGCCCATCGGGGAGGGCGAGCTCACGACGATCGGCATCATCACTGCCGTCGTGGTCGCTCTCGTCAGCCTCGGCGGTGCCGTGCTCGGCGGGCTCGCCGGCATGCGATTCCACCGTCGCGTCGACCGCGCGGGCCTCGGCATCACTCGCCGCTGACCGCGGAGCCGCGCCAGCGGCTCGGAATCACGAACGGGGTGCGACCATCAGGTCGCACCCCGTTCGTCGTCCGCGGACGGAACGGGATCAGTCGGCGTGGTCGCCGCTCTCCCAGACCGGAGCCTTGGCGTGGATCGCGTCGCCGATCGTGTGCACGCGGATGTCGTTGGTCGAGCCGGGGATGCCGGGAGGGGATCCGGAGATCACGACGACCTTGTCGCCGACCTCGGCGAGACCCGCATCCAGCAGCGCCACGTCGACCTGGTGGTACATCGCGTCGGTGTGCGTCACGCGCTCGACGAGGAACGACTGGATGCCCCACGTGAGCGACATGCGGCGCTGGATGGCGGCATCGGGCGTGAAGGCCTTCATCGGGATGCGGAACCGCAGCCGCGACATGCGTCGAGCCGAGTCGCCGGACTCGGTGAACACGCACACGTACTTCGCGTCGACGAAGTCGGCGACCTCCGCCGCGGCGAGCGTGATGGCGCCGCCCTGCGTGCGCGGCTTCGTGCCGAGCGGCGGGATGCGCTCGAGCCCGTGCTCCTCGGTCGACTCGACGATGCGGGCCATGGTCGAGACGGTGATGACGGGGAACTCCCCCACGCTCGTCTCGCCCGAGAGCATGACGGCGTCGGCACCGTCGAGGACGGCGTTCGCGACGTCGGACGTCTCGGCGCGCGTCGGGATGGGGCTCGAGATCATCGACTCGAGCATCTGCGTCGCGACGATGACGGGCTTGGCCATGCGGCGGGCGAGCTCGACGGCGCGCTTCTGCACGATCGGAACGGCCTCGAGCGGGAGCTCGACGCCGAGGTCGCCGCGAGCCACCATGATGCCGTCGAAGGCGTCGACGATCTCCTCGAGCGCATCGACGGCCTGCGGCTTCTCGATCTTCGCGATGACGGGGATGGTGCGCCCCTCCTCGGCCATGATCTCGTGCACGCGCACGACGTCCGAGGCGTTCCGGACGAACGAGAGCGCGATGTAGTCGGCGCCCAGCTTGAGGCCCCAGCGCAGGTCGTCCTCGTCCTTCTCCGACAGGGCGGGGACGTTGACCGCGACGCCGGGGAGATTGATGCCCTTGTTGTTCGACACGGGGCCGGCGACGATCACCTCGGTGCGCACGCGCACGCCGTCGGTCTCGAGGACCTTCACCTTGACCTTGCCGTCGTCGATGAGGAGGAAGTCGCCGGGCTTGACGTCGTCGGGCAGGCCCGTGAACGTCGTGCCGACGAGCTCCTTGGTGCCGAGGACGTCCTCGGTCGTGATGGTGAAGATGTCGCCCTCGGCGAGCTCGTGGGGGCCGTTCTCGAACTTGCCGAGACGGATCTTCGGGCCCTGCAGGTCGACGAGAACCGCGACGGGGCGGGCGGAGTCCTGGGCCGCCTGCCGGACGTTGCGGTAGACCTCCTCGTGCACGGCGTAGCTGCCGTGGCTGAGGTTCATGCGGGCGACGTCGACGCCCGCCTCGATGATGGATCGGATGTTCTCGTAGCTCGAGGTCGCCGGCCCGAGGGTCGCGACGATCTTTGCTCGTCTCATGACTTCCTTATTCGTGGGGTGGTGGTAGAGGTGGTGCTGCCGCCCCGGAGGGCGGTCGTCTCAGACGGCCAGTGCGCGGTCGGTGGCCTTGACGGGCGCCGGCAGGTCGGTGTCGCCCTGGAGGAAGCGGTCGACCTCGGCGGCGACGGCGCGCCCCTCCGCGATCGCCCAGACGATGAGCGAGGCGCCGCGCCCGGCATCCCCCGCCACGAACACGCCCGACTCGTTCGTCGTGTAGTCGGCCGCGCGCGCGACGGTGCCGCGCTCGTCGATCGGGAGGGCCAGCTGGTCGTCGAGCGTCGACCGCTCGACGCCCGTGAAGCCGAGCGCGAGGAGGACGAGGTCGGCGGGGATCTCGCGCTCCGTGCCGGCCTTGGGGATGCGACGGCCGTCGACGTACTCGGTCTCGGCGACGCGCAGCGCGCGCACCTCGCCCGCGCCGTTGGTGAGGAACTCGACGGTCGAGGCGAGGTACATGCGCTCCCCGCCCTCCTCGTGCGCGCTCTGCATCTCGAACAGCGTCGGCTGCATCGGCCACGGCTGGTTCGCGGGGCGCTCGGCGGGCGGCTGCACGCCGATCGCGAGGTTCGTGACCGACAGGGCGCCCTGACGGTGCGCGGTGCCGATGCAGTCGGCGCCCGTGTCGCCGCCGCCGAGGACGACGACGTGCTTGCCCTCGGCCGTGATCTGCTCGGAGACGCGGTCGCCGGCCTGCACGCGGTTGGACTGCGCGAGGTACTCCATCGCGAAGTGCACGCCGAGCGCGTCGCGGCCCGGGATGGGCAGGTCGCGCGGCACGGGAGCGCCCGTCGCGATGACGACGGCGTCGTACCGGGTTCGGAGGTCGGTCCACGTGATGTCGCGGCCGATCTCGACACCCGCGCGGAACCTGGTCCCCTCGGCCTGCATCTGCGTCAGGCGCGCATCGAGGTGGCGCTTCTCCATCTTGAAATCGGGGATGCCGTACCGGAGCAGGCCGCCGATGCGGTCATCCTTCTCGAAGACGGCGACCGTGTGCCCCGCTCGCGTGAGCTGCTGCGCCGCGGCGAGCCCGGCCGGGCCGGAGCCGACGACGGCGACGGTCTTGCCGGTGAGGCGCTCGGGCGGGATGGGCTGGACCCAGCCGTTCTGCCAGGCCTGCTCGATGATCGACGCCTCGACCTGCTTGATCGTGACGGGCGGCTGGTTGATCCCGAGCACGCACGAGGCCTCGCACGGAGCGGGGCACAGCTTGCCCGTGAACTCGGGGAAGTTGTTCGTCGCGTGCAGGCGGTCGATGGCTTGACGGCCCTCGCCGCGCCACGTGAGGTCGTTCCACTCGGGGATGAGGTTGCCGAGCGGGCAGCCCTGGTGGCAGAACGGGATCCCGCAGTCCATGCACCGGCCGGCCTGGCGCTTGAGGACGGCGGAGTCGCCGGCCTCGTACACCTCCTTCCAGTCCATGAGACGGATCGGAACCGGTCGACGGGGCGGGAGCTCGCGCTCGGGGACGTTGATGAAGCCGCGGGGGTCAGCCACCGGTCACCTCCAGGATGCGGCCCCACACGACGTCTCCGTCGGGGTCGAGGCCTTCGTCGAGCGCGGTCTGCCGCGTCGCGAGGACGGCGGCGTAGTCGCGCGGGAGAACCTTCACGAATCGATCGAGCGCGGCGCCGCCCTCCGCGATGAGGCGAGCGGCGAGAGCCGACTCCGTCTCCTCGTGGTGGCGGCGCAGCAGCGCGGAGAGCTCGGCGCGGTCATCGGCGTCGAGCGGGACGAGCGACAGCTCCCCGCCCTCGAGCGCATCGCGGTTGACCCGCTCGCGGCGCAGATCGTGGACGTACGCGATGCCGCCCGACATGCCAGCGCCGAGGTTGCGGCCGGTCGAGCCGAGGATGACCGCGACACCGCCCGTCATGTACTCGAGCGCGTGATCGCCGACGCCCTCAACGACGGCCGTGGCGCCCGAGTTGCGCACGAGGAAGCGCTCCCCCACGATGCCGCGGATGAACATCTCGCCGCTCGTCGCGCCGTAGCCGATGACGTTGCCGGCGATGACGTTGCGCTCGGCGTGGAAGACGGCGTCGCGCGCGGGGCGCACGATGACGCGCCCGCCCGAGAGCCCCTTGCCGACGTAGTCGTTGCTGTCGCCGTAGAGCCGCAGCGTGATGCCGCGCGGCATGAAGGCGCCGAGGCTCTGCCCGGCCGAGCCCGAGAGCGTCACGTCGATCGTGTCGGGCGCGAGGCCCATCTCGCCGTGCTTCATCGTGACGTGGTGGCCGAGCATCGTGCCGACCGCGCGCTCGGTGTTGCGGATCGGCAGATCGATGCGAATCGGATGCCCGTGCTCGAGCGCGTCGGCGCTCAAGCGGATCAGCTCGTTGTCGAAGTGCTCCTCGAGCTCGTGGTCCTGCTCCTCGCGCTTGGTGCGCGGGGCCGACTCGTCGAACGCGGGACCGGTGAGGATCGGCGACAGGTCGAGCCCGTCGGCCTTCCAGTGCCGGATGGCGCGGTCGACGTCGAGCAGCTCGGCGTGGCCGACCGCCTCCTCGAGGCTGCGGAAGCCGAGCGCCGCGAGGTACTCGCGCACCTCCTGGGCGAGGAACTCGAAGAACGTGATGACGAACTCGGGCGTGCCCGTGAAGCGCTTGCGCAGCTCGGGGTTCTGCGTCGCGACGCCGACGGGGCACGTGTCGAGGTGGCACACGCGCATGAGGATGCAGCCGGAGACGACCATGGGCGCGGTCGCGAAGCCGAACTCCTCGGCGCCGAGCAGCGCCGCGATGATGACGTCGCGGCCGGTCTTCATCTGACCGTCGGCCTGGACGGTGACGCGCCCGCGCATGCTGTTGAGCATGAGAGTCTGCTGCGCCTCCGCGAGACCGAGCTCCCAGGGGGTGCCGGCGTGCTTGAGCGAGTTGAGCGGGCTGGCTCCCGTGCCGCCGTCGTGGCCCGAGATGAGGATGACGTCGGCCTTCGCCTTCGCGACGCCCGCCGCGACCGCGCCGATGCCCGACTGGCTGACGAGCTTCACGTGGATGCGCGCGCTCGGGTTGGAGCGCTTGAGGTCGAAGATGAGCTGCTTGAGGTCTTCGATCGAGTAGATGTCGTGGTGCGGCGGCGGCGAGATGAGGCCGACGCCCGCGGTGCCGTGCCGGAGGCGGGCGATCCACGGGTACACCTTGTTGGCGGGCAGCTGACCGCCCTCGCCGGGCTTCGCGCCCTGCGCCATCTTGATCTGGATGTCGTCGGCGTGGCTCAGGTAGAGGCTCGTCACGCCGAAGCGGCCCGACGCGACCTGCTTGATCGCGCTGCGCTTCTCGGGGTCGAGCAGGCGCTCCGGGCTCTCGCCGCCCTCGCCGGTGTTGCTGCGCCCGCCGATGCGGTTCATCGCGACGGCGAGGGTCTCGTGCATCTCAGGACTGATCGCGCCCATGCTCATCGCGCCCGTCGTGAAGCGGGAGATGATCGACTCGACCGACTCGACCTCGTCGATCGGCACCGGGCGGCGGTCCTCCGTCTTGAGACGGAAGAGGCCGCGCAGGGTCATGAGGTTCTCGGCCTGCTCGTCGACGGCCCGCGTGTACTCGCGGAAGATGTCGTACCGCTTCTCGCGCGTCGCGTGCTGGAGGCGGAAGACCGTCTCGGGGTTGAACAGGTGAGGAGGCCCCTCGCGGCGCCACTGGTACTCGCCGCCCGTCTGCAGCCGCTCGTGCGGGTTGACGGGCGCGGATGCGGGGTACGCGAGCGCGTGCCGGCGCGCGTTCTCCTCCGCGATCGTCTCGATCCCGACCCCGCCGAGCACGCTCGACGTGCCGGTGAAGTAGCGGTCGACGAACTCCTGGCTCAGACCCACGGCCTCGAAGGCCTGGGCGCCGGCGTACGAGCCGACCGTCGAGATCCCCATCTTCGACATGATCTTGAGCACGCCCTTGCCGAGCGCCTTGATGACGTTGCGGACGGCCTTCTCGGGGGTGATGCCCGTGATCATGCCGCTGCGGACGAGGTTCTCGACAGTTTCCATCGCGAGGTACGGGTTGATCGCCGAGGCGCCGTAGCCGATGAGGACGGCGCAGTGGTGCACCTCGCGCACGTCGCCGGTCTCGACGATGAGGCCGACCTGCATGCGCTTCTCGGTGCGGATGAGGTGGTGGTGCACCGCGGCGAGCATGAGCAGGGAGGGCACGGGCGCGAGGTCGGCCGTGGAGTCGCGGTCGCTCAGCACGATGAACTCGGCGCCGTCGGCGATCGCCTCGTCGACCTCCGCGCACATCGCCGCGATGCGCTTCTCGAGCGCCTTCGGGCCCTTGTCGACGCGGTAGAGGCCCTTGATCGTCGTCGTGAGCGAGCTGCCGGGCCGGGAGTCGATGTGCTGGATCTTCGCGAGCTCGTCGTTGTCGATGATCGGGAAATCGAGCACGACCTGGCGCGCGTGGCGCGCGGTCGCCGTGAGCAGGTTGCGTTCGGGCCCGAGGCCGAGGCGCATCGAGGTCACGACCTCCTCGCGGATCGAGTCGAGCGGCGGGTTCGTGACCTGCGCGAACTGCTGCGTGAAGTAGTCGAAGATCAGGCGCGGCCGCTCGGAGAGCACGGCGATCGGCGTGTCGGAGCCCATCGCGCCGAGGGGCTCGGCACCGGCCTGCGCCATGGGCGCGAGGAGGACGCGCACCTCCTCCTCGGTGTAGCCGAAGGTGCGCTGGCGGCGGACGATCGAGGCCGGCGTGTGCACGATGTGCTCCCGCTCGGGGAGGTCGCGCAGGTTGATGCGCTGGGCGTCGAGCCACTCGCCCCACGGCTCGGCGGAGGCGAGCTGCGACTTGATCTCGTCGTCCTCGATGAGACGGCCCTCGGCCGTGTCGACGAGGAACATCTTGCCGGGGCGCAGGCGGCCCTTGCGGACGATGCGGCTCGGCTCGATGTCGAGCACGCCGATCTCGGAGGCGAGGACTACGAGGCCGTCGTCGGTCACGAGGAAGCGGCCCGGGCGCAGGCCGTTGCGGTCGAGCGTCGCGCCGACGAGCGAGCCGTCGGTGAAGACGAGCGCCGCTGGGCCGTCCCACGGCTCCATGAGCATGCCGTGGTACTCGTAGAAGTCGCGCAGCGCCGGGTCGATGTCGGTCTGGTTCTCCCACGCCTCCGGGACCATCATCATGATCGCGTGCGGGAGGCTCCGACCGCCGAGGGTGAGGAGCTCGACGACCTCGTCGAACGAGGCCGAGTCGCTCGCGCCGGGCGTGACGATGGGGAACACGTCGCGGAGGTCGCCGAAGACCTCGCTCTCGAGCTGCGACTGGCGGGCGCGCATCCAGTTGCGGTTGCCCTGCACCGTGTTGATCTCGCCGTTGTGCGCGATCATGCGGAACGGCTGGGCGAGGGGCCAGGACGGGAAGGTGTTCGTCGAGTACCGCGAGTGGACGAGCGCGAGCTTGGAGGTGAAGCGCTCGTCGCTCAGGTCGGGGTAGAAGGGCTCGAGCTGCAGGGTCGTGACCATGCCCTTGTAGACGAGCGTGCGGCTCGAGAGCGAGGGGAAGTACGAGCCCAGCTCGCGCTCGGCGCGCTTGCGCAGGCGGAAGGTCTGGAGGTCGAGCTGGACGCCCGCGAACGGCTCCCCGTCGGCGGTCGAGCGCGTCGAGCGCACGAAGAGCTGCTCGAAGGCCGGCATCGCGTTGCGGGCGAGCGTGCCGATGTGGGAGGCGTCGATGGGCACCTCGCGCCAGCCGATGACCGCGAGGCCCTCCTGCTCGGCGATCGCCTCGATGCCCTGCTTCTCGCGGGCGCGCTCGGCGGAGTCGGTCGGCAGGAACGCGGTGCCGACGGCGTAGCGGCCGACCGCGGGGAGCTCGAAGGGCGCGACCGCGCGCAGGAACGCGTCGGGGATCTGCGTGATGATGCCCGCGCCGTCGCCCGTGCCCGCATCGGAGCCGACCGCGCCGCGGTGCTCGAGGTTGCGCAGGGCGTCGAGCGCCGCCTGGATGATGTCGTGCCCGGCGGTGCCGCGCAGCGTCGCGACCATGGCGAGGCCGCAGGCGTCGCGCTCGCGCTCGGGGTCGTAGAGACCCTGGGCCGCGGGCACGCCGGAGAACCGCTGGTAGGGGTGCTGCTGGGTGCGATCCATGGGGAACCGTCCTCACGTGGTGCTGGGGAGGCGGGACGTCATCGGCCCGATGGAAGATGAGCGCGCTGTCGCGCGGCGCGGCTGCGGGAGCCGAGGGTCGTCGGGGTGCGGGCTCCTACGACCGAGTGGTGGCTTCGCTTGTGGCGCGTGACGATCCGGTGGTGGCGGAGACGAGCGTGGCGTCGTTGCCGTCGTCGTCGTCGGTCTCTGTGTAGACGTCCTCGGAGTCTACCCCAGCATCATCCCGCCACTCGCGACCGGCGACGTAGGGACTGGGCTCCGCGCCGGTGTGGCGGCGGCGCTGGACGATGACGATGACGATGCCCACGAGCACGGCGAGCCACGCCGCCCAGACGTTCACGCGGATGCCCAGGAAGAGCTCGCTCGGGTCGAGGCGGATCGACTCGAAGATGCTGCGACCGACGCCGTACCAGATGAGGTAGCCGCCGAGGAGCTTGCCCCACTGCACCCGGAGGCGCGCGTCCAGGAGCAGGAGGAGGGCGACGCCCGCGAGGTTCCAGATGATCTCGTACAGGAAGGTCGGGTGGAAGAGCGTCGATTCGGGCAGGCCGATCGGGATGGCGTCGTTGGGGCGGTCGATCTCGAGGCCCCACGGCAGGTCGGTGGGAAGCCCGAAGAGCTCCTGGTTGAACCAGTTGCCGAGTCGGCCGAGCGCCTGGGCCAGCAGCAGGCCCGGGGCGAGCGCGTCGGCGAACGACCAGAAGCGGATGCCCGTGACGCGGCAGCCGATCCAGACGCCGATCGCGCCGCCGATCAGAGCCCCGAAGATGGCCATTCCGCCCTCCCAGACGCGCAGCGTCGCCCAGAGGTCGGCCCCCTCGAAGAAGTAGTCGTCGGGGTGGGTGAGCACGTGGTAGATCCGGCCGCCGATGATGCCGAGCGGAACCGCGAAGAGAGCGATGTCGAGCGTGATCCAGGGCTCGGCGCCCCGACGCGTGAGGCGGTGGTTCGTGAGCATCGTGGCCGCGACGATGCCGGCGAGGATGCACAGCGCGTACGCGTAGATGTTCACGTCGAACGAGAACCAGGTGAGGCCCAGGTCGCGCAGCCACTGGCCGAGGTTGAAGACCTGCCACTCGTCGCTCGGGCTCGGGATGCTCAGGGGGTGGATCACGGTGGGAGGACCTTTCCGGGGTGGAGGACGCGCATCAGCCTAGCGGCGCGCTCCGCGGGAGTACGGCGACGAGGAGGCTAGTCCTTACCCGTCGCGAGCTCGGCGGCGATGGCGGCGACCGCGGGCACGCCGCCCTCCGCGAGGGCCGAGACGAGGCGGGAGCCGACGATCGCGCCGTCGGCGTAGGTGAGGACGTCGGCGACCTGATCGGGGGTGGAGATGCCGAGCCCGACGCACGCGCTCGTCGCGCCGGCTTCGCGGAGGCGGGAGATGACGCTGCGCGCCGCGGCGTCGACATCGGAGCGGGCGCCCGTGATTCCCATCGTGGAGACGGCGTAGACGAAGCCGCGGCTCGACTCGACCGCCTGCCGCATGCGGGCGGGGCTCGACGAGGGCGCGGCGAGGAAGACGCGATCGAGTTCGTGGGCGTCGGACGCGGACATCCACTCGCCGGCCTCGTCGGGGATGAGGTCGGGCGTGATGAGCCCCGCTCCCCCGGCGTTCTCGAGGTCGGTCGCGAAGCGCTCGACGCCGTACTGGATCACGGGGTTCCAGTAGGTCATGACGAGCAGGGGCGCGTCGACCCGGGCGCGGATCCGCTCGACGGCCTCGAAGCCCTGCTTGAGGGTGAAGCCGCCCTTGAGCGCCGCCTGGGTCGCGCGCTGGATGACGAGGCCGTCCATGACCGGATCGCTGTAGGGCAGCCCGAGCTCGACGATGTCGACGCCGTTCTCGATGAGGGCGACGGCCGCGTCGACGCTCGTGTCGAGGTCGGGGAAGCCGACCGGCAGGTAGCCGATGAGCGCGCCGGAGCCGGCGTCGACCCGGGTGCGGATGGCGGTCTCGACGGTGCTCGTGCTCATGACTGCGCGTCCTCCGCGGCGGTGGGGTGGGCGTCCTGCTCGGCGGCGCGCTCGGCGGCCTGCGCGTCGAGGAGGCCGAAGTAGCGCGCGGCCGTCTCCATGTCCTTGTCGCCGCGGCCGGAGAGGTTGACGAGGATGATCGCGTCCGGGCCGAGCTCGCGGCCGAGCTCGAGGGCGCCGTGAAGAGCGTGAGCGGTCTCGATGGCGGGGATGATCCCCTCCGTCCGGCTCAGCAGGCGCAGGGCATCCATCGCCTGGGCGTCGGTGACGCCGCGGTACTCGGCGCGGCCGATCTCGTCGAGCCACGCGTGCTCGGGGCCGACGCCCGGGTAGTCGAGACCCGCGGAGATCGAGTGGGACTCGAGGGTCTGGCCGTCCTCGTCCTGCAGCATGAGGCTGCGGGCGCCGTGGAGGACGCCGGGGCGCCCCTTCGAGATCGTGGCGGCGTGGAAGAGCGTGTCGATGCCGTCGCCGGCGGCCTCGAGCCCGACGAGGCGCACGCCCTCGTCGTCGAGGAACGGGTGGAAGATGCCCATCGCGTTGCTGCCGCCGCCGACGCACGCGGCGATGACGTCGGGCAGTCGGCCGGTGAGAGCGAGCACCTGCTCGCGCGCCTCGATGCCGATGACCGAGTGGAAGTCGCGCACCATCGCAGGGAAGGGGTGGGGGCCGGCGACCGTGCCGAGGAGGTAGTGCGTCGAGTCGACGTTGGCGACCCAGTCGCGCAGGGCCTCGTTGATGGCGTCCTTGAGCGTGCGGGAGCCGACCGTGACGGGCACGACCTCCGCGCCGAGGAGCTTCATGCGGGCGACGTTGAGGGCCTGGCGCTCGGTGTCGACCTCGCCCATGTAGACGACGCACTCGAGGCCGAAGAGAGCTGCGGCCGTCGCGCTCGCGACGCCGTGCTGGCCCGCCCCGGTCTCGGCGATGATGCGCGTCTTGCCGAGCCGCTTCGCGAGCAGGGCCTGGCCGAGGACGTTGTTGATCTTGTGGGAGCCCGTGTGGTTGAGGTCCTCCCGCTTGAGGATGATGCGCGCGCCGCCGGCGTGCTCGGCGAAGCGCTTCGCCTCCGTGATGATCGACGGGCGGCCCGTGTAGGTGCGGTGGAGCTCGGCGAGCTCCTCCTGGAAGGCCGGGTCGTTCTTGGCCGCGATGTAGGCCTCGTCGAGCTCGTCGAGGGCGGCGATGAGGGACTCGGGCACGAAGCGGCCCCCGAAGCTGCCGAAGTACGGCCCGGTCATGCTGCGCAGGCTCATGAGACCTCCCGGAATCGTTCGAGTGCGGCGCGGGGATTCCCGCCCGTCACGAGTGCTTCGCCGACGAGCACGGCGTCGGCTCCGGACCGGCGGTAGTGGATGACGTCGTCGACGCCGAGGACAGCCGACTCGGCGACCGTCACGGTGCCCTCGGGGATGAGCGGCGCGAGGCGGGCGAACAGGTCGCGATCGAGCTCGAACGTCGACAGGTTGCGGGCGTTGACGCCGATGAGCCCGGCGCCGAGGTCGACGGCGCGGCGCACCTCGTCGGCGTCGTGGGTCTCGACGAGCGGCGTCATGCCGAGCTCGAGGATGAGCGC
Organism: Actinomycetes bacterium; assembly: GCA_046565745.1. Classification (GTDB taxonomy): domain Bacteria; phylum Actinomycetota; class Actinomycetes; order Actinomycetales; family Microbacteriaceae; genus Microcella. The sequence continues at coordinate 34,458 of JBKHYA010000005.1, forward strand.
GTGGAGGCTCGCGAGCGTCGCGTCGTCGAGCGCGGCGACGATGAGGAGCACGAGGTCGGCGCCCGCGGCGCGCGCCTCGAGCACCTGGTAGGGCTCGGCGATGAAGTCCTTGCGCAGCAGCGGGGTCGCGACGGCGGCGCGCACCGCGACGAGGTCGTCGAGGCTGCCGCCGAACCGGCGCTCCTCCGTCAGGACGCTGATCGCGCTCGCGCCGCCCGCGGCGTACTCCGCGGCGAGGGCGGCGGGGTCGGGGATGGCCGCGAGCGCGCCGCGCGAGGGGCTCGCGCGCTTGACCTCGGCGATGACCTTGATGCGGTCGGCCGGGGCGAGCGCCGCGAGGGCGTCGAGCGCCGCGGGAGCCGCGAGGGCATCCGCCTCGACGGTGGCGAGGGGACGCTGCTCGCGCCGGCGAGCGGCGTCGGCGAGGGCTCCGGCGACGAGGTCGCCGAGCACGCTAGTGGTGCGCCTTCGGCGAGTAGCGCGGGCCCTTGACGCCGTAGCCCGCGCGGGCCATGACGGCGCCGACGACGAGACCCACGACGACGAGACCGGCGCTCGCCCACACGATTGCGGGAGCGTCGAACCAGAAGGCGAGGGTGCCGATCGTGAAGGCGATGAGGATGATCGTGACGGCCGTCCAGGCGGCGGGCGAGTGTCCGTGGCCGGGGTCGGACTGCGCGTTCATGGTTCTCCTCGAGCGTCGAGATCTGGCGGGGGTGCTCCCTCGCCATCACGGTACGGGAGCCTGCTGAGTCTATCCTGCCGTCGGGTCGCGACCGTCGCTCAGGGCGTCCCACGCGTCGAGCCGATCGGCGCGGCCCTCGGTCGCCGGGTCGTCGGTCGGGGCGGTGCGCACGGCGTCGTACTTGCGCACGCGCTCGGGCCAGCGGCGCGCCGTGAGGGCGATGCCGATGCCCGCGAGAGCGCCGAGGATGCCCGCGACGAGCGCGACGGACGGCCACGCCGTGAGCGCCGCCGTCTGCACGATCTGCCGAACCGATTCGTCGCCGGCGACGCCGCTCAGCTCGGTCACGGCGGCCGAGGCCGCGCCCACCGGATCGCCGAGGGCGAGCGCGGCGGAGGTGGTGATCGCGGTGCTGAGCAGGGCGAGGAGGAGGCCGAGCACGACGCGGAAGACCGGGCCCGCGAGCGCGAGCGCGGCGACGAGAGCGAGCGCGGCGAGGGCGAGGGCGGGCAGCGCGGGCGCCGTGACATCCCCCGCCGCCGTCACCTGCCGGCCGTCGCCGAGCGCGACGTCGACCCACGGCTGGGTCCACGCGAGCAGGGAGAGCGCCGCGACGACGAGCGGCGCGAGGAGGGCGAGCGCGCGGACGCGGCGGGGCGTCACGTCGTCGCCGCCCGCAGCGCGTTCGCGATCGCGACGGCCCGCAGAGGCGCCGCGGCCTTGTTGACGGCCTCCTGGTGCTCGCTCGCGGGGTCGGAGTCGGCGACGAGACCGGCACCGGCCTGCACGCGCGCGACGCCGTCGCGGAGGAACGCCGTGCGGATGGCAATCGCGAGATCGACGTCGCCGGAGAACGAGAAGTAGCCCACCACTCCACCGTAGACGCCGCGGCGCGCGGGCTCGAGCTCGTCGATGATCTCGAGCGCGCGGGGCTTCGGCGCTCCGCTCAGGGTGCCGGCGGGGAAGGTCGCGCGGAACACGTCGATCGGCGAGGCCGTCGGGCGGATGTCGCCCTCGACGCTCGAGACGAGGTGCATGATGTGGCTGAACCGCTCGACCTGCATGAACTCGGTGACCTCGATCGTGCCCGCGCGGCAGACCTTCGAGAGGTCGTTGCGGGCGAGGTCGACGAGCATGAGGTGCTCGGCCTGCTCCTTGGCGTCGGCGAGCAGCTCCTCCGCGAGCTCCTGGTCGGCCTCGGGCGTCTCGCCGCGGGGGCGCGAGCCGGCGATGGGGTGCGAGTAGACGCGGCCGTCGGTGATCTTCACGAGCGCCTCGGGCGACGAGCCCACGATCGCGTAGGGCTCGCCGTCGGCGCTCGTGAGCGTGAGCGCGTACATGTACGGCGACGGGTTGAGGGCGCGCAGCACGCGGTAGACGTCGAGCGCGGATGCCGTGAGCGGGTGATCGAAGCGCTGCGCGATCACGACCTGGAACACGTCGCCATCGCGGATGAAGCGCTTCGAGGCCTCGACCGAGGCCTGGAACTCCTCCGGCGTCGAGCGCGGCTGCGGCTCGGGCGCGGCCTGGAGGTCGATGTGCGCGGGCTCGGTGCGGGCCGGGCGGCCGAGCTCGGCCTCGAGCGCGCCCAGACGCTGCTGGGCGTGCGACCACATCGCGTCGGGCTCGTCGACGCCGTCGGCGAGCACCGACACCACGAGCGACACGGTGCCCTGGCGGTGGTCCATGACGAGGAGCTCGCTCACGAAGGCGAAGGCGAGCTCGGGGCAGGGGAAATCGCTCGGCGGGGCATCCGGCAGATTCTCGACCTGCCGCACGGCGTCCCACCCGATGAAGCCGACGAGACCGCCCGTGAGCGGCGGGTGGCTCGCGTCGTGCGGCGAGGCCCAGCGCGCGTAGAGGGCGTCGAGGGCGTCGAGCGTGCGCTCGGGGGCGTCGCCCCCGAAGGCGCGCTCGGCGGGGATGCCGTAGTCGAGCCATGCCGTGCGGCCGTCGTGCTCGGTCAGGACGCCGAACGAGCGGACGCCGATGAACGAGTACCGCGACCAGATGCCGCCCTGCTCGGCCGACTCGAGGAGGAAGCCCCCGGGGCGGTCCTCCGCGAGCGAGCGGTAGAGGCCGACGGGCGTGAGCGCGTCGGCGAAGAGCTCGCGGACGACCGGCACGACGCGGGCGCCGCTCAGCTGGCGGTCGAAATCGGCGCGCGTCGTAGTGGTCATCGGGCGTCCTCCTCCGGGCGCGGATCGGCGGGCTGCGTGAGCGGCAGGAACGGGTCGACGTCGAAGCAGCGGCCCGCGCCGGTGTGGCAGGCGGGGCCGATCTGCTCGACCTGGAGCAGGAGCGTGTCGGCGTCGCAGTCGAGCTCGGCGCCGCGGAGGAGCTGGACGTTGCCGCTCGTGTCGCCCTTGCGCCAGTACTCCTGGCGGGAGCGGCTCCAGTACGTGACGCGGCCCGTGGTGAGCGTGCGGCGCAGGGCCTCGGCGTCCATGTAGCCGAGCATGAGGACCTCGCGCGAGTCCCACTGCTGGACGACCGCGGGCAGGAGGCCCCGGTCGTCGAAGTGCGCGCGGGCGACGACGGCGGCCGCGGCATCCTCGTCGATCGTCACGGGGGCGTCGTGCTCGTGGGCGGGGCCCTCGTGGGCGGGCTTCTCGTGGGCGGGGTGCGTCGCGTCGGTCATCGGACCATCACTCCCTCGGCGCGCAGGGCGTCCTTCACCTGGCCGACGGTGAGCTCGGCGTTGTGGAAGACGCTCGCGGCGAGCACGGCGTCGGCGCCCGCGGCGATCGCGGGGGCGAAGTGCTCGAGCGCGCCGGCGCCGCCCGAGGCGATGACGGGGACGACGGCGAGCTCGTGCATCGCGGCGATGAGCTCGGTGTCGAAGCCCGCCTTGGTGCCGTCGGCGTCGATCGAGTTGACCAGCAGCTCGCCCGCGCCGCGCTCCATGGCCTCGCGCGCCCAGGCGAGCGCGTCGATGCTCGTGCGGGTGCGGCCGCCGTGGGTCGTGACGACGAAGCCGCTCTCGACCGCGTCATCGCGCATGACGTCGAGCGACAGCACGCACACCTGCGCGCCGAAGCGGTCGGCGATCTCGTCGATGAGGGCGGGGCGGGCGATCGCGGCGCTGTTGACGCCGATCTTGTCGGCGCCGTGCGCGAGGAGCCTCGCGACGTCCTCGGTGGAGCGGACTCCCCCGCCGACGGTCAGCGGGATGAACACCTGCTCGGCCGTCGCCTGCACGACGTCGTACATCGTGTCGCGGTTGTCGACGGTCGCCTTCACATCGAGGAACGTGATCTCGTCGGCGCCCTGCTCGTAGTACTTGCGGGCGAGCTCGATCGGGTCGCCCGCGTCGCGGAGGTTGAGGAAGTTCACGCCCTTGACGACGCGGCCGGCCGCCACGTCGAGGCACGGGATGACCCGGACGGCGACGCTCATCAGATGCGGGCGGCGTGGATCGGGGTGACGAGGATGGCGCGGGCGCCGATGTCGTACAGCGCGTCCATGACGTGGTTGGTCTCGTGGCGCGGGACCATCGCGCGGACGGCGACCCAGTCCGGGTCGGCGAGCGGGCTCACGGTCGGCGACTCGAGGCCCGGCGTGACCGCTTGCGCCTGGGTGAGGAGCTCGCGGGGCAGGTCGTAGTCGATGAGCACGTACTGGCGGGCGACGAGCACGCCCTGCAGGCGGCGCTGCAGGGTCGCGATCCCCGGCAGCTCGGGCTTCGCCGAGATCAGGACCGCGGTCGACTCGAGGATGACCGGCCCGACGATCTCGAGGCCCTGCGCGCGGAGCGTCGACCCGGTCGAGACGACGTCGGCCACGGCATCGGCGACGCCGAGCCGGACGGCCGACTCGACCGCGCCGTCGAGGCGGATGAGCTGCGCGGTCACGCCGTGATCGGCGAGGAACGCACCCACGAGCCCCGGGTAGCTCGTCGCGATGCGGCGACCCTCGAGATCGGAGAGCTCGTGCACGGTGCCGGGCACGGCCGCGAAGCGGAAGGTCGAGTCGCCGAAGTCGAGCGACTGGATCTCGACCGCCTCGGAGCCCGAGTCGAGCAGCAGGTCGCGGCCCGTGATGCCGACGTCGAGCGCGCCCGAGCCGACGTAGGTCGCGATGTCGCGCGGCCGCAGGTAGAAGAACTCGACGCCGTTGCGCGGGTCGGCGACGGTGAGGGCGCGCGGGTCGCGGCGACCGGCGTAGCCGGCCTCGACGAGCATCTCGACGGCGGTCTCGGAGAGGGAGCCCTTGTTGGGCACCGCGATTCTCAGCATGGGGGTCTCTTCGTCGGCCGCGGGGCGCGCGGCGGGCTGCATGGGGTTGGCGGCGCTCATCGCGGCCTAGAGGTGCTTGTAGACGTCGTCGAGGGTCAGGCCCTTCGCGAGCATGAGGACCTGCAGGTGGTAGATCAGCTGCGAGATCTCCTCCGCCGTCGCGTCGTCGCTCTCGTACTCGGCCGCCATCCATACCTCGGCGGCCTCCTCGACGATCTTCTTGCCGATCGCATGCACGCCCGCGTCCAGTCGCTCCACGGTGCCGCTTCCGGCGGGTCGCGTGCGGGCGGTCTCGCCGAGCTCGGCGAAGAGGGCGTCGAAGGTCTTCACGATCGACCAGGCTACCGGGCGGCGCTGGGCATCCCGCGCCGCCCGGTGCGGCTCAGCTGACGCCGAGCAGGTCGATCACGAAGACGAGGGTCTTGCCCGAGAGGCGGTGGCCGCCGCCGGCGGGGCCGTAGGCGAGGTGCGGCGGGCAGACGAGCTGGCGCCGACCGCCGACCTTCATGCCGGGGATGCCCTGCTGCCAGCCGGCGATGAGGCTGCCGAGGGGGAAGTTGATCGACGAGCCGCGGTTCCACGACGCGTCGAACTCCTCGCCCGAGTCGAACTCGACGCCGACGTAGTGCACGTCCACGGTCGAGCCGGGCGCGGCCTCCTGGCCGTCGCCGACGACGAGGTCGGTGATGACGAGCTCCTGCGGAGCAGGACCCTCGAAGAAGTCGATTTCGGGCTTGGTGAGTTCGCTCATGCCTCCATCCAACCAGACGGTCAGGGGGCGGATGCCCGGGGCGGCGTCAGTGCGCGTGCGCGGCCGCCGCGGCCCGCAGCTCGGCGATCGCGCGCTCGACGTCGTCCGCGCCGTAGACGCTCGACCCGGCGACGAAGGTGTCGGCGCCCGCCTCGGCCGCGATGCCGATCGTGTCGACCGTGATGCCGCCGTCGACCTGCAGCCAGACGTCGAGACCGTTCGCCTCGACCACCTGGCGCAGGGCGCGGAGCTTCGGCATCGTCTCGGCCATGAACGACTGACCGCCGAAGCCCGGCTCGACCGTCATGACGAGCACCTGGTCGAACTCGGGGAGCAGGTCGAGGTAGCCCTCCACGGGTGTGCCCGGCTTGACGGCGAGGCCGGCCCGCGCGCCGCGGTCGCGGAGGGCGCGCGCGGTGGCCACGGCATCCGTCGCCGCCTCGGCGTGGAAGGTGACGGAGTACGCGCCGAGCTCGGCGTAGCCGGGCGCCCAGCGGTCGGCGTCGCTGATCATGAGGTGGACGTCGAGCGGGATGGGCGAGACCTCCTGGATGCGCCGCACCATCTGCGGGCCGAAGGTGAGGTTCGGCACGAAGTGGTTGTCCATGACGTCGACGTGCACGAGGTCGGCGGAGCCGATGCGCTCGAGGTCGCGCTGCATGTTGACGAAGTCGGCCGACAGGATGCTCGGGTTGATGCGCACGGTCACGCTCGAAGCGTATCGAGGGCGGGGCCCGCATCGGGCGCGGGCCGCTCGAGGAGCTGGATGAACATCGCGTCGCCGCCGTGGCGGTGCGGCCAGAGCTGCGCGGCGCCATCGAGATCGCCGAGGTCGAGCGGCTCGCGCACGATGCTCGCGAGCGCCGCCCCGGTGTCGGCGCGCCGGATGCCGGCCGTCGTCGCGGCGTCGCTCGCGAGCGCGCGATCGACGACCTCGGTCGTCTCGGCGGGATGCGGCGAGCACGTCACGTAGGCGAGCAGGCCGCCGGGGCGCAGCGCCCCGATCGCGGATTCGAGCAGCTCGGTCTGCAGAGCCGCGAGGCTCGGCACGTCGCCCTCGGTCTTGCGCCAGCGGGCCTCGGGGCGTCGCCGGAGCGCGCCGAGGCCCGTGCACGGCGCGTCGAGGAGGATGCGGTCGAAGCCCTCGGCGTCGGTGGCGTCGATCGTGCGCCCGTCGCCCGTGCGGACCTCGATGCCGTCGCCGAGCGGGGCGAGCGCCTTCCGGACGAGCTCGGCGCGGGCGGGGACGACCTCGTTGGCGACGAGGGTCGCTCCCCCGGCGATCGCCTCGGCCGCGAGGAGCGCGGCCTTGCCGCCGGGACCGGCGCAGAGGTCGAGCCAGCGCTCGCCCGCCGTGACGGGGCGGGCGCGGCTGAGCGCGAGCGCCGCGAGCTGGCTGCCCTCGTCCTGGACGCGGACGCGACCGGCGGCGACCTCGGGGTCGGCGGCCGGGTCGCCGCTCGGCGACAGGTACCCGAGCGGCGAGTGGTGGGTGCGCGACCCCTCGAGCTCGGGCGGGATGCTCGCGAGGCCGGGAAGTGCGACAAGCGTCACACGCGGCGAGACGTTGTCGGCCGCCAGGAGGACGGGGAGCTCGTCGCCGCGCCCCTCTCGCTCGAGCGCGGACCGCAGGGCGGCCACGACCCAGACGGGATGCGCCGTCGCGATCGCGAGGCGGGCATCCGGGTCGGTCTCGTCGGCGAGGAGGGCGTCGGTCCACTCCTGCTCGGAGCGCTGCGCGATGCGGCGCAGCACGGCGTTGATGAAGCCGGTCGCGCGATGGGCGCCGATCGCGCGGCTGAGCTCGACCGTCTCGCCGACGGCCGCGTGGGCGGGCACGCGCATCCTGAGGAGCTGATGCGCGCCGAGGCGCAGGACGTCGAGCGCGTCCGCGTCGATGCGGTCGGTGCCGCGCCCGGAGGCCTCGACGATGATCGCGTCGTAGAGGCCGCGGCGGCGCAGCGTTCCGTAGGCGAGCTCGGTCGCGAGGCCGGAGTCCGCGGGGCTCAGGCGGGCACGACGGATCGCGACGGGCAGCAGGAGGTTCGCGTAGGCGTCGTCGCGGGCGACGGCGCGGACGACCTCGAGCGCGACGCCGCGCGCCGTCGCGGGAGGCCGTGACCGGCGAGCGGGGCGCTCGACGGGAGCGCCGGCGGGCCCGGGCGTCGCCTTCGGAGCGCCGCTGCGCCCGGTGCCGCCTCCGCGCGCGGCGCCGCCGCTGCGAGGGCCGCCCCCTCCGCGCACGTTCCTCATGACTGCACCGCTTTCACGACAGCACCGCGCTCACGACAGCACCGGCAGCGCGTCGACCCCGAGCCCGCGGGCCCAGTCGCCCGCGCTCATCGCCGAGCGGCCGGCGGGCTGCACCCGCACGAGCTCGAGCGGTGCGGTCGCCGTGCCGACGAGCACGCGGCGGCCGTCGAGAGCGCACGCGCCGGGCGGGAGCGGGCGGGCGTCGCGCGCGGGAGTCGCCTCGAGGATCTTGAGCACGGCGTCGTCGCCGATGGTGGAGAACGCCCCCGGTTCGGGAGTGACCCCGCGGATGCGCGCGTGCACGGCCTCGGCGGGCTCGGCCCAGCGGATGCGCGCGTCGTCGCGCGCGAGCTTGGGCGCGAAGGTCGGCTCGCCCTCCTGGGGGCGCGCGGTGAGGGCTCCCGCGGCGAGCCCGTCGACGACCCCGCGGGTGAGCGCGGCGCCCGAGACGCTCAGCGCGTCGAGAAGCGCTCCGGCGGTGCGGTGCGCGCCGATCGTCTCGCGCTCCTGGGCGAACCAGTCACCCTCGTCGAGGCCCGGGGTGAGCTGGAAGACCGTCGCGCCCGTCACCTCGTCGCCCGCGATGATGGCGTGCTGCACCGGTGCGGCACCGCGCCAGCGCGGGAGCAGCGAGAAGTGCAGATTGATCCAGCCGAGACGCGGCCAGCTCAGGAGCGGCTCGCGGACGAGCCCTCCGTAGGCGACGATGACGCCGAGGTCGACCTCGAGCGGCAGGAGCTCGGGCTCGAGCTCGGCGAGGCGCGTCGTCTCGAGCACGGGAAGGCCGAGCTCGGTCGCGCGCGCGGCGACGGGCGTGGGCGTCAGCACGCGCTTGCGGCCGAGCGGCGCGGGCGGGCGCGTGATGACGCGGACGATCTCGTGCTCGCTCGCGGCGAGGGCGTCGAGGGTGGGTACGGCGGCCGAGTGGCTGCCGGCGACGACGAGGTGCAGGGCGGTCATCCCTCCATCCTCCCGGATGCCGTGGCCGCGCGGGCGCCGGGCGGTGCCCCACCGGGGTCGTCGAAGGGCTCCTGGTCATCGAAGCGCACGCGGAGCGGGACCGTCCGGCGGCGCGGCGGCGACCCGGGGATGCGCGGCGCGCGGCTCGTGGCCGACTTGACGAGAGCGGCCTTGAGCAGTCGCGCGACCTCGTCGCCGCGCGCGTAGTCGAAGCGCACGATCGCCCGCACGCGGTCGTCGCCGAGCTCGACCGGCCCGAGGACGTCGACGCCCTCGAGAGCGGCGACCTCGGCCGAGGCGCGGGCGACCGCCACGGGCTCCCCCGCGATCGCCGCGACACGAACCGCGGGCGGGAAGCGGAGCGTGCGCCGGTCGGCGAGCTCGGCCGCGGCGATGCGCTCGGGCTCGCCGAGCGCGAGCGCCTGGGCGACGGCCCCGCCGACCCCGACGAGCAGGACAGGGGCGTCGGGTGCGGCGAGGGCGGCCGCGGTGCACCACCAGCGGACGCAGTCCTCCACGACGCGGAGCGACTCGCGCGCGAGCATCCGCTCGCCGTCGAGGAGCAGCACCGCGCGGTAGCCGCCCTCCGCAACGGGCTCGGCGCCGCGCGTCGCGACGACGACCGTGCGGCCCGCGGCGACGCTCTGCACGGGGGTGTCGCCGTCGGAGACGACGATGCGCGCGCCCGGGAACGCCCGGCCGAGCTCGTCGGCCGTCCGGGCGGAGCCGCGGCCGACCGTGCGCCAGCGCGTCGACTCGCACGTCGAGCAGGCCCAGTCGACCGCGAGAGCGCCGCACCACTGGCACGACGGGGCCGTGCCGCTGCGGCGCAGGGCGAGCGGGCCGCGGCACGAGCGGCAGCGGGCCGTCTCACCGCACTCGGTGCACGCGAGCCGCGGCGCGTACCCAGGGCGCGAGACCTGCACGAGGACGGGGCCCGCGTCGAGGGCCTCCCGCACGGCGCGCCACGCGGTCGAGGGGATGCGGGCCTGCGCGGCAGGCCCGTCGGCGCCGACCTGCTGGGCGGTCGGCGTGATGCGCCGCCGGTGCCGGCCGGCCGGAGCGACCGCGCGCACGTAACCCACCTCGACGAGCCGCTGCACCTCGGTGCTGCGCGCGTGCGCGGCGAGGACGAGTGCGCAGCCCGCGTCGGACTGCCGCAGGAGGGCGAGGTCGCGCGCGTGCACGCCGGGCGCGTGCTGCTCGGCCATGAGCGCGTCGCCGTCGTCCCAGAGGGCGATGAGGCCGAGCTCGTGAGCGGGGGCCGCGGGGGCCGCGCGCGTGCCGAGGATCGCGAGCGGGCGGGCCTCGAGCGTGCGGAGGAAGCCGCGGTAGCGGTCGGCCGTCGACTGGCCGGCATCGACGCGCGCGATGTCCTCCGGAGGCAGGAGCGCCGCGAGGGCGTGGGCGACGTGCTCGACGTCGCGGTAGTCGGGCACCGCGATGATCGCCGAGCGGCCGCTCGCGACGGTCGCCGCGGCGAGCTCGGCGAGCGTGCGGGCGGCGGCGGGCATCCACCGCCCCGCGACCTCGACGGGGTGCGCGATCGCGGTGAGGGCGATCCGGCGCTCCGGCTCGGGGGCGCTCGGGTCGAGAAGTCGCGCGGTCGCATCGGCGGGGTAGCCGGTGAGTGACGGAGTCGCCGCCTCCGACGACCGATCGACCCTCTCGACCGGCGCCTGCTGCGCCTCGTGCTCCTGCGCCGCGAGCCACGCCTTCTCGACCCGCACCTGCCGACTCGGGATGACGAGGCGAGCGAGATCGCTCGCCGTGCCGGCCGCGCGGTCGGCGGCGCGACGGATGAGGCGGTAGACAGCGGGATCGAGAACGCGGGCGTCGGAGACCACGTCGGCGAGCTCGCTCAGCACGCCCTCGAACGACTGCGCATCCGCGATCTCGACGAGGTAGCCCGCGGCCTGCCGACCCGCCGCGCGGAGCGGCACGGTCACGCGCACGCCCGGGACGGCGCGATCGCGCAGGCTCTCGGGCACGCGGTAGTCGAAGAGCCGGTCGAGCTGCGGGAGCGGAGAGTCGAGGAGGACGCGCGCGATGCGCTGCGGGCCGCCGGCGGCAGCGGGTGCCCCAGCGGGCGCGGCGGTCGGCGCGGCGCGCTCGAGCCCGAGGCCGTCGAGCTCAGCGCTCATGCCCTCGCTCCTCCCGCTCGCGTCGCCGCTCGTGCCGATCGGTGCGCTCAGAGCCCGGCGGCGGCGCGGAGGTCGTCGACGCGGTCGGTGCGCTCCCACGTGAAGCCGGGGAGCTCGCGGCCGAAGTGGCCGTACGTCGAGGTCTGCGCGTACACGGGGCGCAGCAGGTCGAGGTCGCGCACGATCGCCCCCGGTCGGAGGTCGAAGACCTCGCGGATCGCGGCGATGATGCGGCTCTCGGGCACGTGGTGGGTGCCGAAGGTCTCGACGTAGAGGCCGACGGGCGAGGCGGTGCCGATCGCGTACGCGACCTGCATCTCGAGCCGGTCGGCGAGGCCCGCGGCGACGGCGTTCTTCGCGACCCAGCGCATCGCGTAGGCGGCCGAGCGGTCGACCTTCGACGGGTCCTTCCCGGAGAACGCGCCGCCGCCGTGGCGCGCGGCGCCGCCGTAGGTGTCGACGATGATCTTGCGGCCGGTGAGGCCCGCGTCGCCCTGGGGGCCGCCGATGACGAAGCGGCCGGTGGGGTTGATGAGCACGCGCGGCGCGTGGTCGCCGAAGCCGTGCTCCTCGAGCACGGGGCGGATCACGTGGGCCTCGACCTCGTCGCGCAGCTGCGCCGTCGACACGCGCTCGGCGTGCTGCGTCGACAGAACGATCGTCTCGATCGTGCGCGGCGTCTGCCCCTCGTAGCCGACCGTCACCTGCGTCTTGCCGTCGGGCGCGAGGTAGTCGAGCTCGCCCGTCTTCCGCACCGTCGCGAGGCGCTCGGCGAGGCGGTGGGCGAGCCAGATCGGCAACGGCATGAGCTGCGAGGTCTCGTTCACGGCGTAGCCGAACATGATGCCCTGGTCGCCCGCGCCCTGCGCGTCGCCCGCGTCGGCGCTCGACTGCTCGCGGCGCTCGAAGGCGTCGTCGACGCCCTGGGCGATGTCGGGCGACTGGCCGCCGATCGAGATTGAGACGCCGCACGAGCGGCCGTCGAACCAGACGTCGGAGGACGTGTAGCCGATGTCGGTCACGCGCTGCCGCACGATGCCGGGGATGTCGACGTAGCCCGAGGTCGTGACCTCCCCCGCGACGTGCACGAGCCCCGTCGTGACGAGCGTCTCGACCGCCACCCGCGCGTGCGGATCGACCGTGAGGAGGGCGTCGAGGATCGAGTCGGAGACCTGGTCGCAGATCTTGTCGGGGTGCCCCTCGGTGACGGACTCGGAGGTGAAGAGGCGGAGGTCGGACATGACGATCGGATCCCGTCGTGATCGAGGAGGCGGTGGGGGCTGCAGCGCGGCGCGCGGCGGTTCAGTCGAGCGCGTCGAGGATACGGTCGGCCACCGACAGCTTGTCGCCCGAGGCTGTGGAGACCACGGTACCGGCCGCGTCGAGGATCATGACGTCGTTGGTCGTCGTGCCGAAGCCCTCGCTCCAGCCGACGCGGTTGACCACGAGGAGGTCGACGCCCTTGCGCGCGGCCTTCGCCGCCCCGAGGGCCCGCAGGGCCTCGGCATCCCGCTCGGTCTCGGCCGCGAAGCCGACGATGCGCTGGCCGGCCGCCCGCTCGGTGCAGAGCGTCTGCAGGACGTCGGGGGTGCGCTCGAGCTCGAGCGAGAGCGTGCCGCCGATCGCGTCCTTCTTGATCTTGCCCTCGGCGACCTCGCGGGGCCGGAAGTCGGCGACCGCGGCGGCCATGATGATCGTGTCGTGCGCGGGGGCGAGGCGGCGCATGGTCGCGAGCAGCTCGCCGGTCGTGCCGACGTGCTCGACGACCGCGCCGTGCGGCGCGTCGACCTCGAGGTGCGCGGCGACGAGGGTGACGTCGGCGCCGCGGGCGAGGGCGGCCTGCGCGAGGGCGACGCCCTGCCGACCGCTCGACCGGTTCCCGAGGAACCGCACGGGGTCGAGGGGCTCGCGCGTGCCTCCGGCCGAGATGAGGATGCGGCGGCCGACCAGATCGCGCGGGCCCGCCGCGCGCAGGACGGCGGCCGCGATCTCGTCGGGCTCGCTCATGCGGCCCGCACCCGAGTCCTGCCCGGTGAGCTGGCCGGATGCCGGCCCGACGATCGTCACGCCGCGCTCGCGCAGCGTCGCGATGTTCGCGCGCGTCGCCGCGTTCTCCCACATCTCCGTGTGCATCGCGGGGGCGATCACGAGCGGGGCCCGCGAGGCGAGCACCGTCGTGCCGAGGAGGTCGCCCGCGAGACCGGCGGCGAGCGAGGCGATCGTGTGCGCCGTCGCGGGAGCGATGACGATGAGATCGGCGCGCTGCCCGAGCGCGACGTGCCGCACCTCCGCGACGCCCTCGTAGAGGTCGGTGTGCACGGGGTTGCGGCTGATCGCCTCGAGCGTCGGCCGCCCGACGAAGCGCAGAGCGCCCTCGGTCGCGACGATGTGGACGTCGTGACCCGCGAGCACGAGGGCGCGGGCGACGCCGACGGCCTTGTACGCCGCGATGCCGCCGGTGATGCCGACGACGATCGTGAGGCGCCGGTCGGCGCCCTCGACCGCGGTCACGCGATCAGCCTCAGTCGGCCAGGCGGGTGAGGACGAGCTTGTCCTCGTTGATCTCGTGCAGCGCGACGGAGAGCGGCTTGTCGTCGACGGTCGAGTCGACGAGCGGGCCGACGTTGTCGAACAGGCTGCCCTCGTGGAGGTCGGCGTAGTAGTCGTTGATCTGGCGCGCGCGCTTCGAGGCGAAGATCACGAGCTGGTACTTCGAGTCGACCTTCGAGAGGAGCTCGTCGATGGGCGGGTCGATGATTCCCTTGGACTTGTCAGCCATGTCTGCTCCGTAGATCGTTCGTTCCGTGGCGTGCCGCGGGCCTCGTGGGCCGGTCGGCAGTGCTGCCGAGGGGCGGCGTGCGAGCGCTCAGGCGCGCGACGGCGCTCCGGGCACTGCGAGCAAGTCTACGACCTCCGCGGCCGCGCGACGCACATCATCGTTGACGACGAGCACATCGAACTCGTCCTGGGCCGCGAGCTCGACGCGCGCGGTCTCCAGTCGGCGGGCCTGCTCCTCGGGGCTCTCGGTGCCGCGGCCGACGAGCCGGCGCACCAGTTCCTCCCAGCTCGGCGGGAGCAGGAACACGAGCGTCGCCTCCGGCATCGCGGCTCGGACCTGGCGCGCGCCGTCGAGATCGATCTCGAGGAGGACGCTCCGGCCGCTCGCGAGCGCCTCCTGGACGGGGCCGCGCGGCGTGCCGTACCGCGAGAGGTTGTGCACGACCGCCCACTCGAGGAACTCGCCGCCGTCGATCATCGCGTCGAAGCGGCCGTCGTCGACGAAGAAGTAGTGCACGCCGTCGACCTCGCCGGGGCGGGGGCGGCGCGTCGTCGCCGACACGCTCAGCAGGACGTCGGGGAAGTTCTCGCGGATGAACGTCGACACCGTGCCCTTGCCGACCGCGGTCGGGCCGGCGAGGACGACGAGCCGGCCGTGGCCGGGAACGGCCGAGCGCTGCTTGAGCCACTCGCGCAGCGCCGCGCGCTGCCGATGGCCGAGTCCGCCCAGGCGCTTGACGGGCGCGATGCCCAGTCGGTCGAGGATCGTGAGCGAGCGGGCGGGGCCGAGACCCTTGAGGGTCGTGAGGAGGTCGCGGACGCGCATCCCGCCCTCGACGCCGTTCGGATCGCGCCACGCGGACTCCGCGACGTCGAGCGCGGAGCGGCGCCCGGCCCGGACGTCCTCCTTGACCTCCGCGCGCGCGCGACGCGCGGCGACCGCGGCGCGCGAGGCGGCCGCGCGATCCACCTCGGGCATGCCGTCGGGGGTCATGCCGAGAGCTCCGCTCGGTGGGCGTCGATCGCCGCGGCGATGCCCTCGGGGCCCGCCTCGAGCACGCTTCGCGAGACGCTCGGGATGACCGTCGCGGACGCGGCGCCGAAGATCGCGCCGATGTCGGCCAGTCGCGCCCCCTGCGCGCCGAAGCCGGGGGCGAGGATGGGCGTCGTGGTGAGAGCGTCGGCGGCGATCCCGGATTCGGAGAGCGGGCGCGTCGCGCCGATCACGACGCCGATGTCGCCCCACTCCCCCGTCGCGGCTGCCCCTGCATTGCGGGCGGCCGCCTCGCGCGCGATCGCCGCGGCGACGGTTCCGCCGTCGGCCGTGCGCGCCGACTGCACCACGACGCCCTCGGGGTTCGAGGTCGAGGCGAGGACGAAGACGCCGTTGCCGGCCTCCTGCGCGATGCGGATGAGCGGGTCGAGCGCGCCGAGGCCGAGATACGGCGCGACCGTGAGGGCGTCGCTCTCGAGCGGCGCGCCCTCGGCGAGCCACGCGGCGGCATACCCCTCGGCGGTCGAGCCGATGTCTCCGCGCTTCGCGTCGCCGATCACGAGGAGCCCGGCCGCGCGCGCGGCGCGGATGACCTCCTCGAGCACCGCGACGCCCGCCGACCCGAAGCGCTCGAAGAACGCCGCCTGCGGCTTGACGATCCCGACGCGGGGCGCGGCGGCGTCCACGACCGTCAGGGCGAGCTCGCGCGCGCCCGCCGCCGAGTCGGGAAGGCCCCAGGCGCGCAGGAGGGCGGCGTGCGGGTCGATGCCCACGCACAGCGGGCCCCGAGCATCCGTCGCCGCCCGCAGGCGCGCCCCGAGACCCGTCATGCGCGCTCGGCCCGGGCGATCGCGTAGTCCTGCAGGCTCGTGACGGTCACGGGCTCGTCGCCGCCCTCCATGGAGGCCACCGCGGCGCCGACCTGCGCGATCGTCGTGAACAGCGGCTTGTCGGCCGCGACAGTGGCGGTGCGGATCTCGAAGCCGTCGGCGCGAGCGCTGCGCCCGGAGGGCGTGTTGATGACGATGTCGATCTCACCCGCGTTGATCAGGTCGACGACCGACGGCTCGGCGCCCTCGGGCGCCTGCTGGCCCTCGAAGTGCTTGCGTACCACGCGCGTCGGAATGCCGTAGCGCGCGAGCACCTCGGCCGTCCCCTGCGTCGCCCAGATCGCGAAGCCGCGCTGCGAGAGCCGCAGCACCGGAAGCACGATCGCGCGCTTGTCGCGATCGGCGACCGACACGAAGACGGTGCCCGACTGGGGCAGCCCCCCGAACGCCGCGATCTGGCTCTTCGCGAACGCGCGCGGGAAGTCGCGGTCGATGCCCATGACCTCGCCGGTCGAGCGCATCTCGGGGCCGAGGACGCTGTCGACGATGCGGCCCTCGACCGTGCGGAAGCGCTTGAAGGGCAGCACGGCCTCCTTGACGGCGACGGGCGAGTCGATCGGCACCGTCGACCCGTCGGTCTCGGGCAGCAGACCGCCATCGATGAGCGAGCGGATGCTCGACCCCGCCATCACGAGGCTCGCAGCCTTGGCCAGGGGGATCCCCAGCGCCTTCGACACGAAGGGCACGGTGCGCGAGGCGCGCGGGTTCGCCTCGAGGACGTAGAGCACGCCCGCGCCGATCGCGAACTGCACGTTGAGCAGGCCGCGCACGCCGATGCCCTCGGCGATGGCGAGCGTCGCGTCGCGGACGCGGTCGATGATGCCCCGGCCGAGCGTCACCGGGGGCAGGGTGCATGCCGAGTCCCCGGAGTGCACGCCGGCCTCCTCGATGTGCTCCATGATGCCACCGACGTAGAGCCGCTCGCCGTCGTACAGGGCGTCGACGTCGATCTCGACCGCGTCGTCGAGGAAGCGGTCGACGAGCAGCGGCATGCCGGGGCCGATGATCGCCTGATCGCGCACGCGATCGAAGTAGTCGACGAGCGAGCCCGAGTCGTAGACGATCTCCATCCCGCGGCCGCCGAGCACGAAGCTCGGACGGACGAGCACGGGGTAGCCGATCTGCTCGGCGACGGCGACGGCGGAATCGACGTCGGTCGCCGTGCCGTTGCGCGGGGAGATGAGTCCGGCCTCGTCGAGGATGCGCGAGAACGCGCCGCGCTCCTCCGCGAGGTCGATCGCATCGGGGCTCGTGCCGAGGATCGGGATGCCGGCGTCGGCGAGGCCGTGCGCGAGGCCGAGCGCGGTCTGGCCGCCGAGCTGCACGATGACCCCGACGAGCTCGCCGCTCTGCGCCTCCGCGTGGACGACCTCCAGGACGTCCTCGAGCGAGAGCGGCTCGAAGTAGAGCCGGTCGGAGGTGTCGTAGTCGGTCGAGACCGTCTCGGGGTTGCAGTTGATCATGATCGTCTCGAACCCCGCGTCGCGCAGCGCGAAGCTCGCGTGCACGCACGAGTAGTCGAACTCGATGCCCTGGCCGATGCGGTTCGGGCCCGAGCCGAGGATGACGACCTTGCGCGCGTCGCTCGGCGCGACCTCGGTCTCGAGGT
The DNA here is from genome assembly GCA_046565745.1 of Actinomycetes bacterium. Taxonomy (GTDB): domain Bacteria; phylum Actinomycetota; class Actinomycetes; order Actinomycetales; family Microbacteriaceae; genus Microcella. Next base: position 51,760 of record JBKHYA010000005.1, read on the forward strand.
CGTAGCTCGAGTAGTGGTACGGCGTCAGGGCGGGGAACTCGCCCGCGCACGTGTCGACGGTCTTGAACACGGGTCGCAGGCCGCTCGCGTGCCGGATGGCGCGGATGTCGCGCTCGGTCAGGCCGCGGAGCTCGGCGAGCTGGGCGTCGCTGAAGCCCTGCTCTTTCGCCTCGCGCATGAGCTCGGGGTCGAGCGCGTCGGCGGTGCGGATGACCTCGGCGAGCTCGTTGATCGCGACGATCTGGTCGACGAACCACGGGTCGATGCCGGTCGCCTGGAACACTTCGTCGATGCTCGCGCCCGCCCGCAGGGCCTGCTGCACCGTGACGATGCGACCGTCGGTCGGCGTCGACGCGATCGTGAGGAGCGCATCCTTGTCTCCGGCCTCACCCGCCCAGTGGAAGCTGCTCCCCCGCTTCTCGAGCGAGCGGAGCGCCTTCTGCAGCGCGGTCGCGTAGTTGCGCCCGATCGCCATGGCCTCGCCGACGCTCTTCATGGTCGTCGTGAGTCCCGCGTCGGCGCCCGGGAACTTCTCGAACGCGAAGCGCGGGACCTTGACGACGACGTAGTCGAGCGTGGGCTCGAAGCTCGCCGGCGTGACTTTCGTGATGTCGTTGGGGATCTCGTCGAGGCGGTAGCCGATCGCGAGCTTCGCGGCGATCTTCGCGATCGGGAACCCGGTGGCCTTGGAGGCGAGCGCGCTCGAGCGCGAGACGCGCGGGTTCATCTCGATGACGATCACGCGGCCCGTCGCAGGGTCGACGGCGAACTGCACGTTGCAGCCTCCCGTGTCGACGCCGACGTCGCGGATGATGCGGATGCCGATGTCGCGCAGCTTCTGGTACTCGCGGTCGGTCAGGGTGAGGGCGGGGGCGACGGTGATCGAGTCACCCGTGTGCACGCCGACGGGGTCGACGTTCTCGATCGAGCAGACCACGACCGTGTTGTCGGCGTTGTCGCGCATGAGCTCGAGCTCGTACTCCTTCCAGCCGAGGATCGACTCCTCGAGGAGGACCTCGGTCGTGGGCGACTGGTGCAGGCCGTCGGCGACCATGCGCTCGAGCTGCTCGCGGTCGTACGCGAAGCCCGAGCCGAGCCCGCCCATCGTGAACGAGGGGCGGATCACGAGCGGGTAGCCGAGGTCCTCGGCGAAGCCGACGGCCTCCTCGACCGTGTGCGCGATGTGGCTGCGCGCGACGTCGGCGCCGGCGTCGAGGACTAGCTGCTTGAACAGCTGGCGGTCCTCCGCCTTGTGGATGGCGTCGAAGGAGGCGCCGATGAGCTCGACGCCGTACTTCTCGAGGATCCCCCGGTCGTGCAGGGCGATGGCCGCGTTGAGGGCCGTCTGGCCGCCGAGCGTCGGGAGGACCGCGTCGGGCTTCTCCTTCGCGATGATCGCCTCGATCACCTCGGCGGTGATCGGCTCGATGTAGGTCGCGTCGGCGAAGTCGGGGTCGGTCATGATCGTCGCGGGGTTCGAGTTGACGAGGATGACGCGGATGCCCTCGGCCCGCAGCACGCGGCAGGCCTGGGTTCCGGAGTAGTCGAACTCGGCCGCCTGGCCGATGACGATCGGGCCGGAGCCGATCACGAGCACGGAGTTGATGTCGTCGCGCTTCGGCATTAGTCGGTGCCTTCGTTCTGGTTGTTCTGCGTTGCGCGAGGAAGCGAGTCGCTGCCGTCGAAAGGCACGTCGGTGCCTTTCTCCTTGAGCAGCGCATCGCTGACCATCGCGCGGAAGCGGTCGAAGAGGTAGGTGGAGTCGTGCGGTCCGGCGGCCGCCTCGGGGTGGTACTGCACCGAGAAGGCCGGGATGTCGAGAGCGCGGAGACCCTCGACGACCTGGTCGTTCAGGCCGACGTGGCTGACCTCGACGCGGCCGAACCCGGCCGGGCTGTCGACGACGCCCTCGACCGGCGCGTCGACGGCGAAGCCGTGGTTGTGCGCGGTGATCTCGATGCGGCCGGTCTGCTTGTCGAACACCGGCTGGTTGATGCCGCGGTGGCCGAAGGGCAGCTTGTACGTGCCGAATCCGAGCGCGCGGCCGAGCAGCTGGTTGCCGAAGCAGATGCCGAAGAAGGGCGTGCCGTCCTTCAGGACGTCCTGCAGCAGGCTCACGTGCGCGTCGCTCGCGGCCGGGTCGCCCGGGCCGTTGGAGTAGAAGACCGCGACGGGATCGAGAGCGCGGAGCTCGTCGATCGTCGTCGACTGCGGCAGCACGTGGACCTCGAAGCCGCGCTCCGCGAGGTGGCGCAGCGTCGAGGCCTTGACGCCGAGGTCGAGCACGGCGAGGCGCCCGATGCTCTCGCCGACGGCCGGCACGACCTGCGCCTCGTCGACCGAGACCTCGGCGGAGAGGCTCCGGCCGGTCATCGCCGCGCTCGCGCGGACCTCCGCGAGCTGGGTGTCGGCGTCGAGGGCCGCGTCGTCACCGGAGAAGATGCCCGCGCGCATGACGCCGGCATCCCGCAGCCGTCGCGTGAGCGCGCGCGTGTCGATGCCGCTGATGCCCACGATGCCCTGGGCCTCGAGTTCGTCGTCGAGGCTGCGCACGGCGCGGTGGTTCGAGACGATGCGCGAGGGGTCGCGCACGACGTAGCCGTCGACCCAGATGCGGCGGCTCTCCGGGTCCTCGTCGTTCATGCCCGTGTTGCCGATGTGCGGCGCGGTCTGCACGACGATCTGCCCGGCGTAGCTGGGGTCGGTCAGGGTCTCCTGGTAGCCGCTCATGCCGGTCGCGAAGACGGCCTCTCCGAGCGCGCGGCCGCGGGCGCCGTACGCGCGGCCCCGGTAGCGGGTGCCGTCCTCGAGCACGAGGTAGGCGGGGGCGTGGGTCACGAGGGGTGCCTTTCTGTCGGGGCGGGCGTCTCTGCGGCGTCATCGGGCGGGATGCTCGGCGCGAGCGTCGCCAGGGCGGCGAGCAGCTCGGCCGTGGCGTCGACGTCCGACGCGTCGGTGACGCGGAAGTAGCTGTCGACCGGTGCCCCGCCGAGGGTCCAGGCGAGCATGACGAGCCCGCCCTCCTCGACGACGCGGTCGATGGTCCAGGTGGCGCGGCCGGCGCCGCGCACGTCGCCGCGCTCGACGAACCAGGGCTCGCGCCCGTCGATCGCGATGACGGCGCCCTCGGGGTGCACGGCGATCTCGCCGCGCGCGCGGAAGCCCAGCCCGTGGACGGCGACGCGGTCGAGCGGGGCGCCTGCGCGCGTCGTCGCGACGTAGAGCACGGGCACGCGGATGCTCGCCTCGCCGATCGCGGCGGGCACCGGCCGCGGCGCGCCGATGTCGGCCTGCCGACCCGCGCGTCGCCTCCAGCCGACGAGCATGAGCGACAGCGCGAGCAGGATGACCGCGACGATGATCGCGGTCGAGACGGTTCTATCCACGAGCGGCCTCCCGGAGTCGGACGGCCGCCGAGGCGACCTCGTCGGCGGGCAGGAGCGCGCCGTCGAGCACGGTCGCGACTCCGCCGTGCACGGTCGCGACGATCGCACCGGCGAGCTCGACGCCCGTGTACGGGGTGTTCGTCGACCGGCCGCGCAGGTCGCCCGTCGACCAGGTGCGTCGCGCGGCGGGATCGATGAGCGTCACGTTCGCCGGGGCGCCCTCGGTCAGCGGGTCGGCGTAGCCGTCGAGGCGCCCGATGGCGGCGGGGGCCCTCGACATGACGCGCGCGAGATCCTCCCAGTCGAGCATCCCCGTCTCGATCATGGTCGTCTGCAGGACGGGCAGGGCCGATTCGAGGCCGACCATGCCGAAGGCCGCCTCGGCCCACGTGCACTCCTTCGCCTCGGCGGGGTGCGGCGCGTGGTCGGTCGCGACGATGTCGATCGTGCCGTCGGCGAGAGCCTCGCGCAGGGCGCGCACGTCATCGTCGCGGCGCAGCGGCGGGTTGACCTTGAAGCGCGCGTCGTAGCCCCGCGCGAGCTCCTCGGTGAGTAGCAGGTGGTGCGGCGTGACCTCGGCGGTGACGGCGATGCCGCGCGCCTTCGCCCACCGGATGACCTCGACGCTGCCCGCGGTCGAGACGTGGCAGACGTGCAGGCGGGCGCCGGTGTGCTGGGCGAGGAGGACGTCGCGCGCGATGATCGACTCCTCGGCGACGGCGGGCCAGCCCGCGAGGCCGAGCTCGCCGGAGAGCGCGCCCTCGTTCATCTGGGCGCCCTCGGTGAGGCGGGGCTCCTGCGCGTGCTGGGCGATGACGCCGTCGAAGGTCGCGACGTACTCGAGCGCGCGGCGCATGAGGAGCGCGTCGTGGACGCACTTGCCGTCGTCGCTGAACACCCGCACCTCGGCGCGCGAGCGGGCCATCGCACCGATCTCGCTCAGGCGCTCGCCCTCGAGCCCGACGGTCACGGCGCCGATGGGCCGGACGGTCGCGTAGCCGTGCTGAAGGCCCAGGGCGTGCACCTGCTCGACGACGCCCGCGGTGTCGGCGACGGGCGAGGTGTTCGCCATCGCGAAGACGGCCGTGTAGCCGCCCGCGGCCGCGGCGCGCGTGCCGGTCAGGACGGTCTCGCTCGCCTCTCCCCCGGGCTCGCGGAGGTGCGTGTGAAGGTCGACGAGGCCGGGGAGGGCGACGAGGCCGTCGGCGTCGATGACGCGCTCATCGAGCTCGCGCGTGAGGCGGCCGGTCGCGGCGATGCGCCCGCCGCGAATGCGGATGTCCTCCGTCGTCTCGCCCAGGAGGCTCGCGCCCCGGATCAGCAGACCGGTCATGCCCGCTCCTCCGATGATCCGGCGACGAGGAGGTAGAGCACTGCCATGCGGATGAACACCCCGTTCGTGACTTGAGCGAGCACCGTCGACGCCGAAGAGTCGGCGGCCGCGGACGAGATCTCCAGCCCCCGATTCATCGGGCCGGGGTGCATGACCATCGTATCGGGGCCGAGAGCGGCGAACCGCTCGGCCGTGAGCCCCCACTCGCGCGCGTACTCGCGGCCGGAGGGGAAGAAGGCGGCGTGCATGCGCTCCTGCTGGACGCGGAGCATCATGACGACGTCGGGGTCGAGCGCGAGCGCGGGCTCGAGGTGCTCGTGGACGGTCACGGGCCACGACTCGACGCCGCTCGGCAGGAGCGTGCGCGGCGCGACGAGGTGGACCTCGGCGCCGAGGGTCGACAGCAGCCACACGTTCGATCGGGCGACGCGCGAGTGCACGACGTCACCGACGATGACGACGCGCATCCCGCTCAGATCGCGGCCGCGGGAGTCGGCGCCGTAGCGCCGCTGCCGCATCGTGAACGCGTCGAGAAGGGCCTGCGTCGGGT
>JBKHYA010000006.1:0-54743 GCA_046565745.1 Actinomycetes bacterium
TCGCCGCCGCGACGAAGGGGCCGATGAGCAGGCCGAGTCGAAAGGTGCCGCCGAGGGTCGAGAGCGCGCGAGCGCGGAACGCGGGCGGCACGACGCTCGTGAGGAGCGCGTGCCGGGCGAGGCCGAACACGGCGGCGGCGAACCCGAGGACGAGCATGCCGGCGCCGAGCATCCACGGGGCGGGGGCGGCGAGGGCGAGCAGCACGCCGGCGCCCGCGAGGCCGGATGCGCCGAGCATCGTCGTCCGCTCGCCGAGGCGACCGACGATCGACCCGGCGGGAATGTCGCCGAGGAGCACGCCGACGACGAGCATCGACGCGACGAGACCGGAGGTCGCGAGGTCGGCGCCGAGCCGGGCGGCGAGCGCCGGGATGAGCGGCATGATCGCGCCCTCGCCGATCGTGAAGAGCGTCGTCGGCACGAACGCGGGTGCGGCGATCGCCCGGAAGCGGAAGACGGGCTCGGCGGTCGACATGGCGGGGGCGAGCCTACGCCCCGCTGCCGGGCGCGAGCCGGGGGAGGCCGCGAGCCGGGGGAGGCCCCGAGCGCGCCGGTAGGCTGAGGGCGACATGATCGAACTCGACATCGCCGAGCGCATCGCCGCCGCCCGCTCCACCTTCCGCGACATCAAGTCGGTCGTCGACGTCGAGGGCCTCGCCGCCGCCGTCGCTGAGCTCAGCGAGCAGGCGAGCGCCCCGGACCTCTGGGACGACACCGAGAAGGCGCAGAAGATCACGAGCGCCCTGAGCCACCGGCAGACCGAGCTGCGCCGCATGACCGAGCTCGAGCAGCGGCTCGACGACCTCGACGTGCTGCTCGAGATGGCGAAGGAGGCCGACGACGACGACGCCGCGGCCGAGGTCATGAGCGAGCTCGACGCGATCGAGAAGACGCTGAGCGAGATGGAGGTGCAGACCCTCCTCGACGGCGAGTACGACGACCGGCCCGCCGTCATCACCATCCGCGCCGGCGCGGGCGGCGTCGACGCCGCCGACTTCGCCGACATGCTCCTGCGCATGTACCTGCGCTGGGCCGAGAAGCACGGCTACTCCGCGACCGTCATGGACACCTCCTACGCGGAGGAGGCCGGCATCAAGTCCGCGACCTTCCAGATCGACGCGCCCTACGCCTTCGGCACGCTGAGCGTCGAGGCCGGTACGCACCGCCTCGTCCGCATGAGCCCCTTCGGCGCGGCCGGCAAGCGCCAGACGAGCTTCGCCGCGGTCGAGGTCATCCCCCTCATGGAGGAGACCGCCGAGATCGACATCCCCGAGTCGGACATCCGCGTCGACGTCTTCCGCTCCTCCGGCCCCGGCGGGCAGAGCGTCAACACGACCGACTCCGCCGTGCGCATCACCCACCTCCCCACGGGCACGGTCGTGTCGATGCAGAACGAGAAGAGCCAGATCCAGAACCGCGCCGCCGCGATGCGCGTCCTCCAGTCGCGCCTGCTGCTCATCCAGAAGGAGCAGGAGGCCGCGACGAAGAAGGAGCTCGCCGGCACGATCACCGCGAGCTGGGGCGACCAGATGCGCTCCTACGTGCTCGCGCCGTACCAGATGGTGAAGGACCTCCGGACGGAGTACGAAGAGGGCAACCCCTCGAAGGTGTTCGACGGCGACCTCGACGGCTTCATCGCCGCGGGCATCAAGTGGCGCAAGCGCCCGCAGGACGACTAGGAGCCCTCCGGCTTCCGGGTGTCGCTCCTCGCGGCCCCGGAACCCCGGCTTAGGCTGACCGGCGATGATTCGATTCGATGAGGTCACCAAGGTCTACCGCGGAACCGCGAAGCCGGCGCTCAACAGCGTCAGCCTCGAGGTGCTCAGCGGCGAGTTCGTCTTCATGGTCGGCGCCTCGGGCTCCGGCAAGTCGAGCATGCTGCGCCTCGTGCTGAAGGAGGACCGCCCGTCGTCGGGCTCGATCCACGTCCTCGGCCAGGATCTGAACCGCATCTCGAGCCGCAAGATCCCCTACTTCCGCCGCAACCTCGGCGTCGTCTTCCAGGACTTCCGCCTCCTGCCGAACAAGACCGTCTTCGCGAACGTCGCCTTCACCCTGCAGGTGATCGGCAAGAGCAAGGGATTCATCCACGAGGCCGTGCCCGACGTGCTCGCGATGGTCGGCCTCGAGGGCAAGGCCGAGCGCTTCCCCCACGAGCTCTCCGGCGGTGAGCAGCAGCGCGTCGCGATCGCGCGCGCCGTCGTCAACAAGCCGTCCATCCTGCTCGCGGACGAGCCCACGGGAAACCTCGACCCGACGACGAGCATGGGCATCATGACGCTCCTCGAGCGCATCAACGCCAACGGCACGACCGTGCTCATGGCCACGCACGACGCCGGCATCGTCGACCGCCTGCAGCGCCGCGTCGTCGAGCTCGTCGGCGGTCGCGTCGTCCGCGACGAGCGCGGCGGCGGCTACGTCACCCAGGCCATGCCGCAGGTGCAGCCCGACATCGTGATCCCGGCCGCCGGCCCGAGGGAGGGCCTCCGATGAGGCTCGCGCTCGTCCTCGGCGAGGTCGGCCAGGGCCTCCGCCGCAACCTCTCGATGGTCGTCTCGGTCGTCCTCGTGACGTTCATCTCGCTGACCTTCGTCGGCACCGCGATCCTCCTGCAGGCCCAGATCAACCAGATGAAGTCGTACTGGTATGACCGCGCGCAAGTCGCTGTCTACTTCTGCACCGACTTCTCGAGCGTCGGCACCTGCAACCAGACCGCCGCGACGCCCGAGCAGATCGCCGCGGTCGAGGCGCAGCTCGACTCCGCGACGCTCGCGCCGTTCATCGACGCCTACTACTTCGAGGATCGCGAGCAGGCGTTCGAGAACTTCCAGACGCAGTTCGAGGGCAACGCGATCGCCTCGCTCGTGACTCCCGAGCTCATGACCGAGGCCTACTGGGTCAACCTCGTCGATCCGACGCAGAGCCAGATCCTGGCGGATGCCCTCTCCGGGCTCGCGGGCGTCGAGAGCGTCGTCGACCAGCGCTCCTATCTCGACCAGATCTTCGACATCCTCAACGCGTCCAGCTTCACCGCGATCGGGATCGCCGCGCTCATGCTCGTCGCGGCCGCCCTCCTGATCGCCACGACCATCCGGCTCTCGGCGTTCTCGCGACGGCGCGAGCTCGGCATCATGCGGCTCGTGGGCGCCTCGAACCGGTTCATCCAGACGCCGTTCGTCATCGAGGGCGTCGTCGCGGCGCTCATCGGCTCGGTGCTCGCGGCCGGTGCCGTCGTCGCGATCGTGCAGTTCTTCGTGCAGGGCTACCTCTCCGAGACGCTCCCGCAGACCTCCTTCGTCGGGCTCGATGATGCGCTGCTCGTCGTGCCCGTCCTGCTCGGGGTGGGCGCGATGCTCGCGGCCCTGTCGGCGAACGTCGCCATCTCGCGCTACCTGCGCGTGTAGCGCGGGGCCCTCGCCGGGTATGCTGGAGGGCTGCCCCGCACCCGCGGTGAGCATCCGACAGCCGAACCGGAGGTGATGGCAATGCCCAAGGAGCAGGGTCGCAGGGTCGTCGCCACCAACCGCAAGGCGCGTCACGACTACACGATCGAGGACACCTTCGAGGCCGGCCTCGTGCTGAGCGGCACCGAGGTCAAGTCGCTGCGCATGGGCCGCGCGAGCCTCGTCGACGGCTACGGCTTCATCGACGGGGGCGAGGCCTGGCTCGACGCCGTGCACATCCCCGAGTACTCGCAGGGCACGTGGACGAACCACCCGCCCCGCCGCAAGCGCAAGATGCTCCTGCACAAGGCGCAGATCATCAAGATCAGCCAGAAGACCAAGGAGGGCGGCTACACGCTCGTCCCCCTCAGCATCTACTTCAGCGACGGCCGCGCGAAGGTCGAGCTCGCGGTCGCGAAGGGCAAGCGCGAGTACGACAAGCGGCATGCGCTGCGCGAGCGGCAGGACAAGCGCGAGGCCGAGCGCGCGATGTCGAGCCGGAAGAACCTCGGCGACTGAGCCCCGCCCGTCAGGTGCGGCTCCTGGCCGCTCCCTGAGCGCCGGGCCGGAGAGGCGGGCGTAGGCTCGTCGTTCGTGACCGCACGATCGAACGCCCCGGCCTCCGTCTCCTCAGCAGACGCATCCGGGGCCGGTGGCGGGGCGATCGGCGCGGATGGCGTGAGCGAGCGGACGCGCTGGCAGGCCTTCGCGGTCGCGGTCGCCGTCGCCTCGCTCACGATCCTCGACCTGTCGAAGGTCAACGTCGGCATCCCCGCCATCGAGCAGGCGTTCGGAGCCAGCCCGACGCAGATCCAGCTCATCGTCGCCGGCTACGTGCTCGCCTTCGGCATCGTGCTCGTCCCCTCGGGCCGCTACGGCGACCTGCACTCGCGGCGACGCATGTTCCTCATCGGGCTCGTCGTGTTCCTCATCGCGAGCCTCCTGTGCGCGATCGCGCCGACGGTCGAGCTGCTCGCCGCCTCGCGGATCCTCCAGGGCGTCTCGGCCGGCCTCCTCATGCCGCAGGTGCTCGGGCTCACCCAGCAGCTCTTCACCGGCGCCGCCCGGGGCCGCGCCTTCGGCATCTTCGGCGCCGTCATCGGCCTCTCGACGGCGTTCGGGCCGACCCTCGGCGGCCTGCTCATCGGCGTCGGCGGGCCCGAGCTCGGCTGGCGGCTCATCTTCTGGATGAACGTTCCGCTCGTCATCGGCCTCTTCCCCTTCGCCTACAAGCTCCTGCCGCGCACGCAGCCCGACGCGCACGGCCCGCGCGACCTCGACCTGTTCGGCACCGCTCTCCTCGGCGGCACCGTGCTGAGCCTCATGCTCCCCTTCGTGCTCACGACGGGCTCGCCCGACGACGACCCCGCCCGCTGGTGGTGGCTCGCGGCCTTCGTCGTCCTGGCGGCGGCGTTCGTCGCGTGGGAGCGCCGCTACACCTCCCGCGGTCGCGCCGCGATCATCGACTTCGCGCTCTTCCGCATCGGCGCGTACCGCAACGGCACGCTCATCGCGACGGCGTACTTCGCGGCCCTGCCGGCGACCTTCCTCACGCTCTCGCTCTTCCTGCAGTTCGGCCTCGGCCTCGAGCCCGTCTACGCGGGCATGGTGACGATCCCGTTCGCTCTCGCCTCGGCGGTGACCTCCTGGTACAGCGGCCGCGTCGCGACGACGATCGGCCGCCCGGTGGTCGTGTGGGGGCTCATCGGCGTTGTGCTCGGCCTCGCCGGAACGCTCGCCTCGGCGTTCCTCCTGCCCGCGGGCGTCTCGCCGTGGGTCATCGCGGCGTTCATGGCGCTCGCCGGCGCGGGCGGCGGCGCCGTCATCGCCCCCAACCAGACGCTGACCCTGGCGGATGTCCCGCTCACCTCCGCGGGCGTCGCCGGCTCGATCGGGCAGGTCGGCCAGCGCGCCGGCACCGCGGTCGGCATCGCGGCGGCCACCGCGGCCTTCTACGCGACGATCTACGCCGAGGAGGGGATGGCGGGCCGGGTCGACATCTACCAGAACGCGTTCCTGCACGCGGCCCTCGTCATCCTGGGCTTCGTCGGCGTCGCCCTCGTGCTCGCGCTGCTCGACCTGCGCGCGCGGCGCACGGGGGCGCTCGAGAACTCGCCGAGCGCCGCGGGCGAGCGGGTCGAGTCGGCCGACCTGGCCGAGCCGGCCGACCGGGCCGAGCGGGTCTAGCGGGCGACGAACCGCGCGTCGACGGCGACCTCGACCACGATCGGTTCGGGGCGCAGCGAGAACGCGCCGCCCCGGGCATCCGACGCCATCATCGCGACGCGCTCCATGCGCGGCTGCGGGCCGGTGCCGGCGCCCGGGTCGCCGAGCATGCCGGGGTCGGCGAGGGCGACCGCGTGGACGCTGCCGAGCCCGATGCTCTGGGCGTAGATCGTGGCCTTCGTGACGGCGTCCTTGACGGCGCGCGAGCGCACCTCCGTGAGCACTGACGTGCGGCGACCCTCGGTGAGCGACCACTCGAGGCCGTCGATCGTCGCGAGCTCCTCGGCCGCGATCACCTCGACGAGCTCGGGCAGGGCGTCGATGCCGGTGACGGTCGCGCGGCCCGAGACCGCGGCGCGGTGCACGATCGGGGCGACCGAGCCGTCGTTCGTCCAGGGACGCGGCGCCGTACCGAGACCCGGTCGGCCGACCAGGCGGTGACGGGGCCGGCGTGCGCGTCGTGGCGGGCGGCGATCGCGGTGCTCACCCGATCGAGGGCGGCGGTCGCGCGGTCGACCGCGTCGGCGCGGTCGGGGCCGTCGGCGGCGATCGTGAAGATCAGGATGCCGCGCTCGGGCGCGTACTCGGCGCGAGCCGTTCCCTGCACGGTGATGACGGTCTCGGTCACGGGCTCCTCCTCGATGCAGCCGCACCCGCCTCTGGGCGGAACGTCAGCGGTGAGCTATACTGTAGGGCTGCGTCATGACAGGCGCTCGACGCGCTCCCGGGGTCTCTCCCGCCGCGCTTCACAACTCCACAGCGCGTGATGACGACCCACCTCAGCGCCCCTTCACCGCCTCGTGCTCCGCACGACGTGAGAGGGCGAGGTGACGCACGGGGATGATCGGTTTCGACATTGCCTGCGAAACGATGAGAAGCGGGTCGAGGATGCAGGGTTATCTCGTTAACGATCTCTGCAAACAACAGGTGCCAATGCTAAGCGCACCGACTTCGCTCTCGCCGCCTAAGGCAGAGTAGATAGTCCGTCAGTCCGGGTTCGCCTCCGCCCCGGTCACTGGCGTCATCAAGGAGGCTCGCTGCGTGCTTGCGTCTCAGGTGCACGCGGGACTCGAACTGAGGCTGGGCTCGTCGACCTAGGGGTCTGCAACAAAGGTCGGAGCCGAGCAGAACGTCTCAGCAGACTACGCCCGTAGAAGGCATCGGATCACAGCAGTGGACGGGGGTTCGATTCCCCCCATCTCCACCACTGGTCGTCATCACGCGCTGTGCGAGTCGCCCCCATTCGCCCCTCACCGGATCGAGTCCTTCCGTGCGCACGCTCCTCAACATCATCTGGCTCGTGCTCTCGGGCTTCTGGCTCTTCCTCGGCTACGCGCTCGCCGCCGTCATCATGTTCGTGCTCATCGTCACGATCCCGTGGGGCATCGCCGCGTGGCGCATCGGCGTGTACTCGCTGTGGCCGTTCGGCAAGGAGGTCGTCGACCGCCCGACCGCGGGCATCGGATCGGCGATCGGCAACGTCGTCTGGGTCGTGCTCGCCGGCTGGTGGCTCGCCCTCGGGCACATCGCCTCGGCGCTCGCGCTCGCCATCACGATCATCGGGCTGCCCTTCGCGTGGGCGAACCTGAAGATGGTGCCCGTCGCCCTCCTGCCGCTCGGCAAGCAGATCGTCGAGCAGCGCTAGCCGTCGTCAGCCGATGTTCCTGGGCCGCGCCCACTCCTCGCCGAGCACGTGTTGGCCGAGGAAGGCGAACACGGTCTCGTACCAGACGATCGCGTGCTGGGGCTTGAGCACCCAGTGGTTCTCGTCCGGGAAGAACAGGAACCGGTGCACGGTCGAGCCGTCGTCCTCCGCGTGGCGGGCGTTGAGCTCCGACCACAGGCGCAGGCTCTCGCCGATCGGCACGCGGTAGTCGCGATCGCCGTGGATGACGAGCATCGGCGTCACGATGTCGTCGATCGCGTGGTGCGGCGAGTTCTCCGCGAGTCCCTTCTCGTCGAAGATGCTCATCCAGTACGCCGAGTTGTCGGTCGTGCCGCCGAACTGGTCGAGCGCCCACAGGCTCGCGTGCGTCACAATCGCGCGGAACCGGTCGGTGTGCCCGGCGACCCAGTTGGCCATGTAGCCGCCGAACGAGCCGCCCATCGCTGCCGTGCGCGACTCGTCGATCTCGGGGCGCTGCTCGACCGCGTCGGTGATCGCCATGAGGTCCGTGTAGGGCTTCTCGCCCCATGAGTTCCAGCCGCGGGCGATGAAGTCGAGGCCGTAGCCGGTCGAGAGCGCCGGGTCGGGCAGCAGCACGGCGTACCCGCGCGCGACCGCGAGCTGCGGCGCCCAGCGCCAGCTCCACGCGTTCCAGCTGTTGAGCGGCCCGCCGTGGATCCACAGCAGCAGCGGCGCGGGGCTCTCGGCCGAGGCGCCCTCGGGCGTCAGGAGCCAGCCGCGCACGCGGGCGCCGTCCTCCGCCGTCGTCTCGACCTCGACCATGTCGCCGACGGCGGCGGGAGGTGCGGCCGGCGTCGCGAGCTCGGTCACTGCTCCGGTGCGGGCATCGATGCGCACGGGATGCGGGGCCGACTGCCAGGAGGACCGCAGCGCGATCACGTCGCCGGTCCGCGCATCCACGCTCAGGTTCGCGTAGGCGAAGTGATCGTCGACGAGGCGGACCACGGGGCCGCCGTCGAGCGGGGCGCGGAAGACGGGACCGCGCCCGTCGTGGTCGGCCGAGACGATGAGCGACTCGCCGTCGGGGGCGAACAGGAACTCGGCGGGCCAGTGATCCCAGCCGATCGCGATGCGGCGCGGGTTGCCGCCGTCGAGGTCGGAGACCCAGAGCTCGTGGTCGCTCGGGCCCGCGGGCGTGCTCACGGGCACGCGCAGGTACGCCAGCAGGGTGCCGTCGTGGCTGATCGTCGGGAACTCGTACTGCACGCCCTCCTCGCCGAGGATCGTGCGGCGCTCGCCCGTCGCGACGTCGATCGAGACGAGCTCGTAGCGGGCGAGCCCGCGGCGGGGCAGGCGCACGGCGGCGATGAGCGTGCGGCCGTCGGGGGTCAGCGCCTGACCGGCGGTGTCGGCGCTGCGGCCGGGCCGGGGCGTGAGGTCGCGCGGGCGGGGGAGGTGCGCGGGGTATGGAGTCGGGGCCGCGGAGTCGTCGTCGCCGCTCGCGGCATCGACCGACGAGTCGGCGGCATCGGGCGAGCGGTCGGGCAGCACGTCGGCGAGCCCGGCGAGGTCGAGGGCGAGCAGGTGCGGCTCGGCGGGGCCGAGGTCGTGGTCCCAGTAGCGCACGGGGTACGTCTCGTGAAGGATCGCCTTCACCGTGCGCTTCTTGCGCTCGGCGAGCGCCGCCGCGTCGTCCTCGAGGGAGTCGGAGCCCGGCAGGAGGTCGGCCGCGAGCACGACTGCGTCGCTCGAGAGCGCGGTCGCCGCGACTCCGCTCACGCCGCCCGCGAGACGGGTGATCGGGCGGGCCTCGCCGCCGCGCGCGGGCAGGAGCCACAGCTGCGCGACCTCGTCGTCGCCGTCGGCGTCGGCGTCTGGCCGGCTCGAAACGAAGAGCGCATCGCCCGAGGCGGTGAACGCGACGCCCGACTCGCCCTTCGCCGAGCGCGTCAGTCGCCGCGGGGCGCCGTCGCCGTGCGCGGGCACCTCCCACAGCGCGCGCTCGTAGCGCGTGCGGTCGGAGGAGAGCGTGGCGACCGTGAGGATGGCGCGCTCGCCGTCCGGCGAGAGGGCGACGCCGTCCACTCGCGGCAGCGCGATGTAGGCGTCGAGCGAGTGGAAGGGCGTCGAGGGCGTCGCGTCGGTCATGCCCTCGACGCTATCGAGCCCGACTGGGCGGCGTCGCCGAGCGCTCGCACGAGCATCCGCTGTCGCAGGAATGTAAAAAATCATTGACAGGATGTCCGCTGCGCTTTACCTTGAGCGTGTCAGCAATTTTTGACATCCGCATCGATCAGAAGGAGCACCCCGTGGCCCAGGAGGAGAAGGTGGCCTGGATCGGCCTCGTCGTCGGCATCGTGACCGGGGTCGTCTACGGCGTCGTGCTCGCCGCTCGCGCGGCCGGCGGCCCGCTCGTGGAGGCGCCCTACGTCGACGCGATGCTGTGGAGCATCGGCATCGGCATCGTCGTGACCGCAGTCGTCACTATCGTCGTCGCCATCCTCACGCGCCGCGACGGGCAGGGCACGGACGTGCGCGACCGGCAGATCAGCGCGCGCGCCGAGCACACCGCGCGCGCCGTGCTCGTGATCGGCGCGCTCGCGGCGCTCGTTCTCGCGATGCTCGAGGCCGATCACTTCTGGATCGCCCACGCGCTCTTCCTCGGCTTCTACGCCTCCGCGGTGCTCGAGGGCATCACGAAGGTCGCGCTCTACCGCGGGGGAGTCCCGGCATGGTGAAGCCCACGCGCGTCGAAAACCGAATCCGCGCTCTCCGCTTCGCCCACGGCGAGCTGACGCAGGCCGAGCTCGCCGAGCGCATCGGGCGTCACGCGCCAGACCGTCATCGCGATCGAGCAGGGCAAGTACTCGCCCTCGCTCGAGGTCGCGTTCCAGATCGCCCGCGTCTTCGGGGTTCCGCTCGACGACGTGTTCCAGTACCCGGACGGCGCGTGAGCGCCGCATCCGCCGCCGCCCGGCCGACGAGAAGAGAGACCGCCATGACCACGAAGACGACGCCCGCCACCATGCGGGCCCTGCTGCAGCGCGGCTACGGCGGCGTCGAGATGCTGCGCCTCGACGAGGCGCCCGCGCCGGCACCGCGCGCCGGTCGCGTGCTCGTGCGCGTCGAGGCGATGAGCCCCGACTCGGGCACGATCCACCTGCTGACCGGGCGGCCGACGCTCGTGCGGCCCTTCCTCGGGCTGCGCCGGCCCCGACAGCCGATCCCCGGCCTCGCGTTCGCGGGGCGCATCGAGGCACTGCCTCCCGGTGCGACGCCCGAGCAGGTCGGATTCTCGGTCGGCGATCGCGTCGCCGGGTCGGCGCCCGCGGCGTTCGCCGAGCTCGTGCTCGCGATGCCGCGGAAGCTCGCGCGCATCCCCGACGCGGTGTCAACGACCGACGCCGCCGCGCTCCCGATCTCGGCCGTCACGGCCCTGCAGGCCGTCCGTGACGCCGCGCGCGTCAGCGCGGGGCAGAAGGTGCTCGTCATCGGCGCGGGGGGCGGAGTCGGGGCGCACCTCGTGCAGCTCGCCGTTCTCGCGGGCGCCCGCGTCACGGGCGTCGCGAGCGGGGGAAAGGCCGCCTTCGTGCGCTCTCTCGGCGCCGAGCGCACGATCGACTACCGCACCGACCCCGGGCCGGAGGGCTGGGGACGCTTCGACGCCGTCATCGACACGGCCGATGGCCGCGACCTGCCGGTGCTGCGCCGACTGCTGACCGAGCGCGGCGCGCTCGCCATCGTCGGCGCCGACCACGTCGGCGGGCCCGTGCTCGACGGGCTCGACCGGCAGTTCCGTGCGGCGCTGCTCGGTCCGTGGGTGCGGCACCGCCTCGCGATGGTCATGCAGAAGGAGTCGGGCGCCGACCTCGCGATCCTGCTCGATCACCTCGCGGCGGGGCGGATGTCCGCGGCCGTCGACGAGGTCGTCCCCGTCGAGCGCGCCCTCGACGCGATCGACCGGCTCCGGCGCCGTGAGGTGCGCGGCAAGGTCGTCATCGCGCTCGGCGCGCGGTGAGGTCTCAGCTCGACGAGCCCTCGAGGCTGCCCGTCACGGGCCCCGCCGGGTCGTAGATGACGCAGAGGATCTCGCGGTCGCCCTCGCTCCAGCTGCCCTCGGTCGGGAAGTAGTAGCTGAAGTCGTACGGCGAGTCGTTGTAGCCGCCGCCCACGAACGCCTCGAACTCGGTGAGGCACTCGGCGTCGGCCCGCTCGAGGATGGCCTCCTGGCCGGGGTAGGCGTCCTCGGTCATGATCACCGAGGCGAAGACCTCGCTGTCGTGCGGCTCGTCGCACGGCGTCGTCGGCACCGTCTCGACCTGCTCGGTCGCGTCGGCGTCGTTGAGGCAGTCGCCGACGCGGAGGGTGAAGACGTCGGTCGAGTCGTTGCCCTCGACGACCTGCCCCTCGGTGTCGCGCTCGGCCTCGCCGGCGCCGGTGAACTGCGAGAGGAACGCGCAGCCCGAGAGCGCGGCGGTCGCCGAGACGACCGCGAGCGCGCCGAGGGCGCGGCGGAGGGAGGTGGAGGCGGGCATGGACTACTCCTCTTCGTCGGGTGCGGAGCCGGGTGATGCTGCGGGTGCTGTGCGTGGTCCGGCGGCGGGTGCGCCGGTGGATGCCGTGCGCGCGACGAGTGCGAGCACCGCATCGTGCAGGTGCCCGTTCGTCGCGAGAGCGCTGCCGTGCCACGGCCCCGCCTCGCCGTCGACCGAGCTGAAGCGGCCGCCCGCCTCCTCGATGATCGGCTGCAGGGCCGCCATGTCGTAGGGCTGGAGGTCGAACTCGCCCGCGACGTCGATGACGCCCTCGGCGACGAGCATGTACGACCACATGTCGCCGATCGCGCGCGAGCGCCATCCCGCGCGCGTGAGCGCGAGCAGGCCGTCGAGGCGGCCCTCGTCGTCCCATCCGGGGAGGCTGTTGTACGAGATCGAGGCGTCGGCGAGATCGCGCACGCCGCTCACGCGCAGCGGGCGGGCATCCGTCTCAGGGGCGGGGCCCGTGCGCAGCACGAAGGCGCCGAGACCGCGCGCGCCCCACCAGCGGCGCTCGAGAGCCGGCGAGCTCACGACGCCGACGACGGGCACGCCGTCGATCGCGAGCGCGATGAGGGTGCCCCAGATGGGCATGCCGCGCAGGAAGTTGGCGGTGCCGTCGATGGGGTCGATGATCCACTGGCGGTGGGCGCCCTCGCCCCTGCCCGTCGCGGTGCCGTACTCCTCGCCGAGGATGCCGTCCTCGGGTCGCGCCGCCGCGAGGCCCTCGCGGATGACCCGCTCGACGGCCCGATCGGCGTCGGTCACCGGGGTGCGGTCGGGCTTCGTCGTCACCTCGAGGTCGACGGCGCGGAACCGGTCGAACGAGACGGAATCCGCTCGCTCGGCGAGCTCGAGCGCGAGCGCCAGATCGGCGGCGAGGTCGGTCACGGCTCTCACAGTAGCGGTCGCGAGCCTCGCTCAGTACGCGGACTTGGTGAGCGTCGTCAGCAGCCGCTGGAGCGAGTCGAGACGCTGCGGCCCGAGCTCGCCGAGCTCGCCGCGCGCGGCGGCCTCGACGAGCTCGCAGTCGGGGGAGTCCGGCAGGTGGGTGCAGCCCCGCGGGCACGAGCGGGCGACCTCGGCGAGGTCCTCGAACGCCGTGAGGATGCTGTCGGGGTTCACGTGCCCGAGTCCGAACGACCGCACGCCGGGGGTGTCGATGATCCAGCCGCCGTCGGGCAGGCGCAGCGACACCGTCGAGCTCGAGGTGTGGCGACCGCGGCCCGTGACCGCGTTGACGTGGCCGATCGCGCGCTGGGCCGAGGGCACGAGCGCGTTGACGAGCGTCGACTTGCCGACGCCCGAGTGCCCGACCGCGACGGTCGTCCGATCGCGCAGCAGCGCGTGCAGGGCATCGAGCGGCGGATGCTCCGCCGAGCTCGTGACGACGCGCACGTCGAGCCCCGCGAAGTGGGCGAGGAAGGCCGTGGGGTCGGCGAGGTCGGTCTTCGTCACGACGAGCAGCGGAGAGATGCCGGCGTCGAACGCGGCCACGAGGTAGCGGTCCACGAGCCGGGGTCGCGGCTCGGGGTTGGCGGCGGCGACGACGATCATGAGCTGGTCGGCGTTCGCGACGACGATGCGCTCGACGGCGTCGGTGTCGTCGGCGCTGCGTCGCAGGAGGGTGCGGCGCTCGTGCACGCGTACGATGCGGCCGAGCGCGCCCTCCTCGCCGCTCACGTCGCCGACGACGTCGACGCGGTCGCCCGTGACGATCGCGGTCTTGCGCAGCTCGCGGGCGCGCGTGCAGATCACCGCGCGCTCGGTCGGCTCGCCCTCGTCGATGAGGGCGAGGTACCGCCCGCGATCGACCGTGACGATGCGGCCGACGACGGCGTCGTCGTGCGCGGGCCGCTGCTTCGAGCGCGGCCGATTGGCCTTCGGGTTCGGGCGCGAGCGCACGGCCGACTCGTCGTACGCGCCGTAGGGCTCGTCCTCGTCTTCGTCGGGCGGCAGCCAGCTCATGCGGCGTCGGACCCCGCCGGCGTCGACGCGACGAGGCGACGCCACAGCGCGGGGAACTCGGGCAGCGTCTTCGACGTCGCCCCGATGTCGTCGATCTCGATGCCGTCGACGGCGAGACCGATGACGGCCCCCGCGTGAGCCATCCGGTGGTCCTCGAACGCGCCCCAGTCGGCGCCGTGCAGGGCGCGCGGCTCGAGTGCGAGGCCGTCGTCGAGCTCGGTCGCGGCACCGCCGGCGCGCGTCAGGTCGTCGGCGAGCGCGGCGAGGCGGTCGGTCTCGTGGCCGCGCAGGTGCTCGATGCCCGTGATGCGGCTCGGCGAGTCGGCGAGGGCCGCGAGCGCGACGATCGCGGGGGCGAGCTCGCCGCCGCGCGAGAGATCGAGCTCGACGCCCGGCATCGCCCGGCCGCCGAGGAGCCCCTCGGCGCCGTCGACGACGAGCGCGTCGCCCTCGCGGCGCACGGTCGCACCGAAGCGGGGGAGGATCTCGATGAGGTCGGCGCCGACCTGCGTCGTCTCGTGGGGCCACGACTCGATCGCGACCGTGCCGCCCGCGACGATCGCGGCGATGAGGAAGGGCGCGGCGTTCGACAGGTCGGGCTCGATGTCGACGTCGCGCGCCGCGATGGGCCCGGGCGCGACGACCCAGACGCCCTCGTCGGGGCTCGAGACCGTCACGCCGCGCGCCTCGAGAGCGGCGATCGTCATCTCGATGTGCGGCATCGACGGCAGGCGCTCGCCCGTGTGCCGCAGGGTGAGCCCCTCGGCGAAGCGCGGCGCGGCGAGCAGGAGGCCGGAGACGAACTGGCTCGACGCGCTCGCGTCGATCGCGACCTCGCCGCCGCGCACCGCGCCCGAGCCCCACAGGCTGAAGGGCAGGGCGCCGCGGCCGTCGTCGTTGACGTCGACGCCGAGCGCACGCAGCGAGTCGATCGTCGTGCGCATGGGGCGACGCCGCGCGGCCTCGTCGCCGTCGAAGGCGACCGGGCCGAGGGCGAGCGCCGCGACGGGCGGGAGGAAGCGCATGACGGTGCCCGCGAGCCCGACGTCGATGCTCGTCGAGCCGGTGAGCTCGGCGGCGGGCGTCACGCGCAGGTCGGGGCCGTACGCGCCGTCGCCGGGAACCTCCTCGACGCCCACGCCGAGCGCGCGCAGCGCCGCGATCATGAGCGCCGAGTCGCGCGAGTGCAGGGGGCGGCGCAGCAGCGACGGGCCGTCGGCGAGTGCGGCGAGGACGAGCTCGCGGTTGGTGAGGCTCTTCGATCCGGGGAGGGCGAGGCGGGCATCCAGCGGGCCGGTCGCTCGCGGCGCGCGCCACGGCCCCTCGTCGCCCGTCGAAGCCGAGTGATCGGCGCGGTCGTCGTCGTAGGGGCTGAAGCGGGGCGAGGAATAGCCGAATACCTGCATCGGTTACAGAGTATCGGCAGCACGAGCGAAGGGAGCCGCCGTATGACGAGCGCCGTCCTCGACCGCGTGAGCACTGCATCCGCCGACCCCGACGCCCGCCCGCGCAGCGGCGCGGCCCCGCAGACGCCGGTCGTAGACTCGCTCCCGATGACTGACGAGCTCGCCGAGCGCCGCCAGCTGTTCCAGGAGCAGGCGCTCCCGTACATGGACCAGCTCTACGGCGCCGCCATGCGCATGACCAAGAACCCCGCCGACGCCTCCGACCTCGTGCAGGAGACCTTCGTGAAGGCGTTCGCCGCCTTCGGCCAGTTCGAGCAGGGCTCGAACCTGAAAGCGTGGCTGTACCGGATCCTGACCAACACGTTCATCAACGTGTACCGCAAGAAGCAGCGCGACCCGTACCAGGGGTCGACCGATGAGCTCGAGGAGTGGCAGCTCGGCAACGCGCAGTCGGCGACGTCGAGCTCGAGCCGATCGGCCGAGGCCGAGGCGATCGACCGGATGCCCGCGAGCGCCGTCAAGGACGCCCTCCAGTCGATCCCGGAGGACTTCCGTCTCGCCGTGTACTTCGCGGACGTCGAGGGCTTCTCGTACCAGGAGATCGCCGACATCATGAAGACCCCCGTCGGCACCGTGATGAGCCGGCTCCACCGCGGCAGACGCCTGCTGCGCGAGCTGCTCGCCGACTACGCCCGCGAGCGCGGGATCACGCTGAAAGAGACCACCACCACTTCGAGGAGCACGACATGACCGACTGCGGCTGCGACAAGGCCAAAGCCGAGCTCGAGGAGTTCCTGCACAACGAGCTCAGCGCCGAGCAGTGCCAGGACATCCGCGACCACATGGCCAACTGCGACGACTGCTCGGCCGAGCATCTCGTCGGCCTCACCCTCACCACCAAGGTGAAGGAGGCCTGTCAGGAGAAGGCGCCGGACGAGCTCCGGTCGATGATCCTCGGCACCATAGAGAGACTCGACGCCAAGGCCTAGAGCCCGCGTTCACGCGAACGGGCCCGCCCCTCCTGACGGAGGACGCGGGCCCGTTTGGCGTTCTGCGGCCTAGTCGCCGAGCGCGGCGTCCATGATCGCGGCGTGCTCCTGCGCGCTGCGCTTGGTCGATCCGGTCGCGGGCGAGGCGGATGCCGGGCGCGAGATGACGCGGACGGGCCGGCCCTCGCGCTTGGCGCTCTCGAGCGCGAAGAAGGGCCACGCGCCCTGGTTCTCGGGCTCGTCCTGGACCCACACGAGCTCGGCCTCGGGGTAGCGGTCGACGACCTCCTGCAGCTCGGCCTCGGGCAGCGGGTAGAACTGCTCGAGCCGCACGAGCGCGACGCCCTGCGTTCCGCGCTTCTCGATCTCGCTCTTGAGGTCGTAGTGGATCTTGCCCGCGTGCAGGAGGACGCGGCGCACCGACTGCGGCTCGGTGATGTTCGCGTCGTCGAGCACGGGCTCGAAGCGGCCCTCGGTGAAGTCGGCGACCTCGCTCGTCGCGCCGCGCAGTCGCAGCATCGCCTTCGGGGTGAAGACGATGAGCGGGCGGCGCGGGCGGGCGTAGGCCTGGCGGCGCAGGAGGTGGAAGTACGACGCGGGCGTCGACGGGCGCGCGACGGTCATGTTCTCCTCGGCCGCGAGCTGCAGGTAGCGCTCGATGCGCGCCGACGAGTGGTCGGGGCCCTGGCCCTCGTAGCCGTGCGGCAGCAGCAGCACGACGCTCGAGCGCTGGTTCCACTTCTGCTCGGCGGAGGAGATGAACTCGTCGATGATCGTCTGCGCGCCGTTGGCGAAGTCGCCGAACTGCGCCTCCCAGAGCACGAGAGAGTCGGGGCGCTCGACCGAGTACCCGTACTCGAAGCCCATCGTCGCGTACTCGCTCAGGAGCGCGTCGTAGATCCAGAGCTTGGCCTGGTTCTCGGCGAGGTTCGCGAGCGGCAGCCACTCCTGGCCGTTGGCGCGGTCGTGGAGGACGGCGTGGCGCTGCACGAAGGTGCCGCGGCGCGAGTCCTGGCCGGACATGCGCACGGGCGTGCCCTCCATGAGAAGGGAGCCGAGCGCGAGCAGCTCGCCGAAGCCCCAGTCGATGCCGCCGTTGCGGCTCATCTCGACGCGCTTCTTGAGCATCGCCTGCAGCTTGCCGTGGATGGTGAAGCCCGCGGGCGGGTTGTCGTGCGCGTCGCCGATGTGCTGGATGACCTCGACCGGCACGCCCGTCGTCTCCGGCTCCGCCGCGATGGTCTCCATCGCGGGCGAGGTGACGGCGCCGGCTCCGACGACGGGGATCTGCCCCGTCTGGACGGCGTGGGTCTCGGCGAAGGCGACCTCGAGGCGCTCCTGGAAGTCGCGGTGCGCGGCGTCGAACTCGTCCGGCGTGATGTCGCCGCGGCCGACGAGCGACTCGGTGTAGAGCGTGCGCACCGAGCGCTTGGCCTCGATGAGGTTGTACATGAGCGGCTGGGTCATCGAGGGGTCGTCGCCCTCGTTGTGGCCGCGGCGGCGGTAGCAGACGAGGTCGATGACGACGTCGCGCTTGAACTCCTGGCGGTAGGCGAAGGCGAGCTCCGCGACGCGCGTGACGGCCTCGGGGTCGTCGCCGTTGACGTGGAAGATCGGCGCCTGGATGGTCTTCGCGACGTCGGTCGAGTAGTTCGACGACCGCGCCTCGCCGGGAGGCGTCGTGAAGCCGACCTGGTTGTTGACGACGACGTGGATCGTGCCGCCCGTGCGGAAGCCGCGCAGCTGCGACAGCTGGAGCGTCTCGAGCACGACGCCCTGACCGGCCATCGCGGCGTCGCCGTGGACGAGCACGGGGAGGACGCCGAACTGGCCGTCGCCCTTGCGGTCCTGCTTGGCGCGGACGATGCCCTCGAGCACGCCGTTGACGGCCTCGAGGTGCGAGGGGTTCGCGGCGAGGTAGACGGGGATCTGCTTGCCGCTCATCGCGGTGAAGACGCCCTCGGTGCCGAGGTGGTACTTCACGTCGCCCGAGCCCTGCACGCTGCGCGGATCCTGCGTGCCCTCGAACTCGCGGAAGATCTGGCCGTAGGTCTTGCCCGCGATGTTGGCGAGCACGTTGAGGCGGCCGCGGTGCGCCATGCCGATGGCGACCTCGTCCATCTCGGCCTCGGCGGCGCCCTGGAGGATCTCGTCGAGCAGCGGGATGACCGACTCGCCGCCCTCGAGGCTGAAGCGCTTCTGACCGACGTACTTGGTCTGCAGGAACGTCTCGAACGCCTCGGCCTGGTTGAGCTTGCCGAGGATGCGCATCTGCTCGTCGTGCGTCGGCTTCTGGTACGGCCGCTCGAGGCGGTCCTGGAACCAGCGGCGCTGCGCGGGGTCGGCGATGTGCATGTACTCGAGGCCCACGGTGCGGCAGTACGAGTCACGGAGCACGCCGAGGATCTCGCGCAGGAGCATCGTGCGCCGGCCGCCGAAGCCGCCCGTGACGAACTCGCGGTCGAGATCCCAGAAGGTCAGCCCGTGGCTCGCGATGTCGAGGTCGGGGTGCGAGCGCTGGCGGTACTCGAGCGGGTCGACGTCGGCCATGAGGTGGCCGCGCACCCGATAGGAGTTGATGAGCTCCTGCACGCGCGACGTCTTCGAGACGGCGTCGGACAGGTCGACGTGGATGTCCTGCGCCCAGTGGATCGGGTCGTAGGGGATCCGCAGGTCGGAGAAGATGTCCTCGTAGAACCCGCGCTGGCCGATGAGCAGCTCGTGCACCTTCTTGAGGAACTCGCCCGAGCCGGCGCCCTGGATGACGCGGTGGTCGTAGGTGCTCGTCAGGGTGATGGTCTTGCCGATGCCGAGCTCGGCGAGCGTCGCGGGCGAGGAGCCCTGGAACTCGGCCGGGTACTCGAGCGCTCCGGCGCCGATGATGGCGCCCTGCCCGCGCATGAGACGCGGCACGGAGTGCACGGTGCCGATGCCGCCGGGGTTCGTGAGCGAGATCGTGTTGCCCTGGAAGTCGGAGGCGGCGAGCTTGTTGTCGCGGGCGCGCTTGACGACGTCCTCGTAGGCGGTCAGGAAGTCGCCGAAGCCCATCGACTCGCACTTCTTGATGCCCGGGACGAGCAGCGCGCGCGAGCCGTCGGGCTTGGGGAGGTCGATCGCGATGCCGAGGTTGATGTGCGCGGGCGTGACGACGACGGGCTTGCCGTCGACCTCGTCGTAGAAGACGTTCTGGCTCGGGAACTCGCGCAGGGCGCGGACCATCGCCCACGCGATGAGGTGCGTGAACGAGACCTTGCCGCCGCGAGCGCGCTTGAGGTGGTTGTTGATGACGATGCGGTTGTCGATCATCAGCTTCGCGGGGATGGTGCGCACGCTCGTCGCGGTCGGCACGCTGAGCGAGGCGTCCATGTTCGCCGCGAGGGACTTCGCCATGCCCTTGAGCGGGGTGACGGTGTTCTCCGCCGGCTCCTCGGCCTCGGTCGACGCTGCGGGGGCGGAGGTCGCCGCGGGCGCCTGCGCCGGGATCGGCTGGCGCTGCGGGGGAGCGGAGGTCGTGCGGGCGACGGGCTGGCTGCCCGTGATCGGCACGGAGGCCGGGGGGACGGACGAGGCCGCGGGGGCCGAGGCGGGTGCGGCTTCGGGCGCATCCATCACCACGGGGGCGGGGGAGGGCGCCGGTGCGGGCTCCGAGCCAGACGCGGGGGGCGGGGCGTCGTCGAGAGCCGACTGGTGGTACTTCTCGAGGATCGGCCACCATGTCGGGTCGACCGAGTTCTTGTCGGTCTTGAACTGCTCGTACATCTCGTCAACGAGCCACTCGTTGGCACCGAACTCGCCCGCGGCGCCGCCGTCGGGGCTCACTCCGGTCACTTGGCTTGACACAGCCGACCGCCCACTTCCGTTTCGCTAGATGCTCGGATCGATTGGGAACCCTCGCTGGTCCCCAGCCCGTCAAGCCTACCCATTGCCGACCCGTCCCCCGTGCGCGAGAGGCCCGCCGTAGGCTGAAAGATGTGCGATTCTTCGACGAACGACCCGCCCACGATCTGACCTACTCCGACGTCTTCCTCGTGCCCGGTCGGTCGGATGTCGGGAGCCGCCTGAGCGCGGACCTGACGGTCGATGATCCGACCGCCCTGGGCATCCCCATCGTGGCCGCGAACATGACCTCGGTGACGGGCCCGCGCCTCGCCGCCGCCCTCGCGCGACGGGGCGGCCTCGGGGTCCTCCCGCAGGACACCCCGCTGGGCGAGCTCGACGCCGCGATCCGCGCCGTCAAGAGCGCGCCCGTCATGCTCGACCCGCTCGTCACCGTGGGCGTCGAGACGACGATCGCGGAGGCGCTGCGCCGCGCTCCCGATACTCAGGGGGCCCTGCTGACGGTCGTCGACGCCGACGGGGTGCCCGCGCGGTGCATCCCCGTCAGCCGCCTGCGCGGGGCGCTGCCCGATTCGCGCATCGGCGACCTCGTCGGCGACCCCGTCCCGGCCCTCGACGACGAGGACGTCACCGACCCGCGCCAGGCGTTCGACCTCATCGATGCGGCGGGCGTCGAGGCCGTCGCCGTCATGCACCACGGGCGTATCGTCGGCTCGCTGAGCGCGCGCAGCGCCGTGCGCGCGACGCTCTACTCGCCGGCGACGGATGCCCGTGGCCGGCTCCGCGTCGCGGCCGCGATCGGCGCCAACGGCGACCCGGCGGCGCGAGCCGAGGCGCTCGTGCAGGCCGGCGTCGACGTCATCGTCCTCGACACGGCCCACGGCCACCAGGAGTCGATGCTCGCGGCCGTGCGGGCCGTTGCTGGCAAGAAGCTGGGCGTCCCGCTCGTCGCGGGGAACGTCGTCACGCCGGAGGCCGTGCACGACCTCGTCGAGGCGGGAGCGGACATCCTCAAGGTCGGCGTCGGGCCGGGCGCGATGTGCACGACGCGCATGATGACGGCCGTCGGTCGCCCGCAGTTCTCGGCCGTGCTCGACACTGCGCAGGCGGCCCGCGAGAAGGGCGCCCGCGTCTGGGCCGACGGGGGAGTCCGGTACCCGCGCGACGTCGCGCTCGCGCTCGCAGCCGGGGCCTCGGCCGTGATGATCGGCTCGTGGTTCGCCGGCACGCTCGAGGCGCCGGGCGAGATCGAGGTCGACGAGGAGGGTCGCTGGTTCAAGAGCTCGTGGGGCATGGCGTCGACGCGCGCCGTCGAGCAGCGCTTCCGTCGGCTGGACGCCTTCGACCGGGCGCGGAAGACGCTCTTCGCCGAGGGCATCTCGAGCTCGCGTATCCTGCTCGACCCGCAGCGTCCCTCGATCGACGACCTGCTCGACATGATCACCTCGGGGCTGCGCTCGTCGATGACGTACGCGGGCGCGGCGACGCTGCCGCAGTTCCACGAGCGGGCCGTCGTCGGAGTGCAGTCGGCCGCGGGGTACGAGGAGGGGAAGGCGCTGCCGGTCTCGTGGTGATCGGGGGCGTCGTCGCCGTCGCGCCCCCGGGCATCCGACGCTCAGCCGCGCCGGGCGCGCCTGGCTATACTTCCTCGCATCATGGATGACCCGCCGTCTTCGCCGTCCGACCCCAGTCATAGTCCCTCGCCGATGATCGGGGGCACCCGTGGGCGCTGAGTGGATCCTCCTTGGCGCGGGCGTGCTCCTCACCATCGGCACCGGCTTCTTCGTCGCGAGCGAGTTCGCGCTCGTCAATCTCGATCGCTCCGATCTCGAGGCGCGCCAGGCGCGCGGCGAGAAGCGGCTCGGGCCCACGATCGCGGCCCTCAAGATCACCTCCACGCACCTCTCGAGCGCGCAGCTCGGCATCACGCTCACGACGCTCCTCACGGGCTACACGATGGAGCCCGCGATCTCGATGATGCTCGCCGGCCCCCTCACGGCGCTCGGGCTGCCCGAGGGCGCCGTGAGCGTCGTCGGCACGATCATCGCCGTCGTCATCGCCACGCTGCTGTCGATGATCGTCGGCGAGCTCGTCCCGAAGAACTTCGCGCTCTCGCTTCCGCGCCAGACGGCGAAGTTCGTTATCCCCTTCCAGGCGCTCTTCACGACCGTCTTCAAGCCCGCGATCTCGCTGCTCAACAACACGGCCAACGCCATCCTCCGCGCGGTCGGCATCGAGCCGAAGGAGGAGCTCAGCGGCGCCCGGACGGCCGAGGAGCTCGCCTCGCTCGTCCGCCGCTCGGCGAAGGAGGGCTCGCTCGAGGCCGACACCGCGACCCTGCTCTCGCGCACGCTCGCCTTCTCGCAGCACTCGGCCTCCGACGTCATGACGCCGCGCCCGCGCGTCGCGAGCATCGACCGCTCCGACTCGGCGCTCGCCGTCATCGAGCTCGCGCGCCGCACGGGCTTCTCGCGCTTCCCCGTCACCGACGACTCGATCGACGACATCGTCGGAATCGTCCACGTCAAGCAGGCCGTCGCCGTGCCGCACGATCGCCGCCCCGACGTCCCCGTCTCGGCCCTGCAGAGCGACGCGCTGCGGGTGCCCGAGACGATGATGCTCGACACGCTGCTCGCCGAGCTGCGCGGCCGCGGCTACCAGATGGCGATCGTCGTCGACGAGTACGGCGGCACGGCGGGCGTCGCGACGCTCGAGGATCTCGTGGAGGAGCTCGTCGGCGAGGTCTCCGACGAGCACGACCGCGTCCTCGTCGGGGTCGTCCGCTCGCGCGACTGGCTCACCTTCCCCGGCATGCTCCGCCCGGACGAGCTCCGCGATCGCGCGGGGGTATCGGTGCCCGATGACGGACCGTGGGAGACCGTGGGCGGCTGGATGATGTCCGAGCTCGGGCGCCTGCCCGCCGTCGGCGACACGGTCGAGATCGACGCGGGGGTCTTCCGCGTCGAGCGCCTCGACGGGCGGCGGATCGACCGGGTCAGGTACACCCCGAGACCGCGCACCGACGACGAGGAGGCCGGCCGATGATCAGCGACTCCGACTGGTGGGGCCTCGCTTGGCTCGTCGTCCTCCTCGCGGGCAACGCGTTCTTCGTCGGCGCCGAGTTCGCCGTGATCTCGGCCAAGCGCTCGCAGATCGAGCCGCGCGCCGAGGCCGGATCCCGCGCGGCGAAGACCGCGCTGTGGGCCATGGAGCACGCGACGCTCATGCTCGCGACGAGCCAGCTCGGCATCACGGTGTGCTCGCTGCTCATCCTCAACGTCTCCGAGCCGGCGATCCACCACATCCTGGAGATCCCGCTCGAGCTCACGGGCCTGCCCTACGAGGTCGTGAGCGGCATCGCGTTCACGATCGCTCTGCTCATCGTGTCCTTCCTGCACGTCGTGCTCGGCGAGATGGTGCCGAAGAACATCTCGTTCTCGCTGCCGACGCGCTCGGTGCTGCTGCTCGCGCCGCCCCTCGTCGCGGTCGCGCGGATGTTCCGCTTCGTGATCGTCGCCCTCAACGCCGTGGCGAACGGTGTGCTGCGCCTCTTCCGCGTCGAGCCGAAGGACGAGGCGACGAGCGCGTTCACGCTCGAGGAGGTCGCGACGATCGTCGAGCAGTCCCAGCGCGAGGGCCTGCTGCACGACCGCTCCGGCGCGCTCACCGCCGCGTTCGAGTTCACGACGAAGAAGGTGCACGACGTCGCCGTGCCGATGGACGAGCTCGTCCAGCTGCCGGAGGACGCCTCGCCCGCCGACGTCGAGCGCGCCGTCGCGCAGCGCGGCTTCAGCCGCTACGTGCTCGTCGACGAGGACCGCGAGCCGACGGGCTACGTGCACCTCAAGGACGTCATCGACCTCGACGAGGACGAGTTCGACGACCCCGTGCCGCCGAAGCGCATCCGCCGCCTCGTGTCGATCCTCGCGAGCGCGGATCTCGAGGACGGCCTCGCCGTCATGCGCCGCTCGGGCGCGCACCTCGCGCGCTCCGTCGACGCGCAGGGCCGCACCACCGGCGTCCTCTTCCTCGAGGACATCATCGAGGAGCTCGTCGGCGAGGTGCAGGACGCCACCCGACGCCGGCCGTAGACGGGTTCTCGCGCGGACGACGCCGGCGCCGCTCCCGAGGGGCGGCGCCGGCGCGGTGCGCAGGGGATGCGCCCCTAGAAGAACGCGCGGCGGTACTGCGGCGGCACGAGCTGCTGCAGCGACGCCTCATCGCCGAGGTCTCGCGCGAAGCTCAGCGCCGCGTGCGGGTCGCGCATCCACTTCCGGCCCATGAGGATGGCGTCGGCCTGGCCCGACTCGATGATCTCCTCGGCCTGCTCGGCCTCCGTGATGAGGCCGACCGCGGCGACGGGCACGTCGCCCTCCGAGCGCACGTGCGCCGCGAGCGGCACCTGGTAGCCGGGCCCGACGGGGATCGTCGCCCGCACGAGCCCGCCGCTGGAGATGTCGAAGAGGTCGGCGCCGGCCTCGAGCGACCAGGCCGCGACCTGCGCGGTCTGCTGCTCGTCCCAGCCGCCCTCCGTCCAGTCGGTCGCCGAGAAGCGCACGAGCACGGGGACGTCGACGGCCGCGCGCACCGCGCGCACCGTGTCGAGCACGATGCGCGCCCGGTTCTCGAGCGAGCCGCCCCACGCGTCGTCGCGCGTGTTCGACAGCGGCGAGAGGAACTGGTGGAGGAGGTAGCCGTGGGCGGCGTGCACTTCGACGAGATCGAAGCCCGCCGCGACGGAACGGCGGGCGGCGTCGGCGAAGGCGGCCACGGCATCCGCGATGCCCTGCTCATCGAGGGCCGCCGGAGTGTCGTAGCCGTCGAAGGCGACCGCCGAGGGGGCGACCGTCTGCCAGCCGCCCTCGCTCGCGGGCATCGTGCCGCGGCCCGAGAAGCCCTCGCGCGTCTCGCCCCACTCGGGGTAGATGCTCGCCTTGCGGCCCGCGTGCGCGAGCTGGATGCCCGCCGCCGAGCCCTGCGAGTGGATGAAGTCGACGACGCGCGACCAGGCCTCGGCCTGCGCGTCGTTCCAGATTCCGGTGTCGTGCGGGCTGATGCGGCCCTCGGGCGTCACGGCGGTCGCTTCGGCGATGACGAGTCCGGCGCCGCCGCGCGCGAACGAGCCGAGGTGCACGAGGTGCCAGTCGGTCGGCACGCCGTCGCGCTCGACGACGGAGTACTCGCACAGCGGGGCGACCCAGAGGCGGTTGCGCAGCGTGAGGGAGCGGACGGTGAGCGGGGAGAAGAGCGCGGAGGTCACGAGTCAATGCAAGCAGGGGGCGGGCTGAGGTATTCCTGGGCGCGGTCTGACGGGAGCGGTGCGTGGGCGGAGGCGGGGCGTGCGCGTGCGAGCGGGTCGGCCGGCCGCGGAGCCCCGCTCGATAGGGTGTCGGCGTGACAGGCCCGACGCAGTTCCTCCCCGACGCCGCCGCCCGACTCATCGCCGTCCCCGGCGAGACCGACGACAAGTACCGACGCGGGGTGCTCGGCATCGTCACCGGCTCGGCCCAGTACCCCGGCGCCGCGGTGCTCGGCGTCGAGGCGGCCCTCCGCACCGGAGTCGGCATGGTGCGTTACCTCGGCCCCGCGCGCGCCGCCGACCTCGTGCTGCAGCGCCGGCCCGAGGCGGTCACCGAGCCGGGGCGCGTGCAGGCGTGGCTCCTGGGCAGCGGGATGCCCGTGCCCGGCCCGGGCGCGGATCGCGACGCCGCCACGCGCGACCGCTTCCATCACGCCCTCGAGTCGGGCCGTCCGCTCGTGCTCGACGCCGGCGCCCTCGACCTCGCCGCCTCGTCGACGGCGCCCACGGTCATCACTCCCCACGCGGGCGAGCTCGCCCGGCTCACGGGCGCCGACGCGGACGCCGTGCGCGCCGACCCGCTCGGCGCGGCCCGGCGCGCGGCCGAGCGCTTCGGCGTGACCGTGCTGCTCAAGGGGCACACGACGCACGTCGTGGGGGCCACCGGCGAGGAGCTCGTGGCGCGGACGGCGCCCGCGTGGCTCGCGACCGCAGGGGCGGGGGATGCCCTCGCGGGCATCCTCGGAGCCCTCGTCGCGACGCACGGCGACGCCGTCGTCGACGACCCGGCGCTGCTCGGCCGGCTCGCGGCGGCCGCCGCGGTCATCCACGGGCTCGCGGCGCAGCGCGCCTCGGCCGGCGGACCGTTCGCGGTGCTCGACCTGTGCCGCGAGCTCGGGCCGACGGTCGCGCAGCTCGTGAAGTACCGCCCGCTCGTGTAGCGCGGCCGCGCGCCGCACCCGCCCCGCTTCCGCGCCGCTCACGCGGCGGTCGACAGCGCGCCGCTTCGGTGACAGCGCGCCACTTCGATCTGACGCGTCGTCACCGAACTGGCGCGTTGTCACGGTAGACGGGTCGGAAAGCGGAAGCTGGCAGCCCGCAGGCGCGCCTCCAGACGCGCGGGCGCCAGCGCGACGGCCCAGCCGACCCGCGTCATGCCGCGCACCTGTGCGCGGATCTCGTCCTCGCGCTCCTTCTCCGCGACGAGCACCTCCTCCGCCGTGCGGCCGCCGCGCAGCGCCGGGTCGAGATACTTCGCCTTCCCGTCGAACTCGAGCACGAAGTCCTGGTCGGGCCAATAGCAGTCGACGAAGTACTGCCGCCCCGAGTCTCCGCGGAACTCCCGCTGCAGCTCCGGCATCGGCAGCCCCAGAAGGTGGATGCTCGCCCGCAGCAGCGACTCGCCCGGGCTCTCCGCGCGAGCGTCGGCGAGCCGCGCCACCGTGAGCGCGCGCGTGCGGCCATGCCGCACGGCCACCCGCTCGGCTTCGCCGGTCAGCACGTCTCGATCGAGGGGAGACCTGAACCCGAACGGGGCCCGAGCGCCTCGCAGGGCCGCGTCGGCAGCCATGAGGCCAGCGCCGAGCGCGGCTTCGGCAGACGCATCCACCACCGTGCGGGCAAGGCACGTCACGGGAAGCCCGTCGATCTCGACACCGGCGTCGGCGCGCCTCGAGATGTGCCGGACCAGGACGCCCGCCCGCCGGCCGCTCGTCAGGTTGGGACGCACGGAGTGAACTGTGCTCGGCCGCGCGTTGAGAGACGGCAGTCGCCACAGCGCGAGGGCGCTCGGCCCGCACAGCAGCTCATCGGAGGCGAGCGAACCGCCCGCTGCCGCGTGGATGGTCGCGCGATATCGCTCGTCGGAGTCGAGGCCATCCCAGATCGCGGCGTCGAGGTAAGCCCCACGCGCGAGACGGACGAGCTCGCCCCGCGCCAGGTGGTGACGAATTGCGCTTCGGTGACCCGGGTCTGTGATGGTGCGCACGCGAATGATGCCTCGGGGGTCTGCGTAGGGTGAGAGATCTGCCATCCGCGCAGGGTCGCGGCTCGCCTCCGGCCGCGGTCGCGCACTCCGGGTGTCTGGGGAGCGTCGGGTAGCTCCGGTGGTTGGTGACGAGCAGCGGACTCCTCTGCGCCCGACCGCGCGCCAGTTCGGTGAGCGCGCGCCGGTTCGTTCTGCTGCGCTGTCACTGATGCGACGCGTGGTCGGGCATCCTCGGCCGCCGAGCCCGCGCCGCGACCCGCGCCCCCGCCACTACGCTGGCCCGGTGACCGAGCCCCGCCCCGCGCGCGCAGCAGGGGCCGCCGTCGCGCGCGGCCTCGTCGAGGTCGGCGCGCATCCCCTCGCCCTGTGGTCGGCGTTCGGGCTCATCCACGTGTGGCTCATCGCCTACAACCTCGTGGGCCCGGGGCTTCCGCTCGGCGACGTGACGCTCGTCTACCGCTTCTGGGTCGAGCAGGGCCTCATCGCGAACGACTGGGTCGGCATCGACTCGTCGTGGGTGTACCCGATCGTCGCGCTCGTGCCGATGCTCGCCGCCTACGCGTTCGGCCCCGACCCGTACCCGATCGTCTGGCTCGTGATCGTCATGCTCATGAACGCGGGCGCCCTGCTCGTCATCGCGGGCGCCGGCCCTCGCGTGCGCGATGCGGCCGCCGCCTGGTGGTGGATGCTCTTCCTCCTCGCCCTCGGACCGATCGCCCTCGGCCGCATCGACTCGATCACGGCTCCTCTCGCGGTCGCCGCGGTCGCCCTGCTCGCCCGCCACCCCCGGACCGCAGCCGGGCTCCTCGCCCTCGCGGCGTGGATCAAGGTGTGGCCCGCCGCGATCCTCCTCGCCGCGGTCATCGGGCTGCGCGAGCGCGCGCACATCGTGCTCGCGACGGTCGCCGTGACGATGGTCGTCGTGGCGGGCGGGCTCGCGGTCGGCGCGGGCGCCTCGCTGCTGTCGCCGCTCACCGAGCAGTCGGGGCGCGGGCTGCAGGTCGAGGCGCCGCTCACGACGCCGTGGCTGTGGGCGGCGTGGGCGGGGGAGTGGAGCGCGCGCGTCTACTACGACCGCGACATCCTCACCTGGCAGGTGTTCGGCGAGGGCTCGCAGCAGGCGGCCGCGCTCGCGACGCCGCTGCTCGCGATCGTCGTGCTCGCGATCGTCGCGCTCGGCCTCCTCGCCCTGCGCGCGGGCGCGCCCGAGGAGCGGCTCGTCCCCGCCCTCGCCCTCGCCCTCGTCGCGGCGCTCATCGTCGTCAACAAGGTCGGCTCGCCGCAGTTCGGCACGTGGCTCGCCGCGCCGGTCATCCTCGGCATCCTGTGGCGGGCGCGCAGCGGCGCGTCCTTCGCGGTGCCGGCCGGGCTCGCGCTCGCGATCGGCGCCCTCACGCAGGCCGTGTACCCGTTCCAGTACGGCGAGCTGCTGGGGCTGCAGACGCCGCTCGTGGTGATCCTGACCCTCCGCAACGCGCTCGACGTCGTGCTGCTGGTGTGGGCGGTCGCGGCGGTGGTGCGGGCTCGGTCACCCCGCCCGACCCGCCCCGAGCATCCGCCCCGCCCCCGTCATGGCACGCTGGAGGTCGACGGCCCCGCGGGCCGCGCGAGAGACAGGGAGCCCCACTCATGATCGTCGCCTTCTCGGTCGCCCCCTCGGGCGGATCCTCGACGGACTCGGTGCACGACGCGGTCGCCGCCGCCGTGCGGGTCGTGCGGGAGTCGAGGCTGCCGAACCGCACGAGCAGCATGTTCACCGAGATCGAGGGGGAGTGGGACGAGGTCATGGACGTCGTGCGGCGCGCGACCGAGGCGGTCGGCGCGTACGGCTCGCGGGTCTCGCTCGTGCTCAAGGCCGACATCCGCCCCGGCCACGTCGGCGAGCTCGATGGCAAGGTCGAGCGCCTCGAGGCCGCGATCGCGCGCCAGGAGCCGTAGCCCCTCGATGCTGCAGCCCGTCATCGCCGGCGTGATCGGCGCCGTCACCGGGTTCGCGAGCTCGTTCGCGCTCGTCATCGCCGGTCTCATCGCCGTCGGCGCGAGCCCCGCCGAGGCCGCGTCGGGCCTGCTCGCGCTGTGCCTCGGTCAGGCGGCGCTCGCGATCGCCCTGTCGTGGCGGTACCGGCTGCCGCTGTCGTTCGCGTGGTCGACGCCGGGCGCGGCCCTCCTCATCGCGGCCGAGGGCACGACCGGCTCGTACGGCGCAGCGATCGGCGCGTTCCTCGTGTGCGGGCTGCTCATCGTGCTCACGGGGCTGTGGGGGGCGCTCGGGAGGGCGATGACGCGCATCCCGATGCCGCTCGCGGGCGCGATGCTCGCGGGCATCCTCTTCCCCATCTGCCTCGCTCCGGTCACGGCGGTCATCGACGAGCCGCTCCTGGCGATCCCGGTCGTGCTCGTCTGGCTCGTGCTCGTGCGGCTCGCGCCCCGGTGGGCCGTCCCCGCGGCGATGCTCGTCGCGGTCGTCGGCATCGCGATCACCGCGACCGGCGGCGGGATGCTCGACGCGGGCCTCGCGCCCGCCCTCGTCCTGACGCTCCCGGTCCTCGACCCGCTCGTGATCGTGTCGCTCGGGGTGCCGCTGTTCATCGTCACGATGGCGGGCCAGAACGTGCCGGGCTTCGCGGTGCTCCGCACGTTCCGGTTCGAGCCGGTGCCGGCGCGGGCGATCCTCGTCGCCTCCGGCGGCATGACGGCCGCGGTCGCCGCGCTCGGCGGCTACGCCCTCAACCTCGCCGCGATCACGGCGGCGCTCATGGCGGGGCCGGACGCGCATCCCGACCCGCGGCGGCGCTGGGTCGCACCCGTCGCCGGAGGCGTCACCTACGTGCTGCTGGGCCTCGCCGCGGGGGTCGCGACGGCCGTCGTCGCCGCGGCCCCGCCCATCCTCATCATCGCCGTCGCGGGGCTCGCCCTGCTCGGCGCGCTGACGACGAGCCTCGTGAGCGCGTTCGAGGCGCCCGAGACCCGACTGACCGCGGCGGCGACCCTGATCGTCGTGGCCTCGGGCGTCGTCGTCGCGGGCATCGGCAGCGCGTTCTGGGGTCTCGTCGTCGGCGCGCTCGTGCTGTTCGTGACGACGTGGCGGCCGACGCGCGGGCGGGAGCCCGAGGAGCTGTCGGCGGCGCCGGAGGCTCACTAGCCTGGGCGGATGCACGCCGACTTCCGCACGATTCCTGCTGACCCCGCTTCGCGCCAGACCCTCGCCCGTCAGGGCCTGCGCTACGAGCTCGTCGGCGACGACACCGCCCGGCAGGATTCCTTCTCGCAGGCGGTCGCGCGCGGGTTCCACGGCGGAGCGCCGGAGGAGCAGGCGCTCGTCGAGATGCGCGAGTCGTCGCGCGAGCGGCGCGCGATCGGCGTCTGGGACGACTCGGCCGCCGAGCCCGAGATGCCCGTCGCGACGGTCGACAGCTGGCCGACGCCGCTGCGCGTGCCGGGCGATCGCGATCTCGAGGCCTGGGCGATCAGCGTCGTGACGGTCGCCCCGACGCACCGGCGGCGCGGCATCGCGCGCGGGCTCCTCGAGGGCGAGCTGCGGGCGGCGATCACGCACGGCACGCCGCTCGCGATCCTCACCGTCTCGGAGTCGACGATCTACGGCCGCTACGGCTTCGGCCCGGCCACGTGGTCGGCCGAGCTCGTCGTCGACACGAAGCGCGCGCGCTGGGTCGGACCGACGCCCGCGGGGCGCGTGCACCTCATCTCGCGCGAGAGCGCCCGCACGATCGCGCTCGGCCTGGAGGAGCGCGCCCGGGTCGCGGGCGGCATCCCGACCTGGGGCGGCCACTGGGATCGCCAGCTCGGCCTCCGCCCCTCCCAGGCGTCGAAGTCGGCCGACCTCCGGGCCGTGCGCTACGACGACGAGGCGGGCGAGCCGCAGGGGTTCGCCGTCTACCGCGTCAAGGACGCCGGCCCCGACTTCACCAAGCACCCCGTCGAGATCGTCGACCTCATCGCCGCGACCCCCGACGCGTACGCCGCGCTGTGGCGCTACGTTCTCGAGCTCGACCTCGTCCACGAGGTGGTCGCCCACCAGCGCAGCGTCGACGAGCCCGTGAAAATGATGGTCGCGGATGCCCGCGCCGTGCTCACGCGGTCGGTCACCGACCATCTGTGGGCGCGCATCCTCGACGTGCCGAGGTGCCTCGAGGGCCGCACCTGGCAGCGCGCCGGCCGCG
The DNA here is from genome assembly GCA_046565745.1 of Actinomycetes bacterium. Classification (GTDB taxonomy): domain Bacteria; phylum Actinomycetota; class Actinomycetes; order Actinomycetales; family Microbacteriaceae; genus Microcella. The sequence continues at coordinate 31,499 of JBKHYA010000006.1, forward strand.
TCGTGCTCGACGTCGCCGACGAGCTCGGTCTCGCCGGCGGGCGGTTCGCGCTCGAGGTCGACGACGCGGGCGCCGCGCGCGTGACCACGACCGATGAGCCGGCCGAGATGAGCCTCGGCATCGCCGCCCTGAGCTCGCTGCTGCTCGGCGGCGCGAGCCCGATCACGCTCGCCGCCGCCGGCCGCCTCGAGGGCGACGCGGCGGCGGTCGAGCGCCTGCACGTCATGGCGGTCACTCCCGTGCCGCCGTGCCTGGGCTTCTGGTTCTAGCCGCTCAGGCGGCGAGCCCGCGCCGCATCAGCAGCGGCTCGATGACCGCGTCGCGGCCGCGGAACTCGCGGTACGCCTCGAGCGGGTCGCGCGTGCCGCCGATGCCGAGCACGTACTCGCGGAACCGGTCGCCGTTGGCGCGCGTGAGCCCGCCGTTCTCGTGGAACCACTCGACGGTGTCGGCGTCGAGCACCTCGCTCCAGATGTAGCTGTAGTAGCCGGCCGAGTACCCGCCCGAGAACACGTGGGCGAAGTACGTCGAGCTGTAGCGGGTCGGCACCGCGGGGTTGTCGAGGCCCACGCGCGCGAGCGCCTCGGCCTCGAACGCGGCGACATCCGTCACGGCGGCGGCCTCGGCGGCGCTGAGGGTGTGCCAGGCCTGGTCGAGCAGGGCCGCCGCGAGGTACTCGCTCGTCTTGAAGCCCTCGCCCCAGGTCTCGCTCGCTTGGATGCGGTCGAGGGTCTCGGCGGGGATGGGCTCTCCCGTGACGTGGTGGACGGCGTAGTCGCCCACGATCTCGGGCCAGAGCATCCACATCTCATTCACCTGGCTGGGGAACTCGACGAAGTCGCGGTACACGTTCGTGCCCGTGAACGAGGGGTAGGTGACGTGCGCGAACAGGCCGTGGAGCGCGTGGCCGAACTCGTGGAAGAACGTGTTGACCTCGTCGAAGGTCAGCAGCGCCGGCTCGCCCGCGGCGGGCTTGGGCACGTTGAGGTTGTTGACGACGACCGTGGGGTGGTCGAGCAGCTCGTTCTGGCCGATGAGCTCGTTCATCCAGGCGCCGCCGCGCTTGCTGTCGCGCGTGAACAGGTCGAGCAGGTACAGGCCGAGCTCGGAGCCGTCCTCGTTGCGCACCTCGAAGGCGCGGACGTCGGGGTGGTAGCCCGTGAGATCGGTGCGCTCGGAGAACGTGATGCCGAAGACCTTCGTCGCGGCGGCGAACACGCCCTGCTGCAGCACGCGCTCGGCCTCGAAGTAGGGCCGAAGGGCGGCGGTGTCGACGTCGAACTCGGCCGCGCGCACGCGCTCGCTGTAGAGGGCCCAGTCGTGCGCCTCGATGGGGTGGCCGGCTTGTCGCTCGAGCTTCTCCTGCTCGGCACGGGCGTTTCGGGCGGCGGCGGGGGCGAGCTTCTCGAGCATCTCGGCGACGCGCGCGGGCGTCTTCGCGGTGCCGTCGGCCGTCACGAAGGCGGCGTGGTTCTCGAAGCCGAGCAGCTCGGCGCGCTCGGCGCGCAGTTGCACGATCTCGAGCAGCACGGCGCTGTTGTCGTGCTCGTTGCCGCGCGCAGCGCGGGCGCGGGATGCCGCCATGATCCGCGCGCGGACGTCGCGGTTCGTGAGGGAGGCCAGCCACGGGTGCCCCGTCGGCAGCACGAGGGTGACGAGGTGCTTGCCCTCGAGCCCGCGATCGGCGGCCGCCTGCGCCGCCGCGGAGATCTCGCCAGGCGCGAGCCCGTCGAGCTCGGCGACGTCGTCGATGACGACGGCGAGGTCGTTGGTCTCGGCGAGGAGGTTCTTCTCGAAGCGAGTCTGCAGCACCGACAGGCGCGAGTTCAGCTCGCTCAGGCGCTCCTTCTGCGCGTCGTCGAGGCCCGCGCCGGCGAGGGTCATGACGGTGTGGCGGCGCTCGATGAGGTACCGCTGCTCGGGCGTGAGCTCGAGGCTGTCGCGCTGCTCGTGGAGCGCGGCGATGCGCGCGTAGAGCGCGGAGTCGAGCGTGATGGCGTCCTCGTGCGCGGCGAGCTTCGGCGCGAACTCCTCCTCGAGGGCGTTGCTCGCATCGTTGGAGTCGGCCGAGCTCTTGTTGAAGAACACGCGCAGCACGCGCGTGAGCAGCTGGCCGCTGCGCTCGAGCGGCTCCATGGTGTTCGCGAAGGTCGCCGGCTCGGTCTGCGCGGTGATCGCGGCGATCTCGGCGCGCTGCTCGGCCATGCCCTGCTCGATCGCGGGGCCGAAGTGATCGTCGCTGATCTCGGCGAAGGGCGGCAGCTGGTACGGCAGGGTGCTGGGGGAGAGGAAGGGATTGCTCATCCATTCACCCTAGGGCCGACGAGCCGGAGCATCGACGATCTGCAAACAGTCCTCTGCAAAGATCCATCTGCAAAAAAATTTCTGCAAAGAAGTACTTGCAAAGACTCTTTTGCAAGCGTATCTTTGCAGTCATGGGACACGATCCGAACGGCAGGGCAGACCTCGAGGGCCTCAAGGCCCTCGCGCACCCCCTTCGCGTCACGATCATCGACGCGCTCTCGACGTACGGCCCGCAGACGGCGAGCATGCTCGCCGAGCGGCTCGGCGAGTCGAGCGGATCGACGAGCTACCACCTCCGCCAGCTCGAGAAGCACGGCTACGTCGAGGAGCTCGCCGAGAAGGGCACCGGCCGCGAGCGCTGGTGGCAGCGCGTCCAGGCCCCCATCTACCTCGGTGACGAGGAGACGGGCAGGAGCGAGACGGGCCGCGAGGTCTCGCGCATCGTCATGCGCGAGTTCGCCCACCACCGCGAGCAGTACTTCCGCGACTTCATCGAGCACATGGCCGAGCTGAGCGAGGAGTGGCAGCACGCCTCGAGCATCACCATGTCGAACGTCCACGTCACCGCCGAGCAGCTCGCCCAGCTCCACCACGACGTCGGCGAGCTCGTCCACGAGTTCGTCGAGAAGCACCGCGGTCAGCGGGTGCCGGGCTCGCGCCCCGCGCTCGTGCAGTTCTACGCCTTCCCGGTCGTCGACGGAGAGGAGATCCCTCGCGAGGGCATCATCCCCGCCGACGGCAGCACCCCCGAATCCCCGTCCGACACCACCGACACCGCGAAGGAGGAGAGAGCATGACCGCCGTCACCATGAGCACGGGCATGATCACCATCCAGCTGCCGCGCCGTCGCACTCCCGTTCTCCGCCGCCTCGCCCTGAGCGCCGGCCTCGCTCTGCTCACCTGGTCGGGCGCTCGCGCCTCGGTCAGCGGGCACGACGAGCAGGCTCGCCTCATCGCGACGGAGACCGCCGTGCGCCGTACCCGCGACGGCTTCCGCTACGGCTTCGTGCAGTAGCCCCGCCGCCCCACGATCAACGGGCGCGCCGATCCCTCCTGGTCGGCGCGCCCGTTTCGCGTCTCCGGCGCTTCCGCCGCCGATGTTGCCTCAGACGCCGGCCGTTTCAGGCGCCGGCCATCTCGGGCGCGAGCCGTCTCAGGCGTCGTGCGCCTCGTCGTCGTCGAGCGTCGTCGTGACGCTTCCGTCGTGCCCTTCGCGGATGATCGTCCCGTCGTCGAGCTCGACCACGGGTCGCCCCTCCAGCCACGTGAGGGTCCAGCGCCACTGCGTTGTGTCGCGCCCGAGCAGGTCGCCCTCGACGGCGCGGATCGCCGCGCGGACGGCGGGGCTCACGCGGGCCGGCGGCTCGCCGCCCACGGTCCAACGGGTTCCGAGCTGCATGCTCAGCACTCCTTCTCGTAGGTCACCCAGCTCGTGCGGGTCGCGAGCCGGTCGTACACGCGCTGGGCGCGGTCGTTGTCGTGCGCGGTGATCCAGCGCAGGGTTCCGCCGCCGTGCGCGGTCGCGTGCGCGGCGACCGCGTTCAGAAGCGCGGTTCCGGCGCCCGTGCCGCGCAGCTCCTCGTCGACGTACAGGTCGTCGAGGAACCAGCCGGGGCCGGCGGTGAAGGTGTCGGGCTGCTCGCGCACGTGCGCGACGCCGCGGACCTCCCCGTCGATCTCCGCGACGAACGCGGTCAGCGGGTGGCGGGCATCCATCAGCCAGGCCCAGACGCCGTCGATGACCGGCGTCTCGAACGCCGTCTCGTAGAACGCGCCGTAGGCGAGGAAGAGCCGCTGCCACGCGTCGCGATCGGCGGCGGCGATGGGCCGGATCGTCAGGGGGCTAACGGTCATGCGCTCAGTGAACCACGACGCGCGCCCCGGCCGAGGAAACGGCGGGGCGCGCGTCGCGAGAGGCTCGACCGAGCAGGGCGCGGGCTACGGCGCCTCGGGAAGCGGTGCGAGCTCGATCGCGAGCACCTCGACGCTCTCGCCCTGCTGGATGTCGAGCGTGTCGATGCGCCCGACGGCCTTGAGGTCGCCGGCGGCCTCGGCGAGCAGGAGCGGCGCCGAGATGGTCGCGTGCGCGACGGGCGTCTTCTGCGAGGCCTTCGCGTCGGTCTTCGCGCGGCGGATCCCGATGAGGGCGGCCGAGACGAGCGGCAGGAGCCCGCTCGGGGCGGCGTCGACGCCGAGTTCGTCGACGGTGGGCCAGGCCGCGCGGTGAACGCTGTCGCCGTGGGTCCAGCTCCACACCTCCTCGGTGGCGAAGGGGATGACCGGCGCGAGCAGGCGCAGCATGACGTCGACCGCGCGGCGCAGCGCGGTCACCGCGCTCGCCTGCCCGTCGACCCGATCCGACTCATCGCCGGGCGTGGAGCCGTAGGCGCGCTCCTTCACGAGCTCGAGGTAGTCGTCGCAGAACGTCCAGAAGAACTGCTCGGTGACCTCGAGGGCGCGCGCGTGGTCGTACTCCTCGTATGCCTTCGTCGTCTGGCGCACGACGTCGCCGAGGGTCGCGAGCATGTCGACGTCGAGCGGATCGGTGACGACCGCGTCGCCCGCGGGCACGGGGAAGGAGTAGACGAACTTCGCGGCGTTGAGCACCTTGATCGCCAGGCGTCGGCCGATCTTCATCTGCTTGGGGTTCTGCGGGTCGAAGGCCGCGTCGGTGCCGAGGCGCGAAGAGGCGGCCCAGTACCGCACCGCGTCGGAGCCATGCTCGTCGAGCATGCCCTGCGGCGTGACGACATTGCCCTTCGACTTCGACATCTTCTTGCGGTCGGGGTCGACGATGAAGCCCGAGATGCCGGCGTGCTTCCACGGCACGGTGCCGTGCTCGAGCTCGGCGCGCAGCACGGTCGAGAACAGCCAGGTGCGGATGATGTCCTGCCCCTGGCTGCGCAGGTCGTAGGGGAAGACCAGGTCGAAGAGCTCCGGGTCGTCCTCCCACTTCGCGGCGATCTGCGGGGTGAGCGAGGATGTCGCCCACGTGTCCATGATGTCGACCTCGCCGATGAAGCCGCCCGGCTGGCCGCGCTGGGCCTCGTCGAACCCGGGGGCGGGCATCGACGACGGGTCGATGGGCAGCATGTCCTCGGTCGGCACGATCGGGTCGCCCGTCTGCTCGCCGTTCTCGTCGAGGCGGTACCAGACGGGGATGGGCACGCCGAAGAAGCGCTGGCGCGAGATGAGCCAGTCGCCCGAGAGCCCGCCGACCCAGTTCTCGTAGCGCACGCGCATGAAGTCGGGGTGGAACGCGATCTGGCGGCCGTTCTCGAGCAGCCGCTCGCGCAGGCCCTCGTCGCGCGCGCCGTTGGCGATGTACCACTGGCGGGTGGTGACGATCTCGAGCGGCTTGTCGCCCTTCTCGAAGAACTTCACGGGGTGCGTGATGGGCCGCGGGTCGCCGTGCAGGTCGCCCGACTCGCGCAGCAGCTCGACCATGCGGGCCTTCGCGCTGAACACGGTCTTGCCGGCGAGCTCGCCGTAGACCGCGAGGGCGTCGCCCTCGATGCCCTCGGGGGCGTCGGCGAGGATGCGGCCGTCCTTCCCGAGGATCGGGCGCGTCGGCAGGTCGAGCTCCCGCCACCACACCACATCGGTCACGTCGCCGAAGGTGCACACCATGGCGATGCCGGAGCCCTTGTCCTGCTGGGCGAGGTGGTGGGCGACGACGGGCACCTCGACGCCGAAGAGCGGCGTGCGCACGGTCGTGCCGAAGTAGGGCTGGTAGCGCTCGTCGTCGGGGTGGGCGACGAGGGCGACGCACGCGGCGATGAGCTCGGGGCGCGTGGTCTCGATCTCGATCGTGCCGCCGTCGGGCTTGTGGAAGCTCACCCGGTGGTACGCGCCGGGCATCTCCTTGTCCTCCAGCTCGGCCTGCGCGACCGCCGTGCGGAACGTGATGTCCCACAGCGTCGGCGCATCGGCTCGGTACGCCTCGCCGCGCGCGAGGTTGCGCAGGAAGGCGCGCTGCGCGACACGCTGCGCCTCGTCGCCGATCGTGCGGTAGGTCTGAGTCCAGTCGACGCTGAGGCCGAGTGCGCGCCACAGGTCTTCGAACTGCTTCTCGTCTTCGACGGTCAGGCGCTCGCACAGCTCGATGAAGTTGCGACGGCTGACGGGCACCTGGTCGGCGGGCTTGCCGCCTCCCTGGCCGCCCCCCTCGAAGGGAGGCGTGAAGTCGGGGTCGTAGGGCAGGGCCGGCTCGCAGCGCACGCCGTAGTAGTTCTGCACGCGGCGTTCGGTCGGCAGCCCGTTGTCGTCCCACCCCATGGGGTAGAAGAGGTGCTGGCCGCGCATGCGCTGGAACCGCGCGGCGAGGTCCATGTGCGTGTAGCTGAAGACGTGCCCGATGTGCAGCGAGCCCGAGGCGGTCGGCGGGGGAGTGTCGATCGCGTAGACGGCGTCGGAGCCGGCGGTGAGCGCCGCCTCGCGGTCGAAGCGATAGGTGCCCTGCGACTCCCACACCTCGCCCCACTTCGGCTCGAGACCTTCGAGGGCGGGCTTGTCGGGAATCGCGTTGCTCATGGGTTCTCGCTCCGTATGGGCGGCACCGTGTCAGAGGTAAGGGTGCCTGGGTGTGGATGTCGCTCCATCGTACCGGTGCGCCCCTCGGGGCCCCTTGCGTGGCGAACTCCTGTTCGCGCGTGATGTCGTAGCCGTCGGGTAGCTTGCGTCTATGCATCTCGAAGCGACCAGCGAACCTGCCGCCCACATCTGGAGACCAACAGGACCGGACATGGTGGTCCAGTCGGAGAATCTCGAGTACGTGCGCAGCCTTCCGTCTGAAAGCTTTCAGATGATCTATTTAGACCCGCCCTTCAACACCGGGAAGATTCAAACGCGCCAAACGATGACGAACGTTCGCTCAGAAACGGGATCCCGAATCGGCTTCAAGGGCCAGTCATACGACACGGTCAAGGGCATCGCTTATCGTTATAAAGATGATTTTGCTGACTACTGGTCTTTTCTCGAACCCCGGTTGGAGGAGGCATGGCGTCTACTCCGTCAAGACGGGACACTGTATCTTCACTTAGACTATCGCGAGGTCCACTACGCTAAGGTCTTGCTTGATGCCCTCTTTGGCCGAGAATGTTTTCTGAACGAGATTATCTGGGCGTATGACTATGGCGCTCGGTCTAAAAGCAAGTGGCCCGCGAAGCATGACAATATCCTTGTTTACGTGAAGAATCCAGACAAATACTACTTTGATGCACTTTCTGTCGACCGCGAACCGTATATGGCACCCGGATTAGTAACACCCGAGAAAGCAGCGCTGGGAAAGCTCCCGACTGACACATGGTGGCACACGATCGTATCCCCGAATGGCAAGGAAAAGACTGGATACCCGACGCAAAAGCCCCTCGGGATTCTTCGACGGATGATCCAAGCCAGCAGCGCGCAGGACGAGTGGATTCTCGATTTCTTTGCAGGTAGCGGAACTGCAGGGGTCGCGGCCAGTGAACTGGGCCGACGTTTCCTCCTCGTCGATGAGAATCCTGAGGCAATAGAGGTTATGCGAAAGCGATTTTCAGGAAATGTGTTTCGTGGGTCACCTGATTTCGTCCAGCTGCGCGTGAACGACTGGGTCGCGTCATGATCATGGGCGACTATGAGGATTCAGATGTCGGGACCCTTGCGATGTTATCCGGCTCGATAGCTGGAGATTACCTTCGTTCCATCGACGATCCTTGGGTCGGAAGCCCCTTTGAATGGATTCTAAAGATCCCATCTCGCTCGAAGGGGGCGGTTGGCGAGAAGTTGGTTGCTGGTTGGGCGGCTACTCGTGGCCTGGACGTGATGCGATCCCCGAATAGTGACGCGGATCGGATCATCAATGGGCACCGCGTTGAAGTCAAAATGTCGACCTTGTGGGCCAATGGGGGCTTCAAGTTCCAGCAAATCCGGAACCAAGATTACGACTACTGCCTTTGCCTGGGCATTTCGCCGTTCGACGCACAGGCATGGCTTCTTCCGAAATCACTACTACTGGAGCGGGTGATCGGACACATGGGTCAACACACTGGGACCACCGGCACCGACACTGCGTGGCTCGGGTTCCGCCCCGAGAGTCCATATCCCTGGCTAGAGCCTTACGGCGACAGGCTCGCCGACGTTTTCCGCCTCCTAAGTGCAGGCGGTCGCGGCCCCTACTAGCTGCAGCGGTCTTTTGCTCGAGAGTCCCGCGGGCGTCCACGCCGCGGGGTTCTCAGCTGCGTGGGCGGATGCTCGCGCGCGAGCTCGGCTACGGCAGCAGCCGCACGGCCTCGACGGTGCGGTGCGTGATGAGCCCGTCGGCGTTCTCGGCCGAGACCGTGTAGAGCTGGCTCTCCTCCGAGCACTGGTACGCGAACTCGTAGGTCGCGGTCGTCGGGACCTCCTCGAAGGGCTCAGCGCGCGCGTCGTCGGTGCCGACGCCGAACCAGGCGGTCGTCGCGCCGTCGATGCTCCAGCTCCAGAACAGCGGAACCGATCCGCTCTCGTCGGGGCAGTTGGCGGTGTTCTCGGCCTGGAAGACCGTGAACGTCGGCGCCGGGGCGGGCTCGGGCGCTGCGCTCGACTTGGTCGGGGTCGGCGAGGGCGACGGCTCCTCGGTCTCGCTCGGCGTCGGCGAGGGCGACGGCGTCTCCGACGGCGAGGAGCTCGCGCTCGGCGTGTCCGACGCGACCGGCGCGGGCGCGTCGTCGCGGTTGAGTAGGGCGAAGATGAGCACGACGAGCGCGATGAGCAGGATGACCGCGAGCGTGATGAGCGCGATCGCCCCGCCGCTCAGTCGGCGCGATCCCGTCGCGGCGCTCGCCGGGGCGGGGCCCGCGGCCGCGCCGGCCCCGATGGGCGCGCTCGAGCGCGGGAAGCCGCCGGCGGCAGCACCCGCGGCGGCTCCGGCACCGAGGCCGGCACCCGCGCCGGCGGCGGCTCCCACCCCCGCCGGGCGGAAGATCTCAGTCGGTGCGGTCGGCGGCGGGGGAGTCGGCGCGACCGGCGGCACGGTGCCGGGCTGGTCGAGCGGTCGGGTGAAGGCGCGAGTCGGGGCATCCCCCGCATCGACGGCGTCGTACGCCTCCGTCGGGGCGTCGCCCGCCGCATCCGCCCCGCTCACCGGCCGCAGCGGCTCGGTCGGATCATCGTTCGGCGTTCGCTCGTCGGTCATGGTCGCCCCCGTCCCCTGAGACGGAGACCGCCCCCGTCGCGGCCAGTGTAGGGCGCGCGCGGGGGCGGTCGGGGGAGGAGGGAGTGCGGCGGGCGCCGGTCAGCGCTCGGCGCCGACGACCTCCGGCGCCGTCACGGCGGGCGCATCCTCATCGCGGTCGACGCGGATGCGGATCGCCACGAGCGAGGAGACGAGCGTGATGAGCGAGAGCCCTGCGAGCACGATCGCCGGGTGCCACCAGGCGTTGCCGGTCGCGACGCCGAGCTCGGCCGTGAGGTACGGCACGAAGCCCGAGACGACGGCGGCGAGCGCGTACGCGAAGCCGAGCGCCGAGTAGCGGTAGCGCTCGTCGAAGAGCTCGGTGAAGATGCCGCCGAGCGCCGCCCAGCTCATCGTCGGCAGGATGCCGCCGATCACCATCATGCCGACGAGGAAGCCGAACGAGGCGTCCTGCAGGAAGAAGTAGATCGGGAACGACACGAGCAGCGTGCCGAGCGCGCCGATCGCGATCACGAGGCCCGAGCCGATGCGCGTCGCCCAGGCTCCGAACAGCGGGATCGTCACGAGCTGCAGCAGCCCGCCGATCGTCGTCGCGATGAGCAGCTCGTAGTAGTCGAAGCCGAGCACCGCCGCGCCGTAGTTGATCGTGTACGTGTTCATGAGCGAGTACGAGCCGATGCCGAGCAGGGCGACGCCCACGGCCACGACGATCGTGACGGGCTGCGCGCGCAGCAGCGCGGCGAGGGGGATGCGCGGCGCACGGCCCGCTCCCTTGACCGCCGCGAAGACGGGCGTCTCGGTGATCGCGAGGCGCAGGTAGAGCGAGATCGCGAGCAGCGGGATCGCCGTGAGGAACGGGATGCGCCACGCCCACTCGCCGATCTCCTCGGTCGTGAGCGACAGGGTGAGCCAGAGGAACGCGACGGCCGAGAGGATCGAGCCGATGGGCGAGCCGAGCTGCGGCATCGCCGCGGCGAACGCGCGCTTGGCCTTGCTCTCGTGCTCGGTCGCGATGAGGATCGCGCCGCCCCACTCGCCGCCGAGCGAGACGCCCTGCAGCACGCGCAGCAGCACGAGCAGCACGGCGCCGACCCAGCCTGCCTGGTCGAAGGTCGGCAGCACGCCGATGAGCGCGGTCGCGACGCCCATCATCGTGATCGTCACGATGAGCGTCGTGCGGCGGCCGATGCGGTCGCCGAGGTGGCCGAAGATGATCGCGCCGATCGGGCGGATCACGAACGCGACGCCGATCGTCGCGAGCGCGGCGAGGTTCGCCCCGACCGGGCCGAGCGGCTCGAAGAAGAGCGGGCCGGCGAAGAAGGCCGAGAAGTAGGCGAAGAGGTAGAAGTCGTACGACTCGAGCGAGGTGCCGACGAGAGATGCCCAGCGCGCGCGACGCGCGATGCGGGGATCGGAGGGGACGGGGGTCAGGGGCTGCATGGTGGGCCCTGCTCCGGTCGACGCAGCGCCATGCGATTGAGTAGTCACAAGCACACCAGCGTAGTGATGACCGGGCGTATTCCCGGCGGCAGGCCCTCGGGCGTTCGGTACCATGGACGCACAGGCGTCGATCCGGCCATCACCGGGGAGCCCTCGGAAGAACAGCGGGATGCTCGTGCTCGAGCGACCCGGCAACTAGACCCGAGCGGGGCAGGCCCGTCACAGCCGCAGAAGAGGGGCCGGAGCATCCGCCCGCCAGCACGGCGAGCAGAGGGCATCGGCAAGCGGGGTGGTACCGCGGCGGGCTCGACGAGCCCCGTCGTCCTCGCGGTGAGCGCGCTGCAGACACCGGAGACACCATGGGCTACCCCCTCCACCGCGACGACCAGGGCGTCGTCGCCTCCCCGCGCTTCCCCGCGCTCGAGGCCGACGTGCTCGAGTACTGGGCGACGAACGACACCTTCCGCCGGTCGATCGAGCAGCGCGAGGGCTGCGAGGAGTGGGTCTTCTACGACGGCCCCCCGTTCGCCAACGGTCTGCCGCACTACGGGCACCTCCTGACCGGCTACGCGAAGGACGTCTTCCCGCGCTTCCAGACGATGCGCGGCAAGCAGGTTCACCGCCGCTTCGGGTGGGACACCCACGGTCTGCCCGCCGAGCTCGAGGCGATGAAGCAGCTCGACATCACCGAGAAGGCCCAGATCGAGGAGATGGGCATCGAGGCGTTCAACGCCAAGGCCCGCGAGAGCGTGCTGCGCTACACCGACGAGTGGCAGGAGTACGTCACGCGCCAGGCGCGCTGGGTCGACTTCGACAACGACTACAAGACGCTCGACATCTCGTTCATGGAGAGCGTGCTGTGGGCGTTCAAGACCCTGCACTCAACAGGCCTCGCGTACGAGGGCTACCGCGTGCTGCCGTACTGCTGGCGCGACGAGACGCCGCTGTCGAACCACGAGCTGCGCATGGACGACGACGTCTACCAGATGCGCCAGGACCAGTCGGTGACCGTCACCTTCCCGCTCGTCGGCTCGAAGGCCGAGGCGCTCGGCCTCACGGGCGTCAAGGCGCTCGCGTGGACGACGACGCCGTGGACCCTCCCGACGAACGCGGCGCTCGCCGTCGGCCCCGAGGTCGAGTACGTCGTGCTCCCGGCCGGCCCGCACGGGGCGGCGGACGACCGCGATGCCTCCGGGGCGCGCGACGCGGTCGCCGGCGAGAGCCAGTACCTGCTCGCGAACGACACCCTCAACGCCTACGTCAAGGAGCTCGGCTACGAGACCGCGGCCGACGCGCACGCAGGCGTAACGCGGCGGATGCTCGGCTCCGAGCTCGGCGGCGTCCACTACGACCGCCTCTGGGACTACTACGCCGACGTCGAGACCTGGGGCATGCAGCACGCCTGGCAGATCCTCGTCGCCGAGTACGTCGCCACCGGCGAGGGCACCGGCATCGTGCACCAGGCCCCCGCGTACGGAGAGGACGACCAGGCGATCTGCGCCGCCGCGGGCATCCCCATCATCATCTCGGTCGACGACGGCGGGCGGTTCTTGGCCGCCGTGCCCGAGGTCGCGGGCCTGCAGGTGTTCGAGGCGAACAAGACCCTCACGAGCATGCTGCGCGAGCGGGGCCGGCTGCTGCAGGTGCGCAGCTATGAGCACAGCTACCCGCACTGCTGGCGCTGCCGCAACCCGCTCATCTACAAGGCCGTCTCGAGCTGGTTCGTGCGCGTCACCGAGATCCGCGATCGGATGCTCCAGCTCAACGAGCGGATCCGCTGGGTGCCCGACAACGTCAAGCACGGGCAGTTCGGCAAGTGGCTCGAGGGCGCGCGCGACTGGTCGATCAGCCGCAACCGCTTCTGGGGCAGCCCCATCCCGGTGTGGAAGAGCGACGACCCCGACCACCCGCGCGTCGACGTCTACGGCTCGCTCGCCGAGCTCGAGGCCGACTTCGGCGCCCTGCCGCGCAACGCCGCGGGCGAGGTCGACCTGCACCGGCCGTTCATCGACGAGCTCACGCGCCCGAACCCTGACGACCCGACGGGCCGCTCGACGATGCGCCGCATCGAGGACGTCTTCGATGTGTGGTTCGACTCCGGCTCGATGCCCTTCGCGCAGGTCCACTACCCGTTCGAGAACGCCGACTGGTTCGAGAACCACAACCCGAGCGACTTCATCGTCGAGTACATCGGGCAGACCCGCGGCTGGTTCTACACGATGCACGTGCTCGCGACGGCGCTGTTCGACCGCCCCGCGTTCTCGAACGTCATCAGCCACGGCATCGTGCTCGGCAACGACGGCCAGAAGATGTCGAAGAGCCTGCAGAACTACCCGAGCGTGACCGAGGTGTTCGAGCGCGACGGCTCCGACGCGATGCGCTGGTTCCTCATGTCGAGCTCGGTGATCCGCGGCGGCAACCTCATCGTCACCGAGGAGGGCATCCGCGCGGGCGTGCGCGAGTTCCTGCTGCCGCTGTGGAGCACGTACTACTTCTTCACCCTCTACGCGAACGCGGCGGGGGTGGCGGATGCCCGCTGGCGCACCGACTCGACGAACGTGCTCGACCGGTACCTGCTCGCGAAGACGCGCGACCTCGTCGAGACCGTGACGACCGAGCTCGAGGGCCTCGACAGCCCGCTCGCGGCCGCCGCGCTGCGCGACTTCGCCGACGTGCTCACCAACTGGTACGTGCGCCGCAGCCGCGAGCGCTTCTGGGCCGGCGACGACCGCGACGCGATCGACAGCCTCTACACGGTGCTCGAGACGCTCGCGCGCGTCGCGGCGCCGCTCGCCCCGCTCGTGTCCGAGGAGGTCTGGCGCGGCCTGACGGGAGGCGAGAGCGTGCACCTCGCCGACTGGCCGAGCGCGGATGCCTTCCCCTCCGACCCCGCGCTCGTCACCGCCATGGATCGCGTGCGCGCGATCGCGAGCTCGGGTCTCGCGCTACGCAAGGCGCAGAGCCTCCGCGTGCGCCTGCCGCTGTCGACCCTCACGGTCGTCACGCCCGACGCCGCGGCGCTCGCGCCGTTCTCCGACATCCTCCGCGACGAGCTCAACGTCAAGGCCGTCGAGCTCGTCGAGTTCGACGACTCGCTCGTCGCCGCGTACGGCATCACGCGCCGCCTCGCCGTCAACGCGCGCGCCGCGGGCCCGCGCATCGGCAAGCAGGTGCAGCAGGCGATCGGCGCGGCGAAGGCCGGCGACTGGCAGGTCGCGGGCGACGGCGTGATCGTCGGCGGCATCGAGCTCGAGCCGGGCGAGTTCACGCTCGAGCTCGAGCTGGAGGATCCGGCCGCGGCCGTCGTCTTCCTCCCGGGCTCGGGCTTCGTTCTGCTCGACACGACCGTGACACCCGAGCTCGAGGCCGAGGGCGTTGCGCGCGACGTCATCCGCGCCGTGCAGCAGGCCCGCAAGGATGCCGGGCTCGACGTGAGCGACCGCATCGCGCTGACGCTCGGCTCGAGCGATGCTGCGACGCGCGCCGCGATCGAGGCCCACCGGGAGCTCATCGGCGGCGAGACGCTTGCCACCTCGCTGAGCGTCGGGGAGGCTGGCGAGGGGGCGGCGGCGCCGGTCGGGGCCGGGGCATCCGTGACGATCGAGGTGGAGCGAGCATGACCGACGCGCAGGAGAGCCGCGAGCCGAGCGAGCAGGAGCTCGCCGACCGCGAGGCCGCCGACGCCGTCTTCGCCGAGCTGCTCGCGCGCCTCGGCGAGGGCAGCCCCCAGCCGCGCCTCGAGCCCACGCGCCGCGCCGTCGAGCTGCTCGGCGACCCGCAGCGCTCGTACGGGGTCATCCACATCACCGGCACGAACGGCAAGACGTCGACGAGCCGCATGATCGAGAGCATCCTGCGCGCGTACGGGCTGCGCGCGGGCCTCATGACGAGCCCGCACCTCGTGCGCGTCACCGAGCGCATCATGATCGACGGCGCGCCGATCGCCGACCGCGCGTTCGCCGACAACTGGGCCGACATCCAGCCCTACCTGCTCATGGTCGACGCCGAGCTCGCCGCGAACGGCGAGGAGCCGCTCACCTACTTCGAGGCGCTGACGGTGCTCGCGTTCGCGTGCTTCGCCGACGCGCCCGTCGACGTCGTGGTGCTCGAGGTCGGCATGGGAGGGGAGTGGGACTCGACGAACGTCGCCGACGGTGATGTCGCCGTGCTCACGCCCATCGCTCTCGACCACGAGAGCCGGCTCGGCCGCACGGTCGCCGAGATCGCCCGCACGAAGGCGGGCATCATCAAGCCCGCCGCGCACGTCGTCACCGCGCTGCAGCAGACCGAGGCGATGGATGAGATCCTGCGCGCCGCCGAGCACGACGAGGCGCCGGTCGCCGCCGAGGGGGTCGATTTCGCGCTGCTGGATGCCCGGCTCGCCGTCGGCGGGCAGGTCATCGACGTGCGCGGCAGGGCCGGGGAGTACCGCGATCTCTTCCTCCCCCTCTTCGGCGAGCACCAGGCGCGCAACGCCGCGCTCGCGATCGCGGCGGTCGAGTCGTTCCTCGGCGGAGGCGAGCAGGAGCTCGCGATGGACGTCCTTCATGAGGGCTTCGCGACCGTCACGAGCCCCGGCCGGCTGCAGCTCATCGGCATCGAGCCGAGCGTGCTCGTCGACGCCGCCCACAATCCGCACGGCGCCGAGGCGCTCGCGAAGGCCCTGCTCGGCTCGTTCGCGTTCGAGAAGGTCACGGCGATCGTCGGGATCCTCACCGACAAGGACGCGCGCGGCATCATCGAGGCGCTCGACCCCGTCGTCGACCGGTTCGTCGTCACGCAGTCCGAGTCCGACCGCGCGCTCGGCTCCGACGAGCTCGCCGAGCTCGTCACGCACATCGCCGGCCCCGATCGCGTGCGCATCGAGCCGGAGCTGTCGGTCGCGCTCGAGGAGGCCCGCGACGAGGCCGGCCCGACCGACGCCGTGCTCGTCACCGGGTCGATCACGCTCGTCGGTCAGGCGATGCGCATCGCGCGCGAGGAAGGCTGGGCGCTGTGAGCGCACCCGCATCCGCCGACGACGCCGCCGCCCCGCGGAAGCCGCGCCGCGCGCGCAGCGCGACCGAGTCGCTCCTGAGCGTCGTGCTCGTCATGGAGGCCGTCGTCGTGATCTTCGGCGCCCTCGTGATCTACGGCCTCCGCGTCGTCGACCCCCTCGCCGCGTTCGGCGGGGGCGCCGTCCTCATCGTCCTGCTGCTCGTCGCGGTGCGCCTCGTGCGCTACCCGTGGGGGCAGTGGTTCGGCCACGCGCTGCAGCTCGTGCTGCTCGCGACCGTCTTCCTCGAGGTGCTCGCGGGCGTCGCCGCCGCGATCTTCGTGGGATTCTGGATCTGGGCCGTCATCAAGGGCCGCCAGCTCGACGCCGCGAACGGCGTCGGCCGAGCATCCTGACCCTCACGCCCCATCAATCGCACGATCGCACCTGACCGCCGGGAGGCCACCATGACCACGTCCGTCGAAGAGACCCTCGTCCTGCTCAAGCCCGATGCCGTCGCCCGCAACCTCACGGGCGAGATCCTGCGCCGCATCGAGGCGAAGGGCTACCAGCTCGTCGACCTGCGCATGATGCAGGCCGACCGCGACCTGCTCGCCGCCCACTACGCCGAGCACGAGGGCAAGCCCTTCTACGAGCCGCTCATGGAGTTCATGGAGTCGGGCCCCGTCGTCGCCGCGCGCGTCGCCGGCCACCGCGTCATCGAGGGCTTCCGCTCGCTCGCCGGCACGACCGACCCGACGACCGCCGCGCCCGGCACCATTCGCGGCGACCTCGGCCGCGACTGGGGCCTGCGCGTGCAGCAGAACCTCGTGCACGGCTCCGACTCGCCCGAGTCGGCCGCGCGCGAGCTCGCCCTCTGGTTCGCCTGAACGGTCGTCGCTAGAGGAGGCTCGGGAGCAGCGTCGGGAACTGCACGATGATCGCGAGCACGATCACCGCGTAGTTGACGACGACGATCGCCCACGTGAACGGCAGCACGGCTGTGCCGAACCGCCGGCCCGCGCCGCCCGTCAGGCGACCCGTCGCGAGCAGCCACGCGAGCAGACCCCAGAACATGGGGATGACCGCGGCCCAGACGAGCATGCACCACGGGCAGAGCGCGCCGATCTCGTAGACCGACTGGGTGAAGAGCCAGGTCACGAAGATCCACGCCCCCGTGACGCCCGCGAGGAGGAGCGCCCAGAACCAGCGAGCGAACTGCGCGCCGGCGAGCAGGGCGACCCCGACCGCGATCGGCGCGACGAAGCCCGCGACGCCGAGCAACGGGTTCGGGAAGCCCAGGAGCGACGCCTGCCAGCTCTCCATGACGCTGCCGCACGAGACGAGCGGGTTGATGTCGCAGTTGAGCACGTGCTGCGGATCGATGAGCTTCGCGACCCGCTCGGTGATGAGGGCCATCGCGCCCCACCACCCGACGGCGCCCGTGACGAGCAGGAAGACGCCCATGATCCACGGGCGGCGTGCGGGCGCGGAGGTGCCGAGGGGGGTCGTGTCGAGCGCGGTCACGACTCGATCCTCCCGCACCCGGCGCGCGGGCGCTCGGGTCGAAGGTCCTCCTGCGGCGCGCGCCGTGCGATAATGAGGAGCAGTCGTCGCCAGCCGCGCTCGCGACGCACCAGAGACAAGCTTTCCGGGCACACCGGACCATCCTCACGACACCGAGTCGCGAGCGTCGGATAGCCAGTTCCGAGTATGCGCAGTGACAGTGCGCGGGCCCGCGCCCGACCCGAACCGGGGGGCTGCGGCCCGACAACCGAAGAGTTTCGCAGCGGGGGCGACGCGCCCGCTGCCGGAGAGTTCCCGTCCAGGCGCGGCCCGGACGGTCGAGGAGTGCACCAGCGATGGTGAGTGACGACAACGAGACGAACCCGAAGAAGCGCACCCGGCTGTTCAAGCCGCGCACGGCCCGGAAGGGTCAGGGAGACACGCAGAGCGCCCGAGAGAGCGCGGCGAGCGCTCCCGTCGCGGACGACGCCGTGACGGAGAGCGCCGTGACGGAAAGCGCCGTGATGGAGCCCGTCGAGGCTTCCGAGGCGGCTCCGCCCGAGGATGCCGCGTTCGAGGTCGAGGCGCAGGAGGTCGACGCGCCGGCGACGGACGCGTCCGAGGCCCCCGATGCCGAGGGGCAGCCGGAACCCGGGGCCAATCAGCCCGAGGCCGCCGAGTCCGAGACGCCCGCCACGCCGTTCCCGGTGCTCAAGCCCGCGAGCACGACGTCGCTGCTGTTCTACGCGCCCCCCGTCGAGTACCTCGCACCGCGTCCCGGCACCGGCCCGCTGCGCGAGCGCGACGCCGATGACGACGAGCCCGAGGAGAGCTCGAGCACGAGCCGCCGCCGCTCGCGCGCGCGTCGCGGCCGCGGCGGAGCATCCTTCGACGGCGATCAGGCCACCGCCGAGCGCGAGGACCGCCCCGAGCGATCGGACCGCTACGACCGCAGCGAGCGCACCGAGCGCACCGACCGCCGCGATCGTCGCGAGCGCCGCCCCGCCGAGCTCATCACCGAGCCGCAGCGCATCAAGGGCTCCACGCGCCTCGAGGCGAAGAAGCAGCGTCGCCGCGACGGCCGCGACGCCGGCCGCCGCCGCCCCGTCATCACCGAGGCCGAGTTCCTCGCCCGCCGCGAGAGCGTCGACCGCACGATGGTCGTCCGCTCGAAGGACGGCCGCATCCAGATCGGCGTGCTCGAGGACGGCGTGCTCGTCGAGCACTACGTCGCGCGCTCGCAGGAGTCCAGCATCATCGGCAACGTCTACCTCGGCCGCGTGCAGAACGTGCTGCCGAGCATGGAGGCCGCCTTCGTCGACATCGGCCGCGGCCGCAACGCCGTGCTCTACTCGGGCGAGGTCGACTGGGAGGCCGCGCAGGCCGAGGGAGAGAAGAACCAGCCCCGCCGCATCGAGCTCGCGCTCAAGCCCGGCGACCGCATCCTCGTCCAGGTCACGAAGGACCCGATCGGCCACAAGGGCGCGCGCCTCACGAGCCAGGTGAGCCTCCCCGGCCGCTACCTCGTCTACGTGCCCAACGGCTCGATGAACGGCATCAGCCGCAAGCTGCCCGACACCGAGCGGGCGCGCCTGAAGAGGATCCTCAAGGAGGTCCTGCCCGACAACGTCGGCGTCATCGTGCGCACGGCCGCCGAGGGCGCGACCGAGGAGCAGCTGACGCTCGACGTCAACCGCCTCACCGCGCAGTGGGCGGAGATCTCGAAGCAGGTCGCGAACCCCAACGCGCAGGCGCCGATGATGCTCCACAGCGAGCCCGATCTGCTCGTCAAGATCGTGCGCGACGTCTTCAACGAGGACTTCCGCGCCATGGTCATCCACGGTCAGGATGCCCAGCAGACCATCGAGGCCTACCTCCGGTCGGTCGCGCCCGATCTCCTCGATCGCGTGCAGAAGCACGAGGGCGACCACGACCCCTTCGACGAGTACCGCATCTCCGAGCAGATCGAGAAGGCCCTCGAGCGGAAGGTCTGGCTGCCCTCGGGCGGCTCGCTCGTCATCGACCGCACCGAGGCCATGACGGTCGTCGACGTCAACACGGGCAAGTTCGTCGGCTCCGGCGGCAACCTCGAGGAGACCGTCACGAAGAACAACCTCGAGGCCGCGGAGGAGATCGTGCGCCAGCTGCGGCTGCGCGACATCGGCGGCATCATCGTCGTCGACTTCATCGACATGGTGCTCGAGTCGAACCGCGACCTCGTGCTCCGCCGCCTCGTCGAGTGCCTCAGCCGCGACCGCACGAAGCACCAGGTCGCCGAGGTCACGAGCCTCGGCCTCGTGCAGATGACGCGCAAGCGACTGGGCCTGGGTCTGCTCGAGACCTTCAGCGAGCAGTGCGACGTGTGCGCCGGGCGCGGCCTGATCATCCACCACGATCCGGTCGTGAAGCACCGCTCCTCGCAGGGCGGCGGCGACCAGGGCGGCAACCGTCGGGGAGGGCGCTCCGGCAGCGACCGCTCGAGCGGCGACCGATCCGGCGGCGACCGGAACGACCGCGGCGGCCAGCGCAACGGCAACGGCGGCAGCGGCGCGACCAAGTCGAACGGGCACGCCGGCACGCACGCGATCACCGAGGACGTCTCGAAGGCTCTCGCGACCATCGCCGCGAAGACCGTGCACCACGAGCCCGCACCCGAGGTCGAGACCACAGCGCCCGCCGCGGCCGTCGAGACGACGAGCGAGCCCGCCGGCCGGTCGACGCCCGACGCCGAGTCGAGCGCGACGAGCGAGCCGAGCACCGAGAGCACCGCGAGCGCCCCCGAGGCGCCCGCCCGCTCGGGCCGCTCGCGCGGCGGTCGCCGTGCGCGCGGCGGCGCCGGCTCGAGTTCGGCCGCCACGGCTCCCGCGACGGCCGAGCCGGCGTCAACCGGCGCCTCGGCCCCGATCGACGTCCCCGTGATCAACCTGCCCGAGCCCCCGGCTGCCCGCTCGCGCCAGCGCATCGACCCGCGCGACGCCGAGCAGCTCCTCGGCGCGGTGCTCGAGGCGCTGCCCGAGCCCCCGGCGCCGGGCACCCGCAAGCGAGGCTCGCGCCGGGCGACGTCGGGCACCATCAGCACCGCCGGTCTGGATGCCGCGAGCGACGCCTAGGGCGGGTCTCCTAACCGTTTGAGCCAGAGGGTGAGGGCTCGCAGGACTGCGCCGCCGCGGTAGGTGAGGGCGAGTTTGTCGTATCGGGTCGCGAGGCCGCGCCACTGCTTGTCTTCGTTGAAACCGCGTTCGACGACGTCGCGGCCCTTGTAGTCCTCGACGTCGTAGCTGACCGGCCTGCCGCCTCGGGAGCCGCGCCGCTGTCGGTGTCCTTGCTGGTCGGATGGCTGGGGGATCACCGCGACGATCCCGCGGCCTCGGAGATGCTGCCGGATCGCACGGGACGAGTACGCCTTGTCACCGCGCACCCGGTCCGGTCTGGAGCGAGGTCTGCCCGGACCGCGTCGGGCGACTCTGAGGTGATCCATCAGCACCGGGAACATCGGCGCATCGCCGCCCTGCCCGGGACCGACGAGGACGACCAGTGGAAGTCCGCGACCATCGACGAGGTGATGGATCTTCGTGCTCAGACCGCCTCGCGACCGGCCAATCGCATGGTCAGCAGGCTCCTCGCGCAGATTCTTGCAACTCGGTAGAGCCCCCTGTGTCGCGGGGGAGGTTCGTCGCGTGCTGATGCGCACGGTTGATGGTCGAGTCCACGCTGACGGCCCAGTCGATCTCGCCGGCAGCGTCGGCGTCGGCGAGGATCTCCGCATAGATACGATCCCAGGTGCCGTCACCACTGAACCGGCGATGACGTGACCGTCGAGCCCGCGGCCGCGACGAGCGTGACGGTGCAGGGCGAGCTCATCGTCGTCCAGTTTCGACGAGCGGCTGCGCTACGGCACCGAGTACACCGTGCGGGACACGCTCGCTCGCCCTCCTCGACATCGGCGGCGATCGCACCGTGCAGCCGCTCGTCGACCTCGACGGCGAGCCGCTCACGGCGCTCGGCGCGTGGTTCCTGCCCGAGGGCGACCTCCTCGTCCACACGGTCGACGAGACGCTCGTGCAGCTCGACCCCGCGGCGCCCGAGACCGTGCTGCCGATCGGCGGGTACCCGACGGTGCACGGGGTCTCGAGCGACGGTGCGCGCGAGAGCGGCCGACAGCTTCGGCGGCGTCGCGCTCGATCTCGCGACCGGCGAGGAGGAGCGGCTCAACCCCTCGCTCGTCGACGGCGAGGTGGCGTTCGGCGGCGAGGCGGCCCTCACGGCCGCGGGTCTGCGCGTGCAGAAGGTCGCGGTCGCCGACGCCGGCACGGGTGCCTTCGCGACGGTGCTCGTCGCCGACGACGGCGGGGAGTCGCCCGCGTGATCGCCCACACGATCGAGAACCGCGGCAGCCTCGGGCCCGTCCTGCTGTCGCCGAACGATGAGTACGTCGCCGTCGAGGTCACGCCCGACGTCACGGCGGCGGTGAGCGACGGCCGCCGCGTCGAAGCGCGGCCGACGAGCATCACGCTCGCGATCATCGACGTCGAGACGGGCCAGCTCGTCCGCACGCTCGAGGGGTTCGCCCCGGTCTGGACGACCGGCTGATCCGGTCGTCCGAGGCTAGAGCCCGCGCTTGGCGCGCTGGCTCACGCGCAGCCCCGCCGCGCTGAGCCGCGCGACGAGCTCCTTGCCGCTCACCGGCACTGCCCCCTGCGCGACGAGCGCGTCGTAGCGCTCCTCCGGGTAGTCGTAGTGGTCGTGGTCGAAGCCCCGCTCGGGGATGCCCGCGGCGCGCGCGAAGGCGTGCAGCTCGTCGAGCGAGGAGTCGCTCACGAGATGCCCCCAGAGCCGGCCGTGGGCGGGCCAGACGGGCTCGTCGATCAGCACGGCCATGCGGGAGATTGTAGGCTGGGGTCACGCGGTTCGAGGCGCGCCGGTTCTTTTGACCGGCATCCTGCGATCAGGTATGCTCGACCGTTGGTGTGCGCTGGGCTGAGCCCGCGCGAGACGCCAGGAGTTTTCTTCCAATCCGAAGTAAGGGTGAAACGTGGTCTACGCAGTTGTGCGCGCCGGTGGGCGGCAGGAGAAGGTCGAGGTCGGCACGATCGTCGTCCTCGATCGAGTCAAGGCGGGCGAGGATGGCACCATCCAGCTCACCCCCGTTCTGCACGTCGACGGTGACACGGTCACCACCGACGCGAAGAAGCTCGCGAAGATCACCGTGACCGCCGAGGTCCTCAGCGACCTCCGCGGCCCGAAGATCGTCATCCAGAAGTTCAAGAACAAGACCGGGTACAAGAAGCGCCAGGGTTTCCGCGCCGACCTGACCCGCGTCAAGATCACCGGCATCAAGTAAGAAGGGTCGCGAAGAATGGCACACAAGAAGGGCGCTTCGTCCACCCGGAACGGCCGTGACTCCAACCCCCAGTACCTGGGCGTGAAGCGCTTCGGCGGCCAGGTCGTCAAGGCCGGCGAGATCATCGTCCGCCAGCGCGGCACCCACTTCCACCCCGGCGCCAACGTCGGCCGCGGCGGTGACGACACGCTGTTCGCGCTGTCGGCCGGCGCCGTCGAGTTCGGGCGCAAGGGCGGCCGCAAGGTCGTCAACATCGTCGCCAACGCCTGAGCATTCAGGTCTCGGTCTCACGACCGCAACGTCAGCGAATGGGCGGGCTTCGGCCCGTCCATTCGTCGTTCAGGGGCGTTTCGCCCAGCGGGCGGATGCCCCGCTCATGATCCACAGGAGGGAACAGCCATGGCGACCTTCGTCGACCGCGTGACCCTCCACGTCCGCGCCGGCCACGGCGGGCACGGGTGCGTCTCGGTGCGCCGCGAGAAGTTCAAGCCGCTCGCCGGCCCCGACGGCGGCAACGGAGGCG
>JBKHYA010000007.1:0-47136 GCA_046565745.1 Actinomycetes bacterium
CCGACGAGATGATGGGCCAGCTCTCGCTCGAGCTGCCCGGCGGCGGGTGGGTGCTCGTCTACCCCAAGGCCGACCACGAGCCGGCGACGTACACCGTGCTGAACCTCGAGGTCGACGACATCGACCGAGCGGTCGACGAGCTCGAGGCCGCGGGCGTCGAGCTCCTCCGCTACGAGGGCTTCGGGCAGGATGCCCGGGGCATCGCTCGCGGGATCGCCGCCGATCGCGGCCCCGACATCGCCTGGTTCACCGACCCCGCGGGCAACATCATCTCCGTGCTGCAGAACCCACCGAGGGACGACGCCGCTCCCCTCTGACCTGATCGCGGTTCGCCCGCCGGAAACCCACCGCCGTCAGCGCTGTGCGCGCTCCCACCGTCCGGATATCATCAGCCGCAGGCCCCCCGTCAACGACGACGAGGCGGTGACCCCTTCGGCGAGAGATCGATGATGACCCAACGCCCCTGGCTGGCCCACTACCCGAGCGACGTCGAGCACGAGCTCGTTCCGCCGCCCTTCGACACGCTGCCCGGGCTCGTGGCGGCCTCGGTGGCCGAGTACGCCGATACCGTCGCCTTCACCCAGTGCATGCCCAACGGCATGAACGGGTCCCTCACCTACCGCGAGGTCGACGAGCTCTCCGACTCGTTCGCCGCGTACCTGCGCGAGGAGGTCGGCCTGCGCGCCGGCGACCGCGTCGCCGTGCAGATGCCGAACTGCCTGAGCTACCCCGTCGTCGCGTTCGGCGTGCTCAAGGCCGGCTGCGTGCTCGTCAACACGAACCCGCTCTACACGGCGAGCGAGATGACGCATCAGTTCAGCGACTCGGGCGCGACGGTCCTCGTGATCATCGACATGTTCGCCGACCGGCTCCCCGAGGTGCTGCCCGCGACGAGCATCGAGACGGTCGTCACGGTGCGCATCACCGAGTTCTTCCCGCCCGTCGTCGCCGGCGTCATCCGGATGGTCCAGAAGGTCTGGAACCGCTCGCTGCCGCCCGTCACCGTGCCGCACACGACCCTGCAGTCGGCGCTCGCACGAGGGAAGCAGAACCTCGGGAAGAGCGCCGCCTACCTCGAGGGCGTCAGCGCCGACACCCTCGCCGCCCTCCAGTACACGGGGGGCACCACGGGCGTCGCGAAGGGCGCGATGCTCACGCACGGCAACCTCGTGTCGAACACGATGCAGATGATGCAGATGCTCGGCACGCACATCCGCCCCGGCAAGGAGGTCGTGCTGACGGCCCTGCCGCTGTACCACATCTTCGCCTTCACGGTGAATCTGGTCGGGTTCTTCCAGAAGGGCGCCCGCAACATCCTCGTGCCGTCGCCGCGGCCGCCGAGCAACCTCAAGCGGGCGTTCGAGAACTACCGGATCACCTGGATGACGGGCGTCAACACGCTCTTCAACGCCCTGCTCAACGAGCGCTGGTTCGTCGAGAGCCCGCCCAAGCACCTCGTCGCCTCGGCTGCCGGCGGCATGTCGCTGCACGAGTCGGTCGCGCAGGAGTGGCGCCGCGTCACGGGGACTCCGATCGTCGAGGGCTACGGCCTGACCGAGACCGCCCCGTGCCTCACCTTCAACCCGCTCGGCGGGGCGGGCAAGGACGGCACGATCGGGATCCCCGTGCCGTCCACGATCGTCCGCTGCGTCGACGAGAGCGGCGTCGACGTGCCGCCCGGCGAGCCCGGCGAGATCGTCGCCCGCGGCCCGCAGATCACCCCGGGCTACTGGCAGCGCCCCGATGACACCGCGGCGTCGATGATCGACGGCTGGTTCCGCACCGGCGACATCGCGCAGATGGATGCCGACGGCTACTTCACGATCGTCGACCGCAAGAAGGACATGGTCATCGTGAGCGGCTTCAACGTCTACCCGAACGAGGTCGAGGAGCGCATCGCAGCGATGCCCGGCGTGCTCGAGGTCGGCGTCATCGGCCTGCCCGACGCCAAGACGGGCGAGGCCGTCCGCGCCTACATCGTGCCGACGCAGAACCCGCCCACCGAGGAGCAGGTGATCGCGCACTGCCGCGAGACGCTCGCGGCCTACAAGGTCCCGAAGTCGGTGCGCTTCGTCGACGAGCTGCCCAAGAGCCCGATCGGCAAGATCCTCCGACGCGAGCTGCGCGCGATCGGCGTCACCTCGAGCACGGCCAGTATCGAGACCCAGGGAAGGGAGCTCTCGTGATCGCGCCCCTCGCCATCGCGACGCAGGCCGTCGTCAACGAGCAGGACGTCGTCACGCCGTTCGAGCAGAACCTGCTCGTCGGTCTCGTCTTCGTCATCATGTTCGGACTCGGCGCAGGGCTCACGCCGCGCGACTTCACGCTCGCGCTCAAGCGGCCCTCGGGGCTCATCATCGGCTTCATCACGCAGTTCGGCATCATGCCCGTGCTCGCCTACGTGCTGTGCCTGGTGTTCCTCTTCCAGCTCGCGCCCGAGTACGCCCTGCCCGTCGCCGTGGGCGCGCTGCTCATGGGCGCGGTGCCGGCCGGGACGACGTCGAACATGTTCACGTACTTCTCGAAGGGCAACCTCGCGCTGAGCGTCATGATGACCACCAACTCGACGCTGTGGGCGATCCTCATGACGCCGCTCGCGCTCGCGATCTTCGGAAACCTGCTCTTCTCCGAGACCTCCGAGTTCCAGATCCCCATCACGAACATCGTGGTGACGCTCGCCGTGCTGCTGATCCCGGTCGTCCTCGGGATGCTCATCCGTCGCTACAGCGCCAACATCGGTGCTGTGCTCGAGCTGCTCGGCGGGTTCTTCGGCCTGTTCTTCATCGTCTTCCTCGTGCTCACCTGGGTGCCGCGCAACTGGGCGCTGCTGTCGTCGACCCCGTGGCAGACCTACGTCGTCGCGATCGGGCTCGGACTCTTCGGCATCGCGATCGCGTACGGCATCGCGAAGGCGATCCGGCTGCACCCCGCGAACGCGCGCACGATCGCCCTCGAGACGGGCATCCAGAACGGCCCGCTCGCGATCGCGATCATCCTGCTCACGTTCCAGGGCAGCCCCGACATCGGGCTCATCCTGATCGTGCCCGCGCTCTACTCGCTCTTCATCGTGCTCATCGCGACCGTCGTCACGTTCGTCTTCCGGCGCGCGAACACGGCAGCCGAGCAGAAGATCCCGAACCTGCTGTAGTCGGAGGCTCTAGAAGTCGAGCCACTTCGAGGCGAGGTGGTCGGCCACCACGCGGCGCACGGTGCCCGACCGCGAGCGCAGCACGATCGACTCGGTCGTGATGATGTCGCCCTGGCGACGGACGCCCCGGACCAGCTCGCCGTCGGTCACGCCCGTGGCGACGAAGAAGGTGTTGTCGCTGCGGACGAGCTCGTTCGCCTCGTAGACGTGGTCGAACTTGAGCCCCGCGGCAAGACCCTGGTCGATCTCCTCCTGCGAGCCGGGCGCGAGGCGGCCCTGGATGAAGCCGCCGAGCGCGCGGATCGCGCACGCCGTCGCGACGCCCTCGGGGCTGCCGCCCGTGCCGATCGCCATGTCGATGCGCGAGTCGTGGCGGGCGGCGTTGATGCCCGCGGCGACGTCGCCGTCGAGGATGATGCGGGTTCCGGCGCCCGCGCTGCGGATCTCCTCGATGAGCTGCTCATGGCGGGGGCGGTCGAGCACGGCGATGCGCATCTCCTCCACCGGCTTGTTCTTGGCCTTCGCGAGCGCGCGGATGTTCTCGCCGACCGACTGGCGGATGTCGACGACGCCGATGCCCTCGTGCCCCGTGACGATCTTCTCCATGTAGAACACGCTCGAGGCGTCGAGCATCGAGCCGCGATCGGCGACCGCGAGCATCGAGATGGCGTGCGAGCGGCCGGCGGCCGTGAGCGAGGTGCCGTCGATCGGGTCGACGGCGATGTCGCACGCGGGCCCCTGGCCGTTGCCGACCTCCTCGCCGTTGTAGAGCATCGGCGCCTTGTCCTTCTCGCCCTCTCCGATGACGACGACGCCGGCGAAGTTGACCGTCCCCAGGAACTTGCGCATCGCATCCACCGCGGCGCCGTCGGCGGCGTTCTTGTCGCCCTTGCCGATGAAGGGGGTGGCGCGGATCGCCGCCGCCTCGGTGGAGCGCACGAGCTCCATGGCGAGGTTGCGGTCGGGCTGGAGGTAGAGGGATCCGGTCTGCGTGGTCACCATGAGTGGCGTCCTCTCGAGTCGTGACGTGCCTGAAGGAGGGACGCGCCGGGTGGTAGCACAGCGCTCCGGCAACCCTACCGCGGGGCCGCTGACGGCGCTGAGCCCCGTGGCTAGACTGGCCTCGAAATCCACCACCACTGCGCCGCTGAAGGAGCCCCATGCCGATCGCCACCCCCGAGCAGTACGCCGAGATGCTCGACAAGGCCAAGAAGGGCGGGTTCGCCTACCCCGCGATCAACGTGTCGTCGTCGCAGACGATCAACGCCGTGCTGCAGGGCCTCACCGAGGCGGGCTCCGACGGCATCATCCAGGTCACCACGGGCGGCGCCGACTACTTCGCCGGCCAGAGCGTCAAGGCGCGCGCCTCGGGCGCCCTCGCCTTCGCCGCGTTCGCGACCGAGGTCGCCAAGAACTACCCCATCACGGTCGCGCTCCACACCGACCACTGCCCGAAGGATGCGCTCGACGGCTTCGTCATGCCGCTCATCGAGGCGAGCGAGGCCGAGGTCAAGGCCGGCCGCAACCCGATCTTCCAGTCGCACATGTGGGACGGCTCGGCCGTGCCGCTGCAGGAGAACATCGAGATCGCGCGCGAGCTCCTCCCCCGCATGAAGAACATCAACGCCATCCTCGAGGTCGAGATCGGCGTCGTCGGCGGCGAGGAGGACGGCGTGCAGCACGAGGGCTCGAACGAGGCCCTCTACACGACGCTCGGCGACGTCACGCAGGCCGTCGAGGCCCTCGGCCTCGGCGAGAACGGCCGCTACATGGCCGCCCTGACCTTCGGCAACGTGCACGGCGTCTACAAGCCGGGCAACGTCAAGCTCCGCCCCGAGCTGCTCGCCGAGATCCAGGCCGGCATTGCCGCGAAGTACGGCACGGATGCCCTGCCCCTCGATCTCGTCTTCCACGGCGGCTCCGGCTCGACCGACGCCGAGATCGCCGAGGCGGTGCGCAACGGCGTCATCAAGATGAACATCGACACCGACACGCAGTACGCCTTCAGCCGCTCGATCGCCGACACCGTGCTGAAGAACTACGACGGCTTCCTCAAGGTCGACGGCGAGGTCGGCAACAAGAAGATCTACGACCCGCGCGCGTGGGGCAAGATCGCCGAGAAGGCGATGGCCGAGCGCGTCGTCGACGCCACGCGTCAGCTCGGGTCGGCCGGGCACTCCGGGAAGTAGCGGCTCACATCGCCTGAGGGCGCGCGGGCGGCGGCGCGGGCGAGCGCTGCACGACCGCCCGCGGCGCCGCCTCGCTCACGGGCACCTCGAAGTCGACCTCGAGCGTCGTCCCGTTCCGCCAGCGGATGTCGTCGACCGCCGCCTGCAGCGTGACGTAGTACGGCGCGAGGAAGGTCACGCGCCGCCCCTCGGGCAGGGTGCTGAGAATGCGCAGGGCGACGGCGACCGTGCCCTGATCGGCGGCCTTGAGCTCCACGCGCCCCGCGATGAACCCGGAGTCGGGTCGGGCGAGCAGCGCATCGAGCATGGCCCGCAGCGCGGTCCGCTGCGGCAGGCTCAGCCGTTCGGCGAGCCGGTCGGCGTCGTCGACCTCGATCGGCCGTCCGCGCACGAGTCGCTCGAGCCAGGTCTCCTCCGCCTCGGCGATGAGCTCGGCGCGCAGGGCGGCGGCGAGCGCGCGCGCCCGCTCGCGGTCCTGCTCCGTCACGGCGCCGCGCTCGAGCACCTCGCGCACGAAGCGCAGCGGGGCGGCGAGGCGCGCCGACATGTCGGCGTCGACCCGATCGATGAGGGCGGTGCCCGTGGCGGATGCCTCGGCCATGCGCTCGCGGTCGCTCGCGTCGCCCGACTCGCCGTCGACCCCCAGGGGCCGCTCGTTCCAGGTCTCGAACAGCCGCGTGACGACGGAGACGAAGACGATGCAGCCGACGGCGGCGAGCACGATCTGCAGCACGACGAGGAACACCGCCACCGGGAGCGGCCAGCCGAGCTCCACCTGCGCCGCGAGCGAGATCGCCGCAAGCGCGGCAGCGGCGAACGAGACGACACCGTAGCGCGCGAGCTGCAGTCCGGTCGAGAACGGCGTGAGCGCGATGAGCATGAGCGACACGC
Organism: Actinomycetes bacterium; assembly: GCA_046565745.1. Classification (GTDB taxonomy): domain Bacteria; phylum Actinomycetota; class Actinomycetes; order Actinomycetales; family Microbacteriaceae; genus Microcella. The sequence goes on from JBKHYA010000007.1 coordinate 6,229, forward strand.
TCACGGGCGCCCACCACAGCTCGATGCGGAACACCGACCCCCCGTATCCCGCGGCCGAGAGCGCGAGCGCGACGAGCACGAGCCCGATGGCCGCCCAGGCGACGGGCTCGCGCAGGGGGCCCCGGTGCGGCCGGGTCGCGACGTGCACGAGGAGGAAGGCGGAGACGCCGAGCACGGCCGCGGCCGCCTGGACGAACGGGCGGTCCCCCGCCTGCCCGAGCAGCAGGAGCATGACGAGCGACTGGACGCCGGCGTAGGCGGCGCAGGCGAGAGCGAGCCAGTCGGTCGCGAGCCAGCTCAGCGGGTCGGCGCTCCACGGCGAGCTCGCTCGCGCTCCGCGCCCGCTCATGCGGGTGCTTCCCCGCCGACCGGCACCGAGAGCATGACGGTCGTGCCCTCGTCGCCCGACCACACGCGCGCCGAGCCGCCCACCTCGCGCACCCGGGCGTCGATCGACGAGCGCACGCCGAGCCGATCGGCGTCGACCCGCGTGGAGGAGAAGCCGACGCCGTCATCGACGATGAGCACCGAGAGGGTGCCGTCGCGCTCGCCCACGACGAGCTCGGCCCGGTCGGTCGCGGCGTGCCGCACGACGTTGTCGAGCGCGGCCCGCGTGGCCCCGAGGACGGCCGCGCGCACGGCCTCGTCGACCGCGACCACGAGCGTGTCGCAGCCGGAGACGTCGACGGTCACGCCGCTCCACTGGTAGTCGCGGACGAGCTCGAGCAGGTCATCCGCGATCGGCGATCGTTCGGGCGTCGAGAGCGAATCGGGGTCGATCGCGACCGTGCCGGCGAGGGCGAGGGCGAGGTCGCGCTCGAGGCGCGCCCGGGCGCCGGGGTCGAGAGGTCCGGGGCGCGCGGCGATGATGGCGAGGTCGGCGAGCACGGTGTCGTGCGCGACGCGCGCCGCGCGGCGCTCGAGCTCGCGCTCGCGGTCGCCGAGCTCGAGCTCGCGCTGCAGACGGTCGAGGTCGGGCACGCTCCGTCGGGCCCGGGCGCCGCCGAGCTCGAGGGCGCCGTAGGCGACGAGCACGACGATCGCGCCGAGCAGCGGCGTGACCCCGATCTCGGGGCTGCGGCCGGCGAGCACGAAGGCGACGACGAGCGAGAGCTCGGCGAGCAGGAACCCCGCGGCGGTCCACAGCACGCCGCTGCGCGCGCTCCCGCGCAGCGCGCCGACGAGGACGAGCGCGGTGGCGGCGCGGTTGAGGAGGAACGGTCCGGGGTCGTCGAGCCGGGCATCCGCCCCCAGCAGGGCGAGCGTGAAGACGACGGAGGCCACCGCTCCCCCGGCGAGGAAGGCGACCGCGCTCGCGACGGTCGGCCGCAGCAGGAGGCGCAGCGCGAGCGCGGCGATCGTCGCGAGGGCGACGAGGGCCGGGAGGAGGGGCAGCGGATCGCCGCCGCGCGACACCACGGCGACGGTGACCGCGACGCCCGTGAGCACCGCGCCGACGACGACCACCGCGCGCTGAGCGGTCGCGAAGCCGCGGACGATGATGCCCGAAGCGACATCGCGGGGCAGCGCGATCGATGCCATGGGCCCTCCCGAGGCGCCCCGAGCGGCGCGCTGCTCGCAGACTACCGGCGCGCGAGCGCCGAACGGGTCAGGACCCCGCGGGCGGCGGGGGACGGTCGGCTAGGAGCGGGTGCGACCGCCGAGCGCGCGCGCGTCCTGCTCGCCGCTCGCGGTCGTGCGCAGCTCCTTCGGCAGCGAGAACAGGAGGTCCTCCTCGGCCGTCTTGACGACCTCGACGTCGGCGAACCCGGCGTCCGCGAGGTCGGCGAGCACCTGCTCGACGAGGACCTCGGGCACGCTCGCGCCGCTCGTGACGCCCACGGTCGCGACGCCCTCGAGCCACTCCTGCTTGATCTCGCTCGCGTAGTCGACGCGGTAGGCGGCGCGGGCGCCGTACTCGAGCGCGACTTCGACGAGGCGCACGCTGTTGGAGCTGTTGGCCGAGCCGACGACGATCACGAGGTCGGCATCCGGCGCGACCTTCTTGATCGCGACCTGGCGGTTCTGCGTGGCGTAGCAGATGTCGTCGCTCGGAGGGTCCTGCAGGTGCGGGAACCGCGCGCGCAGGCGCCGCACGGTCTCCATCGTCTCGTCGACGCTCAGCGTCGTCTGCGACAGCCAGATGAGCGCGTCGGAGTCGGGGACCTCGACCGTGTCGGCCTCCTCGGGCGTGCCGATGAGGATCGTGCGCTCGGGGGCGTGCCCCATCGTGCCCTCGACCTCCTCGTGACCCGCGTGACCGATGAGAAGGATGCGGTAGTCCTGCTTCGCGAAGCGCACCGCTTCGCGGTGCACCTTGGTCACGAGCGGGCACGTCGCGTCGATCGCGGCGAGACCTCGGTCGGCGGCGCCCTGCACGACCGCCGGGCTCACGCCGTGCGCCGAGAAGACGATGTGCGAGCCCTCGGGGACCTCGTCGACCTCGTCGACGAAGATCGCGCCCGACTTCTCGAGCTCGCTCACGACGTGCACGTTGTGCACGATCTGCTTGCGCACGTAGACGGGCGCACCGTACTGCTCGATGGCCTTCTCGACCGCGATGACGGCGCGGTCGACGCCGGCGCAGTAGCCGCGCGGTGCGGCGAGGAGGATGCGGCGGGGCGCGGCGACGTCGGTCGCCTGCAGGCGCTCGCGCCGCTCGGGGACGACGGGCGTGGTCAGGGTGACGCCGAGGGCGCCGTTCGTGATCGTGCTCACGGTCGCCAGTCTACGAGGGCGCGAGTGGGCGCTCGCCGTGCGCGGGCCGCCCGACCGACGACGGCCGGGCCGGCCGCCGCTACTCGACGTCGCGGCGCAGGGTGGTCGCGGCCGCCGCCACGAGCAGCACCGCGGCGAGGCCGGCGAGCACGAGGCCTCCCTGCCACCAGAGCAGGGCATCCGTCGCCGCCTGCGGAACGGTCGGATCGATCGACCCGAGAGAGCTCAGGATGCCCGCGCCGACGAGCGCGTCCGTCGCCGCCCCGGGCAGGAAGCGCCCGATCGCGGCCGTGGTCTCCCACGCGCCGGCGAGGATCCGCAGGATCGGCTCGACGAACTGCGTGAACGCGAGCACGATCACGATCGCCGCGATCTGGCTCGTCAGGAGGGCGCCGAGGCCGAGCCCGAGGAGCGACCACAGCGCGGTGGCGAGGAGGGTGCGCAGCAGGAGCCCGATGACCTCGGGCTCGTCGAGCGCCGGGCTCTCGCCGAGCGCCTCGAGCACGGGGGCGCCGACGCCGACCGAGCCGACGAGTCCGATGACGCCGTAGAGCGCGCCCATGACGAGCGCGACGACGGCCTTCGCGGCGAGCACGACGCCGCGGCGGGGCTGCGCGAGGACGGTCGGCGTGAGCGTGCGGTGCCGGTACTCGGTCGTCGCGAGGAGCGCGCCGAACAGGAGCGGGATGACGAGGCCGACGGCCGTCACGCTGCTGTAGACGAGGGTCGCCGACACGACGGGGTCGAGAGCGGGAGCGCCCGCACCGCCGAGCTGCGCGCCCACGTCGCTCAGGAAGAACGCGAGGCCGCCCGCCGTGACGGCGATGTAGACCACGAGGACGAGACCGAGCAGCCACCACGAGCGGAGCGAGAGGACCTTGGCGAACTCGGACGCCGTCTGGCGCGCGAGGTCGGTCGCGAGCGCGGTCATGCGATGCCCTCCTCGTCGGCCGTGAGCGCGAGGAAGACCGACTCGAGGCCGTCGCCCTCGTCGCTCAGATGGGTGAGGGCGATGCCGGCGTCGCGGGCGATCTCGCCCGTGCGCGCGGCGTCGAGGCCGGCGACGACGAGACCGCGGGCGGGCTGCTCGGCCGGGTCGACGCGGGCTCCGGCCGCGGCGAGCGCCGCCGCGAGCGCCGTGCGGTCGAGCGCGTCGACGCGCACCCGCGCGGTGCCCGCCTCGAGATCGGAGAGCGGGCCGTCGAAGACGATGCGTCCGTGGCGGATGACGACCACGTCATCCACCGTCTGCTGCACCTCGCTCAGCACGTGCGACGAGAGCAGCACCGTGCGGCCCTCGTCGGCGAGCGCGCGCAGCAGGCCGCGCATCCAGCGGATGCCGTCGGGGTCGAGGCCGTTGATGGGCTCGTCGAGGACGAGCGCGTCGGGGTCGCCGAGGAGGGCGCTCGCGAGGCCGAGGCGCTGCCGCATGCCGAGCGAGTAGCCGCCGACCGCGCGTCGGCCGGCGTGCGCGAGGCCGACCTGCTCGAGGACGGCGTCGGCGCGCGCGGCCGGGATGCCCGCGGCGAGCGCGAGGGCGCGCAGGTGGGAGCGCCCGCTGCGGCCGGGGTGGAAGACGTCGGCCGAGAGCGACCCGCCGACGCGCGCGAGCGGCCGGTCGAGCGCGCGGTACGGCACGCCCGCGATCGTCGCGGTGCCCGCGGTCGCGGTGTTGAGGCCGAGCAGGATGCGCAGGGTCGAGGTCTTGCCGGCGCCGTTCGGGCCGAGGAAGCCCGTGACGCGGCCCGGCTGAGCGGTGAACGACACGTCGGAGAGCGCGGTGACCTCGCCGTAGACCTTCGAGAGCCGCTCGACCGCGAGGGGTGTGGGGAACGGCATGATCTCCTCGGGTCGTCGGGCGGCCCGCGTCGGCGTCGGGGGCGTCCACTACCCTGGCGGAGGCCGCCGATCGAGGCAAGGGAGGGTCATGAGCGAGGCACCGTCCACCGCCGACGCGCCCTGGCCCGTGGGCGAGCTGTCGCAGAAGATCAAGGGCTACATCGACCGGCTCGGGAGCGTCTGGGTCGAGGGCGAGATCACCCAGTGGGGCGTCTCGGGCGGCAACGTCTACGGCAAGCTCAAAGACCTCTCGGCGGACGCGACCGTCTCGTTCACCGTGTGGTCGTCGGTCAAGGCGAAGCTCCCGCAGGGCCTCGGGCAGGGGGATCGCGTCGTCGCGCTCGTCAAGGCCAACTGGTGGGTCAAGGGCGGCTCGCTCACGATGCAGGTCTTCGAGATGCGGCGCGTCGGGCTCGGCGATCTGCTCGAGCGGCTCGAGCGCCTCAAGCAGCAGCTGCGCGCCGAGGGCCTGTTCGACCCGGCGCGCAAGAGGCCGCTCCCCTTCCTGCCGCACTGCATCGGCCTCGTGACGGGTGCCGACAGCGATGCCGAGAAGGATGTCCTCCGCAACGCCCAGCTGCGGTGGCCGTCGGTCCGCTTCCGCGTCCACCACTCCGCCGTCCAGGGCGAGCGCGCCGTCGGCGAGCTCATCGCGGGCATCCGCGCGCTCGACGCCGACCCCGAGGTCGACGTCATCATCGTCGCGCGCGGCGGCGGCGACTTCCAGAACCTGCTGCCGTTCAGCGACGAAGCCGTCGTGCGGGCCGCAGCCGCGTGCGAGACGCCCCTCGTGAGCGCGATCGGGCACGAGAACGACCGGCCGCTGCTCGACGAGGTCGCCGACCTGCGCGCCTCGACGCCGACCGACGCCGCGAAGCGCGTCGTGCCGGACGTGAGCGACGAGCTCGCGAAGGTGCAGCAGGTGCGCTCGCGCCTGCTCACGCGCGTCACGGGGCTCATCGGCACCGAGATCGACCGGCTCGCGCAGATCCGCTCACGGCCGGCGCTCGCGAGCGCGTCGTGGATCATCGACCAGCGGGCGGAGGAGCTCACGCGCTTCGTCGCCCGGGGCGTCGAGCTCACGACGCGCGGTCTCGAGCGCGCGCATCTCGACCTCACCGAGCGGCGTGGCCAGCTCCGCGCGCTCTCGCCCCAGCACACGCTCGACCGCGGGTACGCGATCGTGCAGTCCGGCGCGGGCGCGGTCGTGCGCGATGCCGCCGAGACGACCGCGGGCGACGCCCTCGTCGTCACGCTCGCGCGCGGCCGGATCGCCGCGACCGCGGGCGAGCCCCTGCCGTCGGCGAGCGGGCAGCCGGTGCCCGCTCCGCAGGCGTCCACCCCGCAGACCCCCACCCCGTAGTCAGAGAGACGCTCCTACCATGGCTGATGTGACCCCTCCCGCCGCCTCCGCGACCGACGGCGTCGACGCGCTCTCCTACGAGCAGGCCCGCGACGAGCTCGTGCGCGTCGTCACCGAGCTCGAGCAGGGCGGCGCCACGCTCGAGCAGTCGATCGCCCTGTGGGAGCGGGGCGAGGCGCTCGCCCGCCGCTGCGAGGAGTGGCTGATCGGCGCGAAGGAGCGCCTCGATGCCGCGCGATCCGCGGCCGGGCAGGGCTGAGCATCCGCGCATGACCGACCCCGTCACCGGACGCCCGATCGTCGCCGAGCTCGGCAGGCCCGAGACCGACGACGAGCGCGCGGCCCGCGTCGCCGAGAACCGCCGCAAGCGCCGTGCCAACCAGTCGTCGACGAACCTTCTGCTGTCGATCGCCGCGTCGCTGCTCATCGTCCTGTTCCTCGTCGTCGTGACGGTCCGGGAGGATCCGACCCCCGAGAGCGTCGACTACCGCGCGACGGCCGAGCAGGCCGAGAACGGGCTCGGGATGCCCGTGGTCGCCCCCGATCTGCCCGAGGGCTGGTACGCCAACCGCGCCGACCTCGGCAGCGACGGCTCGGTGCAGGAGTGGTACGTCGGCCTCATCACGGCGGAGGATCGCTTCATCGGCGTCCTCCAGGGCTTCGACGCCAACCCGACGTGGCTCGACCAGGCGCTGCGCCAGCCCAGCCGCGAGGGTGAGAGCGTCGAGATCGGCGGCGCCGAGTGGACGCTCTACGATCGTCGGGAGGCGGACGGCATCGGCAATCGCGGCTACGCCCTCGTGACCGAGACGGCCGACAGCACCCTGGTGCTGTACGGCACCGCGTCGGAGTCGGAGTTCGCCCAGCTCGCCACCGCGGTCGCGGCCGAGCTCGACGCCGGCCGCTGACGGCCGACCGCCACCGCCCCAGCCGAACCACGCACGCGGAGGACGATCATGACTGGACCCACGCGCACCCCGGCCGACGTCTGGCGCGAGATGGAGCGCGGCAACGCCCGCTTCGTCGCGGGCGAACCGGCCCACCCCCGTCAGGACGTCGACCGTCGCGCCGAGCTCGCCTCGTCGCAGGCGCCGCACGCGGCCCTCTTCGGCTGCAGCGACTCGCGTCTCGCCGCCGAGATCATCTTCGACAAGGGCCTCGGCGACCTCTTCGTCGTGCGCAACGCCGGCCAGGTCATCTCGAGCAGCGTCGTCGGCTCGCTCGAGTACGCCGTCGGCGTCCTCGGGGTGCCCCTCATCCTCGTCCTCGGCCACGACGAGTGCGGGGCGGTGCGGGCCGCCATCGACTCCCGCGGGCCCGATGCTCCCCCGCTGCCGCCGCACATCCACGGGCTCGTCGAGCGCATCCAGCCCGCCGTCGACCGGTGCCTGCTCGCGAAGGGCACCACGGACATCCACGAGCTCGACGCGCAGGACGTCGGTCGCGAGCACCTGCGCGACACCGTGGGCGAGCTGCTCGCGGCCTCCGAGCTCATCAGCGACGCCGTCGCCGCCGGTACCCTGGCTATCGTCGGTGCCAACTACCGCCTGCTCGAGGGTCGAGCAGTGCCCGACATCGTCGTCGGCCAGATCTGACCGGCGCGCCGACCCCCTGCACCCCTCTACGAGAAGGACGAGATCGCCGTGAGCGAGACCACTGAGCCGGAGTACCGGATCGAGCACGACACGATGGGCGAGGTGCGCGTCCCGCGCAGCGCCCTGTACCGCGCGCAGACGCAGCGCGCCGTCGAGAACTTCCCCATCTCCGGCTCCGGCCTCGAGCCGGGCCAGATCGTCGCCCTCGCGCAGATCAAGCGCGCCGCCGCGATCGTGAACGCCGAGCTGGGCATCCTCGACGGCGACCGCTCGAGCGCGATCGTCGCCGCCGCCGACCAGATCATCGCCGGCCAGCACCACGAGCACTTCCCCGTCGACACCTACCAGACCGGCTCGGGCACGAGCTCGAACATGAACATGAACGAGGTGCTCGCGACGCTCGCGTCGACCGAGGCCCTCGCGGTGCACCCCAACGACCACGTCAACGCGTCGCAGTCGTCGAACGACGTCTTCCCGACCTCGGTGCACCTCGCCGTCACGAGCGCGCTGCTCACCGACCTCATCCCCGCCCTCGAGCACCTCGCGAGCGCGCTCGAGGCGAAGGCCGAGCTCTGGACGACGGTCGTCAAGGCCGGCCGCACGCACCTCATGGACGCGACGCCCGTCACGCTCGGCCAGGAGTTCGCCGGCTACGCCCGCCAGATCCGCCTCGGCATCGCTCGCGTGCAGGCGACGATCGAGCGCGTCGCCGAGGTCCCGCTCGGCGGCACCGCGACCGGCACCGGCATCAACACCCCGCTCGGCTTCTCGCAGAAGGTCATCGCCGAGCTCGCCTCGTCGACGGGCCTGCCCATCACCGAGGCGCTCGACCACTTCGAGGCGCAGGGCGCGCGCGACGGCCTCGTCGAGGCGAGCGGTGCGCTGCGCGTCATCGCGGTCTCGCTCACGAAGATCTGCAACGACATCCGCTGGATGGGCTCGGGCCCCAACACGGGCCTCGCCGAGCTGAGCATCCCCGACCTTCAGCCCGGCTCGTCGATCATGCCGGGCAAGGTGAACCCGGTCGTCCCCGAGGCCGTGCTCATGGTGTGCGCGCGCGTCATCGGCAACGACGCGACCGTCGCCTGGGCCGGCGCCTCGGGCTCGTTCGAGCTCAACGTCGCCATCCCCGTCATGGGCACCTCGCTGCTCGAGTCGATCCGCCTGCTCGCGAACTCGACGCGCGTGCTCGCCGACAAGACCGTCGCAGGGCTCGAGGCCAACGAGGAGCGCGCTCGCGCCCTCGCCGAGTCCTCGCCCTCGATCGTCACGCCGCTCAACCGCGTCATCGGCTACGAGGCCGCCGCGAAGGTCGCCAAGCACTCGGTCGCCAAGGGCCTCACGGTGCGCGAGGCCGTCGTCGACCTCGGCTTCGTCGAGCGCGGCGAGGTCACCGAGCAGCAGCTCGACGAGCTCCTCGACGTGCTCTCGATGACCTCGCCGGGCCTCTAGCCCGCGTCGCCCGTGCGAACGGCGCCCGCTCCCTCCCGGGGGGCGGGCGCCGTTTCGATGCGCGGATGCTCGGCGCGGGCCCCGGCTCAGCTGAAGTAGTGCGGCCGGCTGACGTAGGTGTCGCTCACGAACATGACGCCCGTCGACCGCTCGAGCAGCGAGCGCAGCCCCTCGATGAGGTCGTCGGCGCGGTCGTCGGGCACGACCGTGATCGTGAGCGTGAGGGCGTCGCGGTCGTTGAACAGCGCGCGACCCTCGTGCGCGCCGTGGTGTCCGAGCCCGGTCACAGCCGGCAGGCTCGTGTAGCCGGTCGCGCCCGAGGCGACGATCTGCCGGCGCACGGCGTCGCTGTCGGCGGTGCGGGCGACGACCTCGATCTTGGTCATGCGCGTGAGTGCTTCGCGGCTCATGCCGCCTCCTTCTGGTCGGGGGTCACGGGGTAGGGCGCCCAGCCCTCGCGCGTGCGGCGCACCCACGAGCCGGGCTCGGAGCCGGGGGCGACGAGGACGACCCAGTCGCCGTGCACGAGGTCGGCGACGATGTCGGCGCGCTGGATGATGCCGTCGATGCGGTCGAGCGGAGCGTCGACCACGGCGAGCAGGCGCAGCGGCTCGTGGTGCAGCCCTGCGCGCGTGCCGATCGACTGCCAGGGCAGGCCGATGCGCAGATCGCCGCCGGGACCAGTGAGCACGCCCGCGCCGCCGACGAGGTTGTGCACGGTCTTCGAGCCCGCGCCGAGCACCTCGGGGTCGACGGCCGAGAAGTAGTACTGGGCGTTGATCCAGTGCGCGACGACGAGCGGTGCGGTGAGGATCGTCTCGAGGGCCCGCCCGTCGGCATCCGCCTCGGGGTCGTACGAGTGCAGGAAGGCCCGACGCTCGAGGTCGACGCCCGCCGTGCGCGAGCGCGGCCCGATGATGATCGCGGCGTTCCGGGCGAGGCCCCACTCGGGGTAGACCTGCGCCCAGTCGCGGCCGCGGCGCTCGAGGCGCGCGCGACCTGCTCCCGTGCGGGAGCCCGGCAGCTCGGCGGCCCGCTCGCACTGGAGCGCGTCGGCGGCGCGCGCCGCGTCGGCGCGCAGCGCATCGAGCTCGCCCCGCCGCTCGGCCGGGAGCGCCGACGCGTCGACGATAGTGATCGCGTCGCTCACCGTGTCGTGCTCGGCGGCGAGGAACACCGTCTCGTCGGGGATCTCGATGCCGCGCGCGGCGAGCCCGGCGCGCACGGCCTCGCTGTTGAGGATGGCGGCCGCGATGCGCGCGTTCGGGGCTCCGCGGTGGCCGCCGCAGGCCCCGCAGTCGAGCGCGGTGCGGTAGGCGTTGTTGGTCGTGGTCGAGCCGTGGCCGACGAGCACGATGAGCGGAGCATCCGGCGCCGTCATGCCCATCGTGCGCAGGATCACCTCGGCGGTGGCGAGCTGGTCCTCCACCGAGAGCGCCGAGTCGACGTCGAAGAGCGTCGTAGGCGCGCCCACCGGGTCGTCGGCGCGGCGGCCGCGTGCCGCGGCACCGGCGAGGATGCTGCGGCCGGCCGCGACAGGACCCCACAGCCATCCGGTCATCTCGGCCCAGCCGAGCGGCGCGCCCGCCACGGAGTCGGGCGCCTTCAGCGCCGAGCGCCACGCCCGGCCCGCAGCGAGGCGGTCGACGAGCGACTTCGCGCCGCGCCAGGCGCCCGGCACGGGGCGCTCGCTGACCCGGTAGCGCGGGCTCAGCAGCACGGGCAGCGCCGCCGAGGCCGCGGACGCCGCGAGCGGCTCGACCTCGGCGGCGATGCCGAAGAACCCGGCGAAGCCCGAGGTCGCGTAGGGGCCCTGCTGCTCGAGACGGCGGCGGATGCCCTCGCTGCGCACATCGATGCAGAACACGAGGTGCGCGCGGGGCGCGGGGTCGGCCGCGGTGGTCGGTGCCGTGCTCACGCGCGACAGCAGCCGCTCGTGCACGCGCGCCTCGAGCGCCGCCTGCCAGACGAGCGCGCGCTCGACCGCGTCGAGGCCGAGCGCGTCGCGACCGGCCCGCGGGCCCGACGCCACGTCCGGCAGGGGGAGGTCGAGCGCGACGCGCAGGGTGAGGCGCACGGCGAGCAGGTCGACGACCTCGACATCGCCGCTCGTCTGCGCGCGCCAGCGCACGTAGGCCGTCCAGCCCGGGGTGCGCGCGAGCTCGCGGCGCAGTGCGTCGGCGCGGTCCGCTGCGGGCAGGCCGGTCGCCTCGAGCGCGGCGGCGAGCGCGGCGTCCGCCGCGGCGGGCGCCTCCTCAATGCGGCGGCGGGCGCTGCGGGGGATGCTCGGGTCGACGCTCGCGACGGCGCGCCAGGCCCCGTAGAACCCGAGCTCGTCGACCGGCACGGGCCACGCCGCGGCCTCGGGCGCGAGGGCCGCGCGGCACCAGCGCGTCAGCTGCTCGTCGATCGGGTCGGGAGCGGGCGCGTCGGAGCCCGCGGCCGCGACGGCCTCGCTCGGAGCGCTCGCGAGGAAGCCCTCGACGAGGTCGGCGTCGGACTGATCGGCGATCGCTGCCGCCGCACCGGTGCCGCGCGCCGCGACCAGCTGCGCGCGCAGTGCGCCCGCGAGCTCCGCGGTCGAGATGCGCCCGCCGTCGAGCTGCGCGCGGAACCAGCGCTCGTCGGCGGAGCCGCGCGCCCCGAGGGCGGGAGCGGCGCTGCGCAGGGCGGCGGGCATCCCCTCGCGCAGCGACGGCAGCACCGGGTTGACGGCGATCGCGGCGTCGAGGCCGTAGTACGGCGCGATGACGTTCGCGGCGATCTCGGCGTCCGCGCGAGCGCGGAGGATGCGCGCGGTCGTCGGCAGGAGGGTCGTCATGCGGAGGCTCCGATCGGGTCGAGCGCGCGAGCGGTGCGGGCCAGGCGAGCGGCGGGGCGGCCGGCGCGACGGGGGCCCGGGCCGCCGAGACGGTGCCCGAGGGCGAGGATGCGCAGCGCCAGTCGCCCGGTGGGCGCGACGCCGCGCAGCGCGGCGATCCCCGCGAGGGCCGACAGCGCGAGCACGGCGAGCACGAGTGGCACGACGCTCCCGCCCGCCGCGCTGCCGACAGCGGAGGGCAGGGCGAGCAGCCCCGAGAGCGCTGAGGTGACGGCGGCGAACGCCGTGGCGGCACCCGCGGCGAGGGCTCCGACGATGAGCGCGTGCGGGAGGGTGCGCGCGGCGAGGGCGGCGCGGTATCCGGCGGTCGCGATCGCGACGGCCATGACGAGCAGCAGGAGGGTCTCGGGCAGCCCGCGACCGCCCGGATAGAGGGCGAGCGCGGTGACGATGAGGGCGAGCACGGCGGGGAGGGCGCCCACGAGCATCCGCCCCCGTCGCCCGGCCGGTGACAGTCGGATCGGGGCGGGCGCGCGGCGGTCGGCGGCGCGGCGGTCGATGCCGTCGCTCGAGCCGAGGAAGAGCGCGCTCTTGTAGAAGCCGTGCGCGACGAGGTGCAGCGCCGCGGCGGCGGTGAGGCCGAGCGAGACGCAGAGCAGCATGAAGCCCATCTGCGCGACCGTCGAGAGCACGAGGCGGCCCTTCACGTCGGTGCGCACGAGGGCGCCGATCGTGCCGGCGACGACCGCGACGGCGGCGAGGAGGGCGAGCAGGCCGAGGGCGAGCGCGCTCTGATGCAGCACCCCGAACTGGGTGATGAGCAGGATGCCGCCGCCGTTGACGATGCCGCCGTGCAGCGCCGCGCTCACCGGCGTCGGGGCGTGCAGCGAGTCGACGAGCCAGCCGTGCGCGGGCGGCGCGGCGCAGCGGATGCCCGCCGCGACGACGAGCAGGACGGCCGCGAGCTCGGTGCGGCCCCTCGTCGCGATCCCGGCGACGGCGCCCCAGAGCGCGAGGTCGCCGACCACGAGCCAGGGGGCGGCGCGGCGAACGGCGGCCGCTCCCCCGCCGAGGCGGAGGGCGATGAGCGTGGCGGCGGTCGCGGCGCTCCAGGCGAGGGCGACGAGCCAGGGCTGCGCGGCGACGGCGAGGAGGGCGGTCGCGGCGAGCATCCCGCCGATCGCGACGGTGACGCCGACGCCGTGGCGGTCGCCGCGCAGGGAGCGGTGGGCGTACGGCAGCACCGCGAGGGCGATGCCGACGACGAGCACGAGCAGCAGGACGGAGAGCGGTTCGAGGCTGAGGAGAGGGGCGGGCGGCATGGGCGAACCTCCTTACGCGTCACAGAATACACGTAATCTCTTTCGTGTGTTTTGCTTCGCGTTTTAGTGTTCGCGTGTTGCGCTGTGCGCTTCCGGCCGATCCGCGGCTGCGCGCCCTACAGTGAGCACGTGGCCGAGTGGACGTTCCTGACCAATCACTCGCACGTGCTCGTGTGCCTCGCCGCCGACCCCGAGCTGCGCATGCGCGAGATCGCCGAGCTCGTGGGCATCACCGAGCGCGCCACCCAGCGCATCATCGCCGAGCTCGTCGAGGGCGGCTACCTGCTCAAGGAGCGCGACGGCCGCCGCAACCGCTACACCGTCAACGGCAGCGCGAGCCTGCGCCACCGCGTCGAGGGCGACCACACGCTCGGCGAGCTGCTCGCCGCCGTCGCGCAGCCGCGCCGCGCGAGCGCGGCCGACTAGCGCCCGCCTCGCCGACGCCCGCTCCCGCCGACGCGGGACGGCGCCCGCCCCGCAGGCGAGCGCCGTCCGATGCGGCGGATGCCCGGCTCAGGCGAGCTCGTTGCCCTCGAGCAGATCCGTCACGAGCGCCGCGATCGCGCTGCGCTCGCTGCGCGTGAGCGTGATGTGCCCGAACAGGCCGTGGCCCTTGAGCGTCTCGATGACGCTCGCGACGCCGTCGTGGCGACCGACGCGGAGGTTGTCGCGCTGGGCGACGTCGTGCGTGAGCACGACCTTCGAGTTCTGCCCGATGCGCGAGAGCACCGTGAGCAGGACGTTGCGCTCGAGCGACTGCGCCTCGTCGACGATCACGAACGCGTCGTGCAGCGACCGGCCGCGGATGTGCGTGAGCGGCAGCACCTCGAGCAGCCCGCGGTCGATGACCTCGTCGAGCACGTTCTGCGACACGACCGAGCTGAGCGTGTCGAACGTCGCCTGCGCCCACGGGTTCATCTTCTCGCTCGCGTCGCCCGGCAGGTAGCCGAGCTCCTGCCCGCCGACGGCGTAGAGCGGGCGGAAGACCATGATCTTGCGCTGCTGCTGCCGCTCGAGCACCGCCTCGAGCCCGGCGCACAGCGCGAGCGCCGACTTGCCGGTGCCCGCGCGGCCGCCGAGCGAGACGATGCCGATCTGCGGATCCATGAGCAGGTCGATCGCGAGCCGCTGCTCGGCCGAGCGGCCGTGCAGCCCGAAGACGTCGCGGTCGCCGCGGACGAGCCCGATGCGGCCCTTCTCGATGACGCGCCCGAGCGCCGACCCGCGATCGGAGTGGATCACGAGGCCCGTGTTGAGCGGCACATCGGCGACGGCCGCCGACTCGATCGTCTCGCGGTCGTACAGCTTCGCCATCTCGTCGCTCGAGAGCGTGACGTCCGCCTGCCCCGTCCAGCCGGAGTCGACGGCGAGCTCGGCGCGGTACTCCTGCGCCGCGAGGCCGATCGACGACGCCTTGACGCGCATCGGGAGGTCCTTCGAGACGACGACGACGTCGAGGCCGTCGCTCGCGAGGTTCATGGCGACGGCGAGGATGCGCGAGTCGTTGTCGCCGAGCTGCAGCCCCGAGGGCAGCACCGACTGGTTCGAGTGGTTGAGCTCGACGCGCAGCGAGCCGCCGTCGCCCACGGCGATGGGGAAGTCGAGGCGCTCGTGCTGCACGCGCAGGTCATCCAGATTGCGCAGCGCCTGGCGCGCGAAGTAGCCGATCTCGGGGTCGTTGCGCTTGGCCTCGAGCTCGCCGATGACGACGACGGGGATGACGACGGCGTGCTCCTTGAAGCGGAACAGCGCTTTCGGGTCGCTCAGCAGCACCGACGTGTCGAGAACGTAGGTGAGCTGGCCCACCTCCCCCGACGTCGCGCTGCTGGTTGCTGCCTGGCGAGTAGTGCGGGAAGAGGCCACCGGTGCTCCATCCCCGGGGAGCGCGGGCGTCCCCGGACCATTGTCGCGACGGAGACGGCCAGGGGCTCGCGAGACGATTCGAGGCCGTCCCGACCGGGCGCGGTGCCCGATGCGGCTGACGCTAGACCCGCTCGATCGAACCCGAGGGAACGACACGCCCGTGTCACGCGATGGTCATGCTGTCCGACCGTTCCGACCGGGTCGCGCGACCCGACGGCTCAGATGCGCGTGCCCGCCTGGTACTCGGCGAGCGCCGTGCGCAGCAGCTCGATCGTCTCGTCGGTCGTCGACGCGTGCGGCCCGAGACGCACCCGGCCCCCGCGGACGGTGGTCGACACCCCGTGGTTGTGCAGGGCGGCGGTGAGGATGCTCAGCTGCTCCGCCGGCGGATCGATCACGACGATCCCCGCGCGCTCGGCGTCGTCCCGCGGCGAGCCGACCGGCAGCCCCACCTCGTCCGCTGCGGCGATGATCGCCGAGGCGCGCTCGAGCACGCGGTCGCGGATGACCCCCACGCCCACCGAGACGACCTCCTCGACGGCACCGGCCAGGCGCGCCTGCGCGACCGGATCGGCGTAGCCGACGCGGAACGCGCGGGCCGTCGGGTGCGGCGCGACGATCTCGTGGACGGGCCCGTCGGCCATCGGGTCGTCGATCGCGTTCCAGCCCGACCACACGGGCGTGAGCTGCTCGCGCGCGCGGTCGCTCAGCGCGAGGAAGCCCGTGCCGTACCCCGCCCGCAGCCACTTCTGCCCGCCGGCGACGATGACGTCGCAGACCTCCCACGGCGCCTCGACGACGCCGAGCCCCTGGATGGCGTCGACGATGAGCAGCCGGTCGCCGATGACCTGCCTGATGCCTTCGAGGTCGATGAGGTGGCCGGTGCGGTAGTCGACGAGGCTCACCGCGACGGCGACGACCGAGCTCGCCATCTGGTCGCGGACGACGGCCGGCGTGATTCGCTCGTGCTCGGGCGTGATCGCGTGCGGCACGAGCACGCCGAGCGCCTCGGCCGCGCGCGCCATGCCGTACCCGATCGACGGGAACTCGTCGGGGCTCGCCGCGACGCCGCCCGTCACGCCGAACATCGCGTGCATGAGCGCCTGGCTCGTCGAGGGCTGGAAGACGACCTGATCGGGCCGGAAGCCGAGCAGGGCGGCGACAGCCGCATCCGCCCGCTCCTCCTCGTCCGCCATCGACGGCAGCGACCCGAACCGCGCGCGGCTCATGATCTCGACGTGCGCGCGCTCCTCGGCGAGCGCCGCCTCGCCGAGCGGGCCGAAGGAGGGGAAGTTGAGGTAGCCGGGCTCCTCGGAGAAGCGAGCGGCGTAGTCGTCGATGGCGGGCATCCGTCTGCTCCTCTCAGGCGCCGAAGCGGCGCTGACGGCGGGCGAAGTCGCGGAGGGCGCGGAGGAAGTCGACCTCGCGCAGGTCGGGGCCGAGGGCCTCGACGAAGTAGAACTCGCTGTGCGCGCTCTGCCACAGCATGAAGTCGCTCAGGCGCTGCTCGCCGGAGGTGCGGATCACGAGGTCAGGGTCGGGCTGGCCGCCCGTGTACAGGTGCTCGGCGATCTTCTCGGGCGTGACCTCCTCGGCGAGCTCGTCGAGGGTGCCGCCGCGCTCGGCGTGATGGTGCACGATCGACCGCACTGCGTCGGCGATCTCGCGCCGGCCGCCGTACCCGACGGCGAGGTTGATGTGGAGGCCCCGGTCGTCGGCCGTGCGCGCCTCGGCCGCGTCGAGAGCGGCGAGCAGCTCGTCGGGGAGCCCCTCCCGACTCCCGACGTGCTGCACGCGCCACTGCGGCACGCGCGAGAGCTCATCGGCGAGCTCGGCGATGATGCGCGTGAGGGCCGTGAGCTCGGCCTCGTCGCGGCCCGTCAGGTTGTCGGTCGAGAGCAGGTAGAGGGTGACGACGCCGATGCCGGCCTCGTCGCACCAGGAGAGGAACTCGCGCATCTTGTCGGCGCCCGCGCGGTGGCCGTGCTCGGTCGTGCCGCCGAACTGCCGGGCCCAGCGCCGGTTGCCGTCGATGATCATCGCGACGTGGCGGGGGTGCGTCGTCTCGGCCAGCTGACGCCGCAGCCGACGCATGTAGAGCTCGTAGAGCAGCCCGCTCCCGCCGGGGATTCTCCTCGAACGCACAGGCTTACGGTAGTCCACCGCCGACCGCTTGTCCCCGAGCGCCAAGGGATTGGGTCGGGCACCCCCGGCCGCGTAGCGTGAGGGCATGACCTCGTCCCCCTCCCCCGGCTCGCAGCGATCGCACGACGAGTCGGCGCACGAGGCGGCCGTCGACCGCGAGCCCGGCGCGGACATCCCGAACATCCCCCTCCTGGAGGACGAGCTCGAGCACCCGCCGGTCGAGGGCAAGCCGCTGTGGCGCGGCTGGATCCACGCCGGCACCTTCCCGCTCGCGATCGTGCTCGGCGTCGTCCTGCTCGTCGCCGCCGACGGCGCGGACGCGACCTGGTCGAGCGCGGTGTTCATGACGACGTCGCTGCTGCTCTTCGGCATCTCGGCGACCTACCACCGCTTCACGTGGAGCGAGCGCACGCGCATCCTGCTCAAGCGCCTCGACCACGCGAACATCTTCCTGCTCATCGCGGGCACCTACACGCCGCTCGCGGTGCTCGCGCTGCCGCCCGACAAGGGCTACCTGCTGCTCGTGCTCGTCTGGGCGGGCGCCGCGGTCGGCATCGGCTTCCGCGTCTTCTGGATCCACGCGCCGCGCTGGGCCTACGTGCCGCTCTACGTCCTGCTCGGCTGGGCCGCTGTGCTGTACATGGCCGACCTCTACGCCGCGAACCCCGCGATGATGGTTCTCGTCATCGCGGGCGGTCTCGCGTACACGGCGGGCGCGGTGATCTACGGCATGAAGCGCCCGAACCCCGTGCCGGGCGTCTTCGGCTTCCACGAGATCTTCCACACGCTCACGGTCGTGGCGTTCCTATGCCACTGGGCGGGGATCCTGCTCGTCGCCATCGACCCGCCGTTCGGCGGCTGAGTCGGCGCCGTCCGCTCCCTCGCCGCTCGCGGCACGGAGCTCGGCCTCGGCGCGCTCGGCCTCGAGCTGCTCGCGCACCTCGCCGCGGTACCGCACGCGGCGCACGCGGCGCGACATGTCGATGATGAGCAGGATCGCCGCGATCGTCACGAGCGCGATGGCGACGAAGCCGATGACGCCCGGGGTGACCGAGTTCGGGTCGACCTCGATCGGCGGGATAAGCGGGTCGCCCGGGTCGTCGACGGGCCCGGGGCCCACGGTGAGGGGGGCGAGAGACGACAGCCAGTTCACGACGAGCTCCTCGAGAAGGGGGCCGCGCTGCGCGGCCCGGTGCGGTCGGCGCCCAGCGCCGCGCAGTAACGTTGCTCCAGACTATCCGTCCTATTCCGTGAGCAGACAGGATGCCCTCCGCGCGATGCCCGACGACGCGACGCCCGACCCCGCCCTGACGGATGCCGCCCGGCCGATGACCGCGCAGGCGCGACTCGATGCGCGCTACGGCCGCACGCCCGGCGAGCGCCGCCGCACGCGCACCATCGTCATCGCGGCCGCCGTCGCCTTCGTCGTCGTCTTCGCCGCGTGGGTCGTGTGGGGCGGGCTGTCGGGCACGAACGCGACGCTCGAGGTGCGCGAGCTCGGCTACCGCGACGCGACCGACACGTCGATCTCGGTGCGCTGGGAGGTCTCGACCGAGCCCGGGACGGAGGTGTCGTGCGCGATCCAGGCGCTCAACGGCAGCTTCGGCATCGTGGGCTGGCGGATCATCGAGCTCGGGGCGTCCGAGCGGCGCACGCGCGTCTTCGAGGAGTCGCTGCGCACCGCGGAGCCCGCGGTGACGGGTTTGCCGTATCGCTGCTGGCTTCCGTAGAATCCACGGAATCGATCCGCGGAACCGGCCCATGAGGCCGGTTCTCGTGCGTTGACACGACCGACCGACCGAAGGGCACCCCATGAGCGACACCGGCAGCTCCACCAAGTGGCTCACGCAGGAGGCGCACGACCGTCTGAGCTCCGAGCTCGAGTACCTGTCGACGACGGGGCGCTCCGACATCGCCAAGCGCATCGAGGCCGCGCGCGACGAGGGCGACCTGAAGGAGAACGGCGGCTACCACGCGGCGAAGGACGAGCAGGGCAAGATCGAGGCGCGCATCCGCCAGCTCACCGAGCTCCTGCGCACCGCGACGGTCGGCGAGGTGCCGGAGGCGACCGACGTCGTCGAGCCGGGCACGGTCGTCACGGCCAAGGTCATGGGCGACGAGGAGAAGTTCCTGCTCGGCAGCCGCGAGATCCTCGCCGACGGCAGCGACCTCGACGTCTACAGCGAGCAGAGCCCCCTCGGCGCGGCCATCCTCGGCCTCACGATCGGCGAGTTCACGACCTACACCGCTCCGAGCGGCAAGGAGATCGACGTCGAGATCCTCGACGTGCAGACCTACCGGCCGTAGGCGCTGCTCGGCTCGAGCTCGTTACAGCGTGCGCCGCGGGTCGTAGCCGGCCTCCCGCAGCGCCGTGAGCACCTGCTCGGCGTGCTCGGGGCCGCGAGTCTCGATGTGCAGCTCGAGCTCGACCTGGCTGATCTGCAGGCCCGAGCCGTGGCGCGTATGCAGGACCTCGACAACGTTGGCGTTCTGCGAGGCGACGATCTCGCTCGTGCGCGCGAGCTGGCCGGGGCGGTCGGGCAGCGGGATGCGCAGCTTGAGGTAGCGCTCGCTCGCGGCGAGGCCGTGGCTGATGACGCGCTCCATGATGAGCGGGTCGATGTTTCCGCCCGAGAGCACGACGACGGTCTTCCCCGTCGCGCGGATGCGGCCCGTGATCACGGCCGCGACCCCGACGGCCCCCGCGGGCTCGACGACGAGCTTGGCGCGCTCGAGCAGCACGAGCATCGCGCGCGCGATGTCGTCGTCGTCGACCGTGACGACCTCGTCGACGGTCTCGCGGATGATCACGAAGTTGAGCTTGCCCGGCTTGGCGACCGCGATGCCGTCGGCGATCGTCGGTGTCATCGTGATCGCGGTCGGCTCGCCGGCTGCGAGGCTCGCGGGGTAGGCCGCGGCGTTCGCGGCCTGCACCCCGATGACCCGGATGCTGCGGCCCTCGGCCGACGCCCGCTGCTTGAGCACGGTCGCCACGCCCGAGATGAGGCCGCCGCCGCCGATCGGGACGACGATCGTCTCGAGGTCGGGCACCTGGTCGAGGATGTCGAGCGCGAGCGCTCCCTGCCCCGCGATGACGTCGGGGTGGTCGAAGGGCGGGATGAACACCGCGCCCGTCGCGGTCGCGTGCTCCTGCGCGGCGCGGCGCGACTCGTCGAAGGTGTGGCCGCGCAGCACCACGTCGGCGCCGTAGTGGCGGGTCGCCTGCAGCTTCGGCAGGGCGACGCCGACGGGCATGAAGATCGTGGCGCGGATGCCCAGCTCACGTGCGGCGAACGCGACGCCCTGGGCGTGGTTGCCGGCGCTCGCCGCGACGACGCCGTGCGCTCTCTCGTCGGCCGTCAGCCGGGACATCCGGTAATAGGCTCCGCGGATCTTGTACGAGCCGGTGCGCTGCAGGTTCTCGGCCTTGAGCAGCACGGGCGCGCCGAGGATGTCGCTGAGGTAGCGCGAGGTCTCCATCGGCGTGAGCTCGGCGACGGCGCTCACGACGCGGCGGGCCTCCTCGACCTCGGCGAGCGACGGGCCGGGGTAGCGCGGGAGGGCGCCGGCCGTCGGCGCGGCGGCGATGTCGGTCATCGGGGTCTCTTGTCTGCGAGAGGTGGTGGCGAGGCCCCCGGGGTGAGCGGGCCGGGTGCGAGCGCTGCCGGGTCGGCGCGCCATGCCCCCGTCGCAATGTACCGGACGAAGACGTTGAGGAAGGCCACGATCGGCACCGCGAAGAGGGTGCCGGGGATGCCCGCGAGGAAGCCGCCCGCCGCGACGGCGAGCACGACGGCGAGCGGGTGGACCTTGATCGCGCTGCCCATGACGAGCGGCTGGAGCACGTTGCCCTCGATCTGCTGCACGAGCAGGACGCCCGCGAGCATGATGAGCGCCGGCAGCGGCCCGGCGTAGATGAGGGCGACGACGACCGCGAGGCTGCCCGTGACGACCGCGCCGACGATCGGCACGAAGCTGCCGAGGAAGACGGCGACGGCGATCGGCAGCACGAGCGGCAGCTGCAGCGCGAGCGCCACGAGGCCGATGCCGAGCGCATCGACGAAGGCGACGAAGATCTGCACCTTGGCGAACTCGGTGACCGTGCGCCACCCGGCGCTCGCGGCGCCGTCGACCGACTCGCGCGCGGTGCGCGGGAAGAGCCCGACGACGAAGAGCCAGATGCGGCGGCCGTCGAGCAGGAAGAACAGGAGCGCGAAGAGCGCGAGGACAGCCCCGGTGAGGATCTCGGTCGCGGTCGAGCCGATCCGCAGCGCGCCGTTCACGAACCAGTCGTCCGTCAGGTCGAACTGCCCGAAGAACTCGTCGATCGACGCCTGGATGTCGCTCTGCGACAGCCCGAACGTCGTCGCGGCCCACGACAGCAGCTCGTCGAAGCGCTCGGCCGAGCGCTCCTGCAGGTCGGCGAGGCCCGAGCGGACCTGGCTGACGACGAGCCAGACGAGCGCGGTCACGACGCCGAGGAGGGTCAGCAGCCCGATCGTCGCGGCGAGGCCGTTGGGCACGCGGCGGCGGCGCATCCAGCTCACGAACGGCCCGAGGAGCGCCGCGAGCAGGACGCCGACGAAGACGGGGATGACGAGCAGGCTCAGCTGCATCACGAGGAAGATGACGACCGCGACGACCCCCGCGATCGCGAGGAGGCGCCACGAGTAGGCGCCGGCGATGCGCATGCCGCGCGGCACGTCGTCCGGGCGGAGCGTCGTGGAGTCGACGGGCGTGCGCAGGCGTCGGAACATCGCCCCAGTCTACGAGCGGCGCATTCTCACCGCGGCGCGACGGCCACGGGACGCCCGGCGAGGCGCACGTGCACCCGATCGCCCGGGTGGGCGGCCGATCCCGCGGGGTGCTGGACGACGACCTCCGCACCCTCGTCGAGGAGGACGCGCGTGCGTCGGAAGGCTCCGAGGAACGAGGTCGTCAGGACCCGCCCGACATGAGCGCCCGGCTCGTGCTCGCCGACGAGCTCGACGTCCTCCGGTCGGACGAGGGCGTGCACGTCGCCGCTCGCCGAGCCCGGGTCGAGCAGAGGGAGCGGCTGGCCCGCGACGAGGACGACGTCGTCGACGACGCAGCCGGGCATCCGATTCGACAGACCGACGAAGTCGGCGACGAAGGCGCTCGCGGGGCGCGCGTAGAGCTCCTCGGGGCTGCCGATCTGCTCGATGCGGCCGGCGCGCATGACCGCGACGCGGTCGGCGACGGCGAGGGCCTCCTCCTGGTCGTGCGTCACGAAGAGCGTCGTGATGCCGAGCTCGGTCTGGATGCGGCGGATCTCGTCGCGCAGCTGCACCCGCACCTTCGCGTCGAGCGCGCTCAGCGGCTCGTCGAGGAGGAGCACGCGCGGGCGCGTGACGAGGGCGCGGGCGAGGGCGACGCGCTGCTGCTGGCCTCCGGAGAGCTGGTGCGCGTAGCGGGATGCGTGGTGGTCGAGACCGACGAGCTCGAGCGCCTCGGCCGCGCGCGAGCGGCGGTCGGCGGCGGGCACCCGGCGCATGCGGAGCCCGAACTCGACGTTCTCGATCGCCGTCAGGTGCGGGAAGAGCGAGTACGACTGGAAGACCATGCCGATGTCGCGCTTGTTCGTCGGGGTGCCGATCACGTCGTCGCCGTCGATAAGGATGCTGCCCTCGTCGGCCGCCTCGAGCCCGGCCAGGACCCGCAGGGCCGTCGTCTTGCCGCAGCCGGAGGGCCCGAGCAGGGCGACGAGCTCGCCCGGCGCGAGATCGAGGGAGACCCCGTCGAGCGCGGTGAGCCCCGGGAACCGCTTGACGACGCCGCGGAGCGAGACGGGGGCCGAGATGCGAGGGGCAGTGGCGGGAGCGGAGGTCATGGGGTCCTTCCGGGGCGGATGCGGCCGAGGCGGCCGATCACGAGCAGCAGGGCGAGGGCGAGGAGCAGGGCGAGGAGCGCGACGATGACGGCGATGAACGGGTCGTCCTTCTGCACGATGACGAGCGCCGTCTGCAGGTTCTGGCGATTGAGCAGCGACGCGATCGTGAACTCGCCGAGCACGACCGCGACCGTGATGAAGGCGCCCGCGAGGAGGCCCGGGCGGAGGTTCGGCAGCAGGACGCGCGCGATCACGACGGGCCAGCTCGCGCCGAGCGACCGCGCCGCCTCGGTGAGCGTCGCGACGTCGATCGCGTCGAGGTTCGACTGCACGGCGCGGTAGGCGAACGGCAGCACGAGGATGCCGTAGGCGAAGGCGAGGCTCCAGACGCCGCTGCCGGCCGCGCGCGCGATCACTCCGTAGACGGGCGCGAGGCCGACGACGAGCACGATCGCGGGGATGCTGATCGGCAGCAGGCAGACGAACTCGAGCACCGGGCGGAGGCGCGGCAGCCGCAGGTGGACGACGATCATCGTCGGCACGAGCAGCACGAGCACGATCGCGACCGTCGCCGCCGCGAGCACGAGCGAGTTGCCGATCGCGGTGCCGAGCACGCGGTACTCCGGCCCGAGGCTCCCCGTGAGCACGGCGACCCAGCGAGAGACGTCGTAGCCGCCTTCGAGCCCGCGCCGCAGCGTGAACTCGAGCATCGCGACGAGCGGGATCGCGAACACCGCGCCGACGAGGCCGAGGATGGCCCAGCGCGTGAGGCGGGAGGGGGCGGGGATGCCCGCGCCGGGCATCCCGCTCATCGCTGCCACCGGGAGGCGCGGCGCTGCAGCAGCCCGTACAGGAGCATGACGACCGCCATGACGAGGATCATCGCGAGGGCGAGGGCTCCGGCGAGGTTCTCGCGGCCGAGCAGGGTCTCGCTCGTGAGCGCCGCCCGGATCTGCAGCGGAAGGATCGCCTGGCCCTGACTCGTGAGCGCGGCCGCCGTCGCGTACGACGAGAACGCGTTCGCGAACAGCAGCAGGAGGGAGCCGAGGAACGACGGGGCGAGCACCGGCAGGCCGATGCGCCACCAGAACGTCGCGGTCGTGCCGCCGAGCGTCGCGCTCGCCTCGGCCCACTGCGGCTTGAGGGCCTCGAGGGCGGGCATGAAGATGATGACCATGAGGGGCACCTGGAAGTAGATGTAGGGCAGCACGAGCCCCGGAGCCTCGTAGAGCCAGACCCCGTCGGCGAAGATGTCGATGCCGAGACGGTCGCGCAGCAGGACGGTGATGAACCCCTGGATGCCGATGGTCGCGACGAAGGCGAAAGCGAGCATGACGCCGCCGAACTGCGCGAGCACGCCGCTCGCCGCGTCGATGACCGAGCGCAGCGGCCCCTCCGGCCGGGCTCCGAGCAGGGCGTAGCAGACGAGGGCGCCGAGGACGGCGCCGACGACGGCGGTGAGCGCCGAGAGCTGCACCGAGGTCAGGAGCCCGCTCACGACGAACGGGTCGCCGAGGGCGGCGAGATTGTCGAGCGTGAACGCGCCCTCGCCGTCGAGGAAGCCCGTTCCGAGGGCGATGCCCGTGGGGAGGGCGAGGAAGAGCAGCACGTAAAGCAGGAACGGCGCGATGCCCCACAGCGGGTGGGCGAGCGCACGTCGGGCGGCACGGGATGCGCGAGCGCTGCGTTCGGTGCGGGCGGTACGGGCCGTGCCGGTCGCGCGGGTCGCCCCCCGGGGCCCGTCGCCCCGGGGGTCGGCCGCGATCGCGACGGGCGCGCTACTGGACAGCCGTCGCCCACTTCTCGCCGAGGAGCGCGGCCGCGGCCTCGCTCTGCTCGGCGGTCGGCACGACCGTCTCGGCGGGAGCCTCGGGCAGCGCGGCGTAGAGCGCCTCGTCGATCTCGCCGGCCTCGACCATCGCGGCCTCGAGCACGGGGCGGGCGCCGCCCTTCAGCCACAGGTTCTGCACCTCGGCCGAGTAGAGGAACTCCATCCAGAGGCGCGCGGCGGCGGGGTTCGGCGCGTCGATGTTGATGGCCTGGTTGTAGTAGCCGGCGTAGCCGACGCCGTCGAAGACCACGACCTCCCAGTTGCGCTGACCCTCGAGCTCGGCGGCGTAGCCGCTGTTGAGGTAGTCCCAGTCGAAGACGACGGGCGTCTCGCCCGAGGCGACCGTCGCGGGCGTCGGGTCGATCTTCACGAAGTTGCCGACCTCGTTGAGCTCGGCGAAGAAGTCGATGCCCGCCTGGAAGTCGTCGAGCTCGCCGCCGTTCTGCACGGTCGCCATGCCCACGGCCGCGAAGGCGGCTCCAGCCTGCGTCGGGTCGCCGTTGATGGCGACCTTGCCGCGGTACTCCTCGCCGAGGAGATCCTCGAGCGACTCGGGCGCCGGCACGGCGTCGGGGTCGTAGCCGACCGCCATGTACCCGCCGTAGTCGCCGACGAAGAGCCCCTCGGGGTGCTTGAGCTCGTCGGGGATCTCATCCCAGCGCTGCACCGTGTACGGGGCGAAGTAGTCGGTGCTGCTGAGCGCGACCGCGAGGCCGAGGTCGAAGACGTCGGGAGCGGTGTCCTGCCCCTTGAGGTTCTCGGCCGCCTGGATCTCCTCGGCGCTCGACGCGTCGGGCGAGGCCTCGTTGATGGTGATCTCGGGGTAGCGCTCGGCGAAGAGATCGATGATCTCGCCGTAGTTGGCCCAGTCGCGGGGCAGGGCGATGACGTTGAGCTGCCCCTCCGCCTTCGCGGCGGCCTCGAGGGCCTCGAACGAGCCGAAGTCGGCGAGGCTCGTCGCGCCCGCGGCGTCGACGTCGGAGACGGGCTCGGCGTCGACGGCGCACGCCGACAGGCTGATCGCGGTCGCGGCGAGCAGGGCGGCGCCGGCGAGAGTGCGAGAACGGATCACTGTGTTTCCTCCGTGGGTGCGTCGCGGCGGCTCGAGGGCTGCCGAGCACGGGGAACCGCGACTCGTCGAACCGTAGGAGGGCCGCGTGTCCGGGCGGCTCCCGGCGGGTGAACGGCGCGCCAACCGCGCGTGCACGAGGGAGCCTCAGCGATCGGATCCCGGCGCGCCGGTGTCGGTGCGAACCGCTACGGTGACGGCGTGGACCGCCTCTCCGCCGCCGCCGCGCGCCGCCTCGCGCTCGCCGCGCAGGGCTTCGATCGCGCGCATCCGCCCGCCGTCGGGCCGCGGCAGCTCACCGCCGCGGTCGACCGGCTGCAGGTGCTGCAGCTCGACTCCGTCTCGGTGTTCGCGCGCTCGCACTACCTGCCCCTGTTCGCGCGGCTCGGCGCGTACGACCGGGCCGCCCTCGACGGGCTGCTCTTCGCACGCGGCGGCCGCTACACCGAGTACTGGGCGCACGAGGCGGCGATCATCCGGCGGGAGGACTGGCCGCTCTGGCACTGGAAGCGCGGCGAGCTGCGCGAGCGCTTCACGCGGAAGGTGCCGTGGGTCGGCGAGAACGCCGCGCTCATGGCGTGGCTGCGCGCCGAGCTCGCCGAGAAGGGCCCGCTCACCGTCGCGGAGGTCGAGCACGACGCGACCGCGCGCCGCGGCCCCTGGTGGGGCTGGTCGGACGTCAAGAACGGGCTCGAGTACCTCTTCGCCTTCGGCGACGTCGTGAGCGGCGGGCGCCGCGGCTTCTCGCGCGTCTACGCGCTGCCCGAGCAGGTGGGCCTCGCCGAGCTGCATGAGGTCGCCGTGCCGAAGGCCGGCGCGGTGCGCGAGCTCGTGCTGCGCGGCGTGCGCGCCCTCGGTGTCGGCACCGTCGGCGACATCGCCGACTACCACCGGCTGAAGATCGCGCCGACGCAGGCTGCGCTCGGCGAGCTCGTGGAGGCCGGCGCCATCGAGAAGGTCGCGGTCGAGGGGTGGGAGCGGGGCGGCAGGCCGCTGCCGGCGTTCCGGGTGCCGGGCACGCGCATCCCCCGCCGCATCGAGGCGACGGCGCTGCTGTCGCCCTTCGATCCGGTGGTGTGGAACCGCGATCGGGCGCTGCGGATGTTCGGCTTCCACTACCGGATCGAGATCTACACGCCTGCGCCGAAGCGCCTCTACGGCTACTACTCGCTGCCCGTGCTCGTCGACGACGCGCTGCCGGGGCGCATCGACCTCAAGAGCGATCGCGCCGCGGGCGTGCTGCGCGTGCAGTCGGCGTGGGTCGAGGAGGGCGCCGACGCGGGGGCGATGGCCGAGCGCGTCGCGCCGGCCCTGCGCGCCGCCGCCGCGTGGCAGGGGCTGGGGGATGTCGTGGTCGCCGACCGCGGCGACGCTGCGGCCGCCGTGCGCGCGGCCCTCGCGCGCGGCTGAGGCCGCGGGGCGTGCAGCCTGCTCGTCCCCCGCCCGCGCCCGCGACCCGCGAGCGTGCCGTCGCGCGTCGGTTGCGCGCGTCACTCTGCGCGTCTATCGGTCAGCTGTTCGAACTTCGGCCCCGACGGCCGCAACAAGTGACCGATGGACGGGCGACCTGGCGGGCCGGCAGGGGCTCGAGATCCGCGCCCGCTAGAAGCGCGCCGAGTTCTCCAGCAGGCGCTTCACCCGGTCGGGGATGGGCGGGTGGGTCTGGAACATGCGGTCCATGACGCCGGGCTTCATGGGGTCGTTCATCCAGAGGTGCGCCATGGTCGAGTTCTGGCGGCGCATCGGGCGGGCGTAGTCGCCGAGCTTCTGCAGTGCGCTCGCGAGGCCCTCCGGGTCGCGCGTGGTGAGGGCTCCGGTCGCGTCGGCGAGGTACTCGCGCTGGCGGGAGACAGCGGCCTGGATCATCGCCGCGACGAGCGGAGCGACGAGCATCGCGACGAGCCCGAAGACGAGGACGATCGGGTTGCCGCCGTTGTTGTTGCGGTTGCCGCCGAAGAACGCCATGCGAGCCAGGATGTCGGCGATGAGGCCGACGGCGACGGTCAGCCCGAACACGATCGTCGAGACGCGGATGTCGTAGTTCTTCACGTGCCCGAGCTCGTGCGCCATGACGCCCGTGAGCTCGCGGTCGTTCATGATCTCCAGAAGGCCGGTCGTCGCGGCGACGCTCGCGTGCTCGGGGTCGCGGCCGGTCGCGAAGGCGTTCGGCGCCGGGTCCTCCACGAGGTAGACCTTCGGCATCGGCATGCCCTCCGTGATGGCGAGGTTCTCGACGATGCGGTACAGCCGCGGATTGTCGGCCTTCTCGATCGGCCGCGCGCCCGCCATGGAGAGCGCCTGCCTGCCGGCGGCGAAGTACTGGAAGGCCGTGTACGCCGCGGCGCCGATGAGGGTGCCGATGAAGATCGTGTAGCCGCCGCCGTAGAAGTAGTCGGCGACGAGCCCGAGCAGGCCGATGAGCACGAGGAACACCAGCATGATGACGATGGTGTTGCGCTTGTTCGCGGCGATCGCGCGATACACGTCAGCCCTCCTCGGGCGGGTTCGGGGTCAGGATGCTCGGGCCGAGGTCAGAACTGCACGCGCGGCGGCTCGGCGATCGCCGCGGCGTCCGACACCTCGAAGAAGTCGCGCTCGTGGAAGCCGAGGCGGCGCGCGAACAGCGTGTTCGGGAACTGCTTGATCTTGACGTTGAGCTCGCGCACGCCGCCGTTGTAGAAGCGGCGCGCGGCCTGGATCTTGTCCTCGGTGTCGACGAGCTCGCCCTGCAGCTGCAGGAAGTTCTGACTCGCCTGCAGCTGGGGGTAGGCCTCGGCCACGGCGAAGATGCTCTTGAGCGCCTGCTGCATGTGGCCCTCGGCGACGGCGGCGTCGGCGGGGCCCTGCGCGCTGAGGGTCTCGGCGCGCGCGCGTGTGACGCTCTCGAAGACCTGCTTCTCGTGCGCCGCGTAGCCCTTGACCGCCTCGATGAGGTTGGGCAGGAGGTCGGCGCGGCGCTTGAGCTGCACCGTGATGTCGCTCCACGCCTCGTCGACGCGGACGTTGAGCGTGACGAGCGAGTTGTACGTCGCCCAGAGGTAGATGCCGACGATGACGGCGAGCAGAACCACGACGCCGACGAGGATGAGGATTTCCATGCGGCACAGCTTAGAGCCGCCGCCGGTGCGCCGACAGGCCGCGCGCTCGACCCGGGCTATGGATTCGCCCCGATCGCGACGATCGCTCACCACGCACCTGAGAGAATGGTCGTCGGCGGGAGGACAGCACCTCCCCCGCACGACGACCGAGCACCATCGGCCCGAGGAGGCGGCATGCGCGCGCACCCGCCTCGCCCCGGGCGGCCCGGCGGTGCGGCTCGCGCCCTCGTCATCGCCCTCGCCGCGATCGCGGGCCTCGCGTCGATCGCGCTGCCGGCGGCGCCGGCCGCGGCGGCGGCATCCTTCATGGAGCCTTCGAGCGGATTCATCGGCGACGATCGCGTCACCATCTCGGGCACGAAGGATGCCGGGAGCGCTGTGCGGGTCGTGGTCGTCGGCGGGCCCGTCGTCTGCACCGTCGCCGACGCCGCGACGACGTGGAGCTGCGAGGGCGTCGATCTGCCCGACGGCGTCATCGAGCTCGCCGGCCTCGAGACGCTCGAGGACGGCACGACCGAGGAGTTCGGGCCCCTGCCGCTGCGCGTGCTCGGGCCTCCCCGCATCGACGGGGCGGGAGGCACGCTGCTCACCGCCGGGCGGTTCACCGGGACGGCGTCGCCCGGCGCGGCGATCGAGGTGCGCACGGTCGGGCCGCGCGGATCGACGGTGCACGGCTGCCCCGCGGCGCTGCCGAACGGGTACTGGTCGTGCATCGTGACGGTGCCGAGCGGCGAGTACCGGACGACCGCGCGCCAGTCGCTGCCGGCGATCGGCCCGGAGCGCTCGACGTGGTCGGCCCCGACGCTCGCGACGGTCGACCGTGACGTGCCGGCGGCCCCGACGATCGACTTCCCTCGCACCGGGACCCGGACGGCCACAGCGATGCTGCGTGCGGCGGGCACGGGCGAGCCGGGCGCGACCCTGCAGCTCTACGTCGACGGAGAGCTCGTGTGCGGCACGACCGTCGATCGCGGCGAGCAGTGGGAGTGCGAGGCGCGGCTGCCCGCACCCGGCGAGCGGGAGCTGCGCGCGCTGCAGCGCGACCCCGCCGGCAACTTCAGCTCGGCGAGCGCCAGGGTGCGGGTGGAGTGGGCCGTGCCCGACGGCGGAGCGAGCGCGCCGCCGGTCGAGGAGCCCGCGCCCGGCGCGACCCCGGCCCCCGGAGCGACGGACGCTCCCGCCCGACCGACCGAGCCCGCCCCACCGAGCGCGGCTCCCGATCCCGGCGGCGGCACGGACGGCGACCCCGGGAACGGCGGGGCGCCCGGCGAGGGCTCCGATGCCGGCGCTGAGGCCCCGCCCGCCCCGCCGCTGCCGGGCTCGTCGAGCGACGAGCCCTCGTCGAACTGGGGCACGCCGACCGGATTCGGCGGCACCCTGCCGACCGCGGCCCAGATCGTCGAGCGCGGGGGGCTCGCGATCGCGCCGCTCGTCGCCATCGGTTACCTCGCACTCATCGCGGTGCCGCTGCGCTGGTTCGCCACGCGGGCCGCGCCGCGCATCCGTCTCGCGATGCCGCGCCTGACCGGCCGCAACCGGGGGACGGTGCTGAGCGAGGACGACCCCGTGGTCTCCCCCGCCCTCACCGCCGTCGGGGTGTTCGCCGGGGCGGCCGTCGTCGCCGCGGTCGGCGGTGGGCTCGACCTCGAGGTGCGGTACCTGCGGCTCACCGCCGCGATCGGGCTCGGGCTTCTCGTGCTCGCCGCCGTCGGGGTGAGGCTGCCCGCCGGCGTCGTGCGACGAGCGGCGCGGGTGCCGGTCGTGACGCGACTGCTGCCGGGCATCCTCGCCCTGGCGATCGCGGCGGCGCTGCTCTCGCGCGTGGCCGAGCTGCGGCCCGCCATCCTCATCGGCGTGCTCGTCACCGCGAGCGTCGTCGGGGCCGCGCGGTTCCGGGTGCGGGTCGGGCTCGCCGTCGCGCAGCTCGTCGCGGTCGCGGCGCTCGCCCTCGCCGGCTGGGCGGTGCACGACGTTCTCACGCCCAGCACGGGGTTCTGGGTGAGCTTCGCGGCCGAGACCGCGGCGACCGTCGCGCTCGGCGGGCTCGGGTCGCTGCTGCTCATGCTGCTGCCGGTCGGCTCGTTCCCCGGGCGCGCGGTCTTCCAGATCTCTCGCGCGACGTGGGCCGTCGCCTCCCTCGCCGTCGCGACCGTGACGGGGGCGATCCTCGCCTCGGGCGCGAGCTTCCCGATCATCGGGCTCGGGCTCGCGGCGGCGGGCATCGGCGCCGTGCTCGTCGGCGTCACGCTCTGGGTGCGGTGGGTCGAGCCCGCGCTCGCGTGATCCGCCGTGCGTGCCCCGGCTGGGGTTCGAACCCAGACTGGGCCGATTTTAAGTCGGCTGCCTCTGCCGATTGGGCTACCGGGGCGCACCGATCAGCCTAGAGGCGAGCATCCGCCCCGGCATCGACTGCGGCGCGCTGCTACGCCTTGGGGCGCGAGGCGAAGGCCTGGAAGTACTCCTGCGGCTCCTCGCGCGCCGTGAGCGTGACGTTGTCGCGGCCCAGGATGAGGTTCCAGAGCCAGCCGCTGAACACGCGGATCTTGCGCTCGAACATCGGGATCGCGAGGCCGTGGTAGCCGCGGTGCGCGACCCAGGCCGGGAAGCCCTTGATCGCGATCTTGCCCGACTGAAAGACGCCGTGGCCGAGGCCGAGGCCCGCGACCGCGCCGAGGTTCTTGTGCACGTAGTCCTTGGGCTCCTCGCCGCGCAGGACGGCGACGATGTTCTTCGCCATGAGCTTGCCCTGACGCACGGCGTGCTGGGCGTTGGGCACGCAGAAGCCGCCCACGCCGCCGCCCGTGAGGTCGGGCACGGCCGCGACGTCGCCGGCCGTCCAGGCGCCCTCGACGACGGCGCCGCTCTCGTCGATGACGCGGAGATCGGCCTGGGCGCGGATGCGGCCGCGCTCCTCGACGGGGAGGTCGGTCGAGCGCACGACGGGGTTCGCCATGACGCCGGCCGTCCAGATGATGAGGTCGCTCTGGAAACTCTCACCGGTCGACAGCTCGATGACGCCGTCGACGGCGCTCGTGAGCTGCGTGTCGAGGTGCACCGTCGCGTCGCGCTGGGCGAGGTTCTTGAGCACCCACTGACTCGTCTCGAGCGAGACCTCGGGCATGATGCGGCCCATCGCCTCGATGAGGTGGAAGTGCGTGTCGTCGATCGTGAGCTGCGGGTACTCCTTGAGCAGCGAGCTCGCGAGGCTGCGGAGCTCGGCGAAGGTCTCGATGCCGGCGAAGCCGCCGCCGACGACGACGACCGTGAGCAGGCGATCCCGCTCGGGACCCGCCGGCAGGAGCTCGGCGCGGGCGAAGTTGTCGATGAGGCGGTCGCGCACGGCCACGGCCTCCTCGATCGCCTTCATGCCGATCGCCTCGTCCGCGACGCCCGGGATGGGGAACGTGCGCGAGACTGAGCCGGCGGTCACGACGATGTGGTCGTACTCGAGCTGCCAGGCGTCGCCGACCTCGGGCGTGATCGTCGCAGTCCTCGCGGCGTGGTCGATGCCCGTGACCTTCGCGGTGATGATGCGCGTCTTGTCGAGGTGGCGGCGCAGCGAGACGACCGCGTGGCGCGGCTCGATCTGACCCGCGGCGACCTCGGGGAGGAAGGGCTGGTACGTCATGTAGGGAAGCGGGTCGACCACGACGACCTCGGCCTCTCCCGGGCGCAGCCACTTCTGAAGCTTCAGAGCGGTGTAGAAACCGGCGTAACCGCCACCGACGATCAGGATTCTGGGCACGGGGGAACGATCTCCTTGTGGTGAGGGACCCGGACAATCTACCCCGCGCGCGAGCGCCTGCCGAATCGTGCGGTGCCGAGCGAGACGGTCGCGATGACGAGGAGCGAGCCGCCGAGCACGGCCGCACCGACTGTTGCGAGGGGAGCGATGGCCGCCACGACGGGGCGCACTGCCTCCCCGATCCTAGCGAGTCCGGGATGCCCGGCGCGCCCCACGGCCTCGCGAGCGCCCTCGACGCGGACGCTCCGCACCTCGGCATCGGCCCGGCGATTGAGCGAGATCCACTCCGCGAGGCTGCCGAGCGGGTTCTCGGCGACGGGCGCGAGGTCGGCCCGCACGGCGGCGGCCGCATCCACGAGCCCGTAGCCGTACAGGGGGTCGGGCACGGTCGCGGTGACGGGCCGCGCGGTGCCGATGAGGCGCGCGACGACGTCGGCCGCGGTCGCCTCGGGGTGCGCGGAGCGGATGAGCGCGGCGATGCCCGCGACGATGGGCGTCGCGCCGCTCGTGCCCTGCCAGATGACGTGACCGCCGCCCGGCACGGCGCCGACGAGCTGCTCGCTCGGCGCCATGACGGCGATCGAGATGCCCTGCGCGCTCGCGGTGTCGCTCGCGATGCCGCGGCGGTCGACGCCTCCGACGGCGAGCACGCCTGGGATGGTCGCGGGTGCGCCGACCTGCTCGGTGCCGCTGCCCCGGTTGCCGGCCGCCGCGATGACGACGACATCGTTGGCTTCGGCGTAGCCGAACGCGTCGTCCCAGCTCTCGGGCCACGACAGGGTGTTGCGGGTGAGCGAGAGCGAGATGACGTCGGCGCCCGCGTCGACCGCCCAGCGGACGGCCTCGGCCACTTGCGCGTCGCCGTCGCGCTGCTCGGGGCCGAAGGCGAGCGAGGCGCTGATGAGGTCGGCCTCGGGTGCCGCGCCGATGACGCCGTCGCCGGGGGCGCTCCCCCGGCCGGCCGCGAGCGAGGCGACCATCGTGCCGTGGTCGGGCGCGTCCGAGCCGACCGGTCTCGTGCCGTCGGGCGAGCCGACGCCCGAGAGGTCGATGCCGTCGACGACGGCTCCGCGCAGGTCGGGATGCGTCGCATCCACCCCCGAGTCGATGATCGCGATCGTGACGCCCGCCCCGCGGGTCACGGCCCATGCCGCGCGGATCCCGTACTCGTCGAGCCAGTACTGACGGTCGCGGACGGCGTCCATGGCGCGGATGCCCGGGGCCGCGACGGCGACGGAGGCGGGCACCGCG
Organism: Actinomycetes bacterium; assembly: GCA_046565745.1. GTDB lineage: Bacteria > Actinomycetota > Actinomycetes > Actinomycetales > Microbacteriaceae > Microcella. The sequence continues at coordinate 40,192 of JBKHYA010000007.1, forward strand.
GGCGCCGCGCCGGCGAGCGCGGCGAGGAGGAGACCGGCGGCTACGAGCCGCGCTGGTCGGGGGCGCACGCGCACACCTCGGGGCTCCAGTCGCACTCGGCGAGGGCGCGATCGCCGATCGGGTTGATGCCGGGGCCGACCGAGAGGCTGTGGCCGATGAGGGCGTGCAGGCACTTCACGCGCGTCGGCATGCCGCCCGCGCTGATGCCGGCGATCTCGTCGACGTCGCCGAAGGTCGCGCGGTCGGCGAGGTACGTCTCGTGGGCGTGCGCGTAGGCGGCGGCGAGCTCGGGGTCGTCGGCGAGCCCGGCCTGGTACTCGGCCATGACGCCGCTCGCCTCGAGGCGCGAGGCGGAGGCGGTCGCCGCCGGGTGCGTCAGGTAGTAGAGGGTCGGGAAGGGCGTCCCGTTCTCGAGCCGCGGAGCGGTCGCGACGACCGTCGGTGCGCCGCACACGCAGCGGGCGGGGATGCCGATGACGTCGCGCGCGGGCCGGCCGAGCTGCGCGGAGACGATGCGGACATCCCGCTCGCTCGCGGGGTCGAAGGGCGGGCGGCTCACGGGGCGGGCTCCGGTTCGGGGGTCGGCTCGCGGGTCGGCTCCGGGCCCACGAGCTCGACGGCCGGAAGGTCGGTGAGGGCGGCGGTGAGGGCCGAGGCGAGGACGGCGCGGGACCAGTCGATGCGCGTGCGCTGGATCTCGTCGCTCACGGGCTGCGCGGAGCCGACCTCGACCGTGGCGCCGTCGTCGATGACGAGGTAGCTGATGTCGCCGGGCTTGACGTAGAGGAGGCGATCGCGCGCCTGCGACTCGATGTAGGCGGGGTCGGCCCAGCGGTCGATCTCGGAGGAGAGGCCCTCGACGGCGCGCTCCTGCTCGGCGACGCGGGCCTCGAGCGCGGCGATCTCCTGCTGCTGCTCGACGAGGATGCGCAGCGACGGGGCGAGGACGACGAGGGCTCCGATGATGAGCACGAGCACCGTCACGGTGAAGCCCGAGACCTCGAGATTGCGGAACCAGGGGGTCGAGGCCGGGGCGTCGGCGGGCAGCTCGACGGGGAGGTGTCGCGAGCGGCCGGCCATGCCTCCAGCCTACGCGAGGGGCCCGCCTCCTCCCGGGAGGGAGAGGGCGGGCCCCAGTGTCAGACATGCTCTGGCTCACGAGACCGACGGCCGAGACGGCCGTCGGCGCGGGGCGCTCCGAGGCCAGAAATGGCCTCGGACCCGTGGTCCCCGGCTACGCCGTGAACCGCGGGAAGGCGCTCCGCGCCGCATAGACAGCAGCGTCACCGAGCTCCTCCTCGATGCGGAGGAGCTGGTTGTACTTCGCGACGCGCTCGCTGCGGGCGGGCGCGCCGGTCTTGATCTGGCCGCAGTTGGTCGCGACGGCGAGGTCGGCGATCGTCGTGTCCTCCGTCTCGCCCGAGCGGTGCGAGAGCACCGCGGTGTAGCCGCTGCGCTGCGCGAGCGAGACCGCGTCGAGCGTCTCGGTGAGCGAGCCGATCTGGTTGACCTTCACGAGCAGCGAGTTCGCCGTGCCGCGCGCGATGCCGTCGGCGAGTCGCGTCGGGTTTGTCACGAAGAGGTCATCGCCGACGATCTGCACCGCGCCGCCGATCTCGGTCGTGAGCGCGGCCCAGCCGTCCCAGTCGTCCTCCGACATCGGGTCCTCGATCGTCACGAGCGGGTAGTTCTTCACGAGGTCGGACCAGAACGCGGCGAGCTCGGTCGCCGAGCGCTGCGAGCCCTCGAAGTGGTACGCGCCGTCGCGGTAGAACTCGGTCGCGGCGACGTCGAGGCCGAGCGCGATGTCGGTGCCGGGCGTGAAGCCGGCCTTCTCGATCGCGGCGAGCAGGAAGTCGAGCGCGGCGGTCGTGCCGGCGAGGTCGGGGGCGAAGCCGCCCTCGTCGCCGAGGCCCGTGGCGTAGCCGCCGGCCTTCAGCTCGCCCTTGAGCGCGTGGTAGGTCTCGGCACCCCAGCGGAGGGCCTCGGTGAAGCTCTCGGCGCCGATCGGCAGGATCATGAACTCCTGCACGTCGACACCGGTGTCGGCGTGCGCGCCGCCGTTGATGACGTTCATCATCGGGACGGGCAGCACGTGCGCGTTGGGGCCGCCGAGGTAGCGGAAGAGCGGGAGGTCGGCCGAGTCGGCGGCGGCCTTCGCGACGGCGAGCGAGACGCCGAGGATGGCGTTGGCGCCGAGCTTCGACTTGTTCTCGGTGCCGTCGGTCGCGCGCAGCTCGCCGTCGATGAGGCGCTGGTCGCTCGCCTCGAGGCCCTCGATCGCGGGGCCGAGCACGTCGATCACGGCGTCGACGGCCTTCTGCACGCCCTTGCCGAGGTAGCGGCCCTTGTCGCCGTCGCGCAGCTCGTAGGCCTCGAACGCTCCGGTCGACGCGCCCGAGGGCACGGCCGCGCGCGAGACGGTGCCGTCGTCGAGCAGGACCTCGACCTCGACGGTCGGGTTGCCTCGCGAGTCGAGGATTTCACGGGCTCCAACGGCCTCGATAGCTGCCACGGATGGGTCTCCTAACAAGTGGGGGTGCGGACGCGACGGTGGTGGTCGTCCGCAGGGAATCCTACTCGCCGCGAGGAAAGGCCCTCCGGCGGCTCAGGCGCTGCGCTCGAGCGGGCGCCAGTCGAGATCCGAGGCATCCGCCCTGGTGCTCGCGCTCACCGTCGCGAACCGGGCGAAGCCGTCGGCGGCGAGCTGGTCGAGGGCCGTCTTCATGTTCTTCGGGCGCTTCACGAGTCGCACGCGCGCGCCCTCGGCGACGAGCGTCGACTTGAGCGCCATGAGGTCGCCGGCCGCGACGTCGCGGTCGTAGACGAGGGCCGCGTCACCCTCGCCGTCGCCCTCCGGCAGCTCGACGAGGTCGATGAGCCGCTCGAAGCCGAGCGAGAAGCCCGTCGCGGGCACATCGCTGCCGAGGAAGCGGCCGATCATGCCGTCGTAGCGCCCGCCGCCGCCGAGCGAGTAGCCGAGCTCGGGGTGCGCGACCTCGAAGATGGGGCCCGTGTAGTAGCCCATGCCGCGCACGAGGAAGGGGTCGAAGACGAGCGGAACCGCGTGGCCGAGGCCCGCGGCGATCGCGGCGAGGTCGGTCAGGGCGGCCTCGTCGACGCCGGCGGGCAGGAGCGACGCGATCGACTCGGCCGTGAGCGCGCCGCCCGCGGCGGGCGCGTCGTGCCCGCCCGAACCGTCAGCGGGGGATGCCGCTTCCGCGCCGAACGACGCGAACGCCGGAACCGCCGCGAGGGCCTCGATCGCGGCCTCGGCGTGCCCGCGGTCGCGCAGCTCGGCGAGCACTCCCGTGGTTCCGATCTTGTCGAGCTTGTCGAGGGTGATGAGCACCTCGGCGTGGGCGTCGGGGGCGAAGCCGAGCACGGTGAGCATGCTCGTGAGCAGGCGCCGGTCGTTGATGCGGATGCTGCAGCCGGGGATCCCCAGGGCGTCGAGCGCGCTCGAGGTCGCGGCGATGAGCTCGATCTCGGCGATGACCCCGGGCTCGCCGATGATGTCGATGTCGCACTGGACGAACTGGCGGAACCGGCCCTTCTGCGGGCGCTCCGCGCGCCAGACGGGCGCGATCTGAATGGCCCGGAAGACGCCGGGCAGCTGGCCGCGGTTGCTCGCGTAGAAGCGCGCGAGCGGCACGGTGAGGTCGAACCGCAGGCCGAGGTCGGCGAGGTCGAGGGCGGTCGCGGCGGAGCGCAGGTCATCCGTCGTCAGCGCCCGCTTCATGACCGCGAAGGCGAGCTTCTCGTTGTCGCCGCCGAGGCCCGCGTGCAGGCGCGAGGCGTCCTCCATGACGGGGGTCTCGATCTCGTCGAAGCCGTGCGCGCGGTAGACGCCGCGGATGCACGCGAGCACGTGCTCGCGGCGGGCCTTGTCACCGGGAAGGAAGTCGCGCATCCCGCGGGGCGGGGTCACCGGGCTGGCCATGCCTCGATTCTGTCAGAGGGCCACTCAGGCGACGCGCGAGCCCTTCGGCAGTCGCTTCGACGGCGTGCGCGTGCGGGCCGTGGCGCCCCACAGCGCGAGCGCCGCGAGGATGGCGTGGATGAGCAGCCCGACGAACCAGCTCGGCACGGTCGAGGCGTAGATCTCCTCCGGCGTCGGGTAGTCGTTCGAGCCCTTGAAGCCGTTGCGGGCCTCCTCGCACTCGTCGTACACCGACTCGGTCTCGGGCGGGATCTGCGCCTGGCGGATGCCGAGCCCGATGCCGCCGAAGAGGTCCTCCGGGTAGCCGTTCTCATCGAACGTCGTCGGTGAGGCGTCGGCGAGCACGATGTACGGGTTCGCAGCGAGGAACCACCAGACGCGGTCGAAGCGCGGCACCTGGTAGGTGCTGACCTGCGGCTCGAGGCAGCGGATCTCCTCCGGGATGCCCGTCTCGGGGTCGACCGGCCCCGAGTAGTCGAGACCGATGTAGACGTTGCGCACCTCGGTCTGGTTGACGAGCCCGCCGAGCCCGAAGGCGATGAGCGTGCCGATGCTGAGCGCGGCGACGACGAGGTAGGTCGTGACGACGGAGAACAGGGCGCGCGTCTGCAGGCCCGAGAGGCCGACGCCGATCGCGGAGACGACGCCGAGCTCGAGCACGAGCACGCCGAGCGAGCTCAGGAGGGTCTCGAACGGCACGCCGCCGAGGACGACGGCGAGCACGATGAACGGGAGGCTCGCGGCGAGGAAGGTGAGGGCGATCGTCCACGCGGCGAGGAACTTGCCGAGGACGATCTGGCTCGCGCTCACGAGAGTGACCTGGGTCGTGGCGAGGGTTCCGGCGTCGCGCTCGGCGTTGATCGCACCGCCCGACACCGCGGGGGTCACGAGGGTGCCGACGAGGAGGACGAAGAAGATGATGCTCGAGTAGATCGCGGCGTTGTCGATGCCGTCATCGCCGAACTGCGCGAGCGCGAACCACAGCAGCAGGGTGACGAGACCGACGACGACGAAGACGATGCTGAGCAGGACGATCCACGCGACCGAGCGCACGCGCTGGCGCAGCTCGAGGCTCGCGATCGTGCCGAGGCCGGTGATCCAGGCGTTCACGACCGGCCCCCCTTCGCGAGGTCGAGGAAGGTGTGCTCGAGGTCGCCGACCGCGGGGCCGAAGGCGCTGATGCCGACGCCGTGCGCAGTGAGGCGGGTGAGCAGCGCGGCGGCCTCGGCCTCGCCCGTGACGGGGACAAGCACGCCCAGGTGATCGGTGCCCGATGTGGGGATTCCCAACTCGGCGAGCGCCGCGGTGAGCGCCGCGGGGTCGAGCGCCCGGATGCGCCAGTCGCGCACCGTCGCGCGGCTCGCCTCGACGCTCGCGCGCGAGGCCGTGACGCCCGCGTCGATGTAGACGGCCTCGTCGGCCATCTCGTCGAGCTCGGCGAGCACGTGGCTCGAGACGAGGATCGCCGCGCCCTCGCCGGCGAGCCGTCGAACGAGGATGCGCAGGTCGATGCGCGCGGCCGGGTCGAGGCCCGACGCGGGCTCGTCGAGCAGCAGCACGCTCGGGCGATGGACGAGGGCCCGCGCGAGGCTCAGGCGCTGCTTCTGCCCGCGGCTCAAGACGCGCGTCGGCTGGTCGGCGAGCGCCGCCAGACCGACGAGATCGATGAGCTCGGATGCGCGGACGCGGGCCTGCGCGGCGTCGATCTCGTAGAGACGCGCGGTGGTCTCGAGGGTCTGGCGCACGGTCAGCGTGGCCCACGAACCGAGCACGTCCGGCATCCACCCCATGACGCGCCGCACGGCGCGGGGGTCGGTGACGGGGTCGTGGCCCTCGATGCGGATCGAGCCGCGATCGGGTTCGAGGAGGGTCGCGAGCATGAGCAGGAGGGTCGTCTTGCCGGAGCCGTTCGGCCCGATGAGGGCCGTGACGGAGCCCGCTCGCGCCTCGAACGAGACGTCGCGCACGGCGTGCACGGCGCCGAAGCTGCGCGCGACGCCCTCGACCGCGATCGCGGCTTCGGTGGTCATGGCGCTGAGTCAAGCACTCGCGGCACCCGGTGTCGAGGACGACTCGCCTATCGCGACGATTCCTCGGCGGCGCGGATGCCCGCCTCGAGATCGCGCGTCGCCGTGCGGAGCGCGCGCTCGGCATCCCACCCCCGCTCGCGCGCGACCGCCACAAGGTGGAGGAGCTGCGCGCCGAGCGCCCGCTCGTCGGAGAGGTCGCCCGTCTCGCGCGGCGGGCTCGTCGGCGCGACGCCGAGCGCGGCGCCCTTGCTCAGCACCTTGTCGGCGCGCACGAGTGCCGGGAGCCCCGCGGGCAGCCCGTCGAGCACGCTCGTGCGCGCGGGCTTCTCGGCGGCCTTCCACGTCTCCCAGTTGGCGGACACCTCGTCGGCCGTGTCGGCCACGACGTCGGCGAAGACGTGGGGGTGGCGGCCGACCATCTTGCGCATGCTGCGCGCGGCGACGTCGTCGATCGTGAACGGGTCGACGGGGTCGGCGGCGGCGATGTCGGCGTGGAAGAGCACCTGGTAGAGCACGTCGCCGAGCTCCTCGAGGAGGTCGTCGCGCGTGCCGTGCTCGATCGCGTCGACGAGCTCGTGCGCCTCCTCGATGAGGTACTTCGTGAGCGACTCGTGGGTCTGCTCGGCATCCCAGGCGCATCCGCCGGGGGCGCGGAGCCGAGCCATGACGCCGATGAGCGCGTCGAGCGCGGGGTGCGGCTCGACCGGGGTGCCGGCGGGCGGCGCGGCGGCGGGAAGCGCGGCGGCTGCGGCGGGCGCGGGCGAGTCGGGAGTCGGCGAGCTCATGCCGTCATCCTGTCATCGCCACGTCGGCTGACAGGAGCCGGCTTCCGATCGACGCAATACGTCCTGTTCGGGGCAAGCCGGACTGCCGCGGGCGCACGGAGTGCCCCGAACAAGACGAGATAGCCACGCTCTCGAACCCCGCGCACTCGAGGAGGGGTCCGCGTCGGCGGCTCAGGCGGGCGCGGCC
>JBKHYA010000008.1:0-45297 GCA_046565745.1 Actinomycetes bacterium
CGCGCATGCGGGAGCGGGCCAGAACGTCCAGCCCGAGGTAGCGGCGCCCCTCGGCCCACTCGTCGGTCTGCTCGGCCAGGACGCCGCCGACCAGGCGGATGATCGCGTCGCGGTTGGGGAAGATGCCGACGGAGTCGGTGCGGCGGCGGATCTCGCGGTTGAGGCGCTCGTTGGGATTGTTCGACCAGATTTGGGACCACACGTCTTTGGGGAACTCGGTGAAGGCCAGGATGTCGGCCCTGGCGGTATCGAGGTGCTCGGCGACCGCGGGCAGCTTCTCGGTCACGTAATCCAGGGTGCGGTCGAACTGGGCGTGCACGTCGGAGGCGGTGGGCTGGTCATAAACGGAGTGCAGCATCGCCTTCACCGCCGGCCACATGCTCTTCGGGCTCACGCTCATCAGGTTCGCCGCGTAGTGGGTGCGGCAACGCTGCCAGGTCGCGCCGGGCAGGTTCGCGGCAATCGCGTCCTTCAAACCGGCATGCGCGTCACTGGTGACCAGCTGCACGCCGGTGAGGCCGCGGGCGACGAGGTCTGCGAAGAACGCATTCCACGCCGACCCGGTCTCAGCTGTCGCGGTTTGCAGGCCGAGCACTTCGCGGCGGCCGTCCCCGTTGACGCCAGTGGCGATCAGCACGACCGTGTTCACCACCCGGCCACCCTCATGAACCTTCATCGTCAGAGCGTCGGCGGCGACGAACGTGAACGGGCCCGCCTCAGCCAAAGAGCGGTGCCGGAACTGGTTCACGTGCTCGTCGAGCTCGGCAGCCATCCGGGACACCTGCGACTTCGACAGGGCGTGAATGCCGAGGGTCTTCACCAGCTTGTCCATCCGCCGCGTGCTGACGCCTGCGAGGTAGCAGTCGGCGATCACGGTGATCAAGGCCGCCTCGGAGCGCTTGCGACGCTCCAGAAGCCACTCCGGGAAATACGTGCCCGATCGCAGTTTCGGGATCGCGACATCGATCGTGCCAGCCCTGGTGTCGAGATCGCGGTGGCGGTAGCCGTTGCGGTGGGTGAGGCGGTCAGGGGACGGCTGTCCCCATTCGGCGCCGACCACGGCGTCGGCGTCGGCGGACAGGAGGGCGTTGATCATGGTTTGCAGCAGGTGTCGCATCAAATCCGGGGAAGCGTCGGCAAGGGCTTCACCGAGCACGGTTGCAGGGTCGACAATGTGGGGAGCGGTCATCGTGTTGATGCCTTTCGAGTTGGGGTAAGAGACTTCTCGAAGGATCACACGGTGACCGCGTTCACGTCAGCAACGACGTGCGCGACCACCGTGGGTTACACCACTATGCGGGACTCCACCTCCGTTTACCGTCAGTAGCCGTCCGTAAACGTCCAGAGACTGAGCCCCCGACGGCAACTGCCGCCTGGGGCTCAGTAAAGTGCTGGTCTCAAGAACCGGAAGTGTGGCTCTGAGGGCCTCCCGGAATCAGACCCCGAAGTACAGCTCGTACTCGAACGGGTGCGGGCGCTGCGCGAAGGGGAGGAGCTCCTTCTCGCGCTTGTAGTCGATCCAGGTCTCGATGAGGTCCTTGGTGAACACGCCGCCCGCGAGCAGGAAGTCGTGGTCGGCCTCGAGCGCCGCGAGCGCCGCCTCGAGCGAGGCGGGAGCCTGCGGGATCGTCTTGGCCTCCTCGGGCGGGAGCTCGTAGAGGTCCTTGTCGACGGGCTCGTGCGGCTCGATCTTGCTGATGATGCCGTCGATGCCGGCCATCATCTGCGCGGCGAAGGCGAGGTACGGGTTGCTCGCCGCGTCGGGGGCGCGGAACTCGATGCGCTTGGCCTTCGGGTTCGTGCCCGTGATCGGGATGCGGATCGCGGCCGAGCGGTTGCCCGCCGAGTACACGAGGTTGACGGGCGCCTCGAAGCCGGGGATGAGGCGGCGGTACGAGTTGACCGAGGGGTTCGTGAACGCCATGACCGCGGGGGCGTGCTTGAGCAGGCCGCCGATGTACCAGCGCGCGATGTCCGAGAGCCCGCCGTAGCCGGCCTCGTCGTAGAACAGCGGCTTGCCGTCGTTCCAGAGCGACTGGTGGGTGTGCATGCCCGAGCCGTTGTCGCCCATGAGGGGCTTCGGCATGAAGGTCGCGACCTTGCCCCACTCGCCCGCGGTGTTCTTGACGATGTACTTGAACTTCAGGATGTCGTCGGCGGCCGAGACCATCGTGTCGAACTTGTAGTTGATCTCGCCCTGGCCGGCGGTGCCGACCTCGTGGTGGCTGCGCTCGACCTCGAGGCCCGCCTCCATGAGCTTGACGACGATGTCGTCGCGCATGTCGGCGTGCTGGTCGACGGGCGAGACGGGGAAGTAGCCGCCCTTGTAGGGGGTCTTGTTGGCGAGGTTGCCGCCCTCCTCGACGCGACCGGAGTTCCACGCGGCCTCGCTCGAGTCGACCTCGTAGAAGCTCTTGTTCTGCTTCACCTCGTAGCGGACGTCGTCGAAGATGTAGAACTCGGCCTCGGGGGCGAAGAACGCGGTGTCGGCGATGCCGGTCGAGGCGAGGAACTTCTCGGCCTTCTTGGCCACCTGGCGCGGGTCGCGACCGTAGATCTCGCCGTTGCGGGGGTTGTAGATGTCGAAGACCATGATGAGCGTGCGCTCGGCCCGGAAGGGGTCGACGTAGGCCGTCGACACGTCGGGGATGAGCTGCAGGTCCGACTCGTGGATCGACTGGAAGCCGCGGATCGACGAGCCGTCGAACAGCTGGCCGACGGTGAAGAAGTCCTCGTCGACGCTGGCAGCAGGGATGTTGAAGTGCTGCTGCACGCCGGGGAGGTCGGTGAAGCGGATGTCGAGGAACTTGACGTCCGTGTCCTTGATGAACTTCAGGACCTCGGAAGAATCACTGAACATGTGATGGTCTCCTGGGTAAGTACCGGACGGCTGCGAGCGCAACCGCGATTGACGTTACGGGGCGGGCGTTTCCCCGCGGTGTCCCGATTGTTTCGGGGATGTTACGCGCCGCGGGGGCGCATCGAGGGGCGACGGATGCTCAGCCCACGGCCTGGGCGAAGCCGGCGCTCGGCTCCGCGAGCCCGCGCAGAGCATCCGGGATCTCACGCCCCTTCGCGACCATCGACTGCGCCCACAGGCGACCGGCGCGGTAGCTCGAGCGGACGAGCGGGCCGGCGAGGACGCCGAGGAACCCGATCTCCTCGGCCTCGGCCTTGATCTCGACGAACTCCTCGGGCTTGACCCAGCGGTCGATCGGGTGGTGGCGCGGCGTCGGGCGCAGGTACTGCGTGATCGTGACGATATCGGTGCCCGCGTCGTGCAGGTCGCGCAGCGCCTGGCTGACCTCCTCGCGCGTCTCGCCCATGCCGAGGATGAGGTTCGACTTCGTGATGAGGCCGAAGTCGCGCGCCTGCATGATGACGTCGAGCGAGCGGTCGTAGCGGAAGGCGGGGCGGATGCGCTTGAAGATGCGCGGCACGGTCTCGACGTTGTGAGCGAAGACCTCGGGGCGCGACTCGAACACGACGCGCAGGAGCTCGGGGTTGCCGCTGAAGTCGGTCGCGAGAATCTCGACGCCCGTTCCGGGGTTGAGCTCGTGGATCATGCGGACGGTCTCGGCGTGCAGCCACGCGCCCTCGTCGGGCAGATCGTCGCGCGCGACGCCCGTGACGGTCGCGTAGCGCAGGTTCATCTCGCGCACGCTCTCGGCGACGCGGCGCGGCTCATCGCGGTCGTAGTCGGCGGGCTTGCCGGTGTCGATCTGGCAGAAGTCGCAGCGGCGCGTGCACTGGCTGCCGCCGATGAGGAAGGTCGCCTCGCGGTCCTCCCAGCACTCGTAGATGTTCGGGCAGCCGGCCTCCTGGCACACCGTGTGCAGCTGCTTCTCGCCGACGAGGGCGCGCAGCTCGGTGTACTCGGGGCCCATCTTCGCCCGGGTCTTGATCCACTCGGGCTTCTTCTCGATGGGGGTCTGCGCGTTGCGCACCTCGAGGCGCAGCATCCTGCGGCCCTCGCCGGGGTGGGTGGGGCTCGTGGTCGCGTCGAGGGCGGTCATGCGGGGACTCCTTGATCCTGGAGGGCGGGCACGCCGACGCGCGCGTGGACGAGCGGCGCGAAGTGCCGCTGGATGAGGGGGGCGACATCGGCGGGCGTCACCGTGCGGCCGAGCTCGCGGGAGACGCTCGTGACGCTCGCGTCGGTCAGGCCGCACGCGATGATGCGGTCGTAGGCCTCGAAGCCGTTCGAGCAGTTGAGGGCGAAGCCGTGCATCGTGACGCCGCTCGCGACGCGGATGCCGATCGCGGCGATCTTGTCGGTGCCGCGCAGCCAGACACCGGATCGGCCGGCGACGCGCTCGGCGCCGACGACGCCGAGGTCCTCGAGGACGGCGATGAGCATCCCCTCGAGGGCGCGCACGTAGGCGACGACGTCGACGGGCTCGGCGAGCCGGATGATCGGGTACCCGACGAGCTGGCCGGGGCCGTGCCAGGTGATCTTGCCTCCGCGGTCGACGTCGATGACGGGGGAGCCGTCGACGGGCCGCTCGTGCGGCTCGGTGCGCTTCCCGGCGGTGTACACGCTCTCGTGCTCGAGCAGGAGGACGGAATCGGGCGCCCGGCCCTCGACGACGGCGGCGTGCAGTGCACGCTGCTGCTCGAGACCCGACAGATACGGCACGGAGTTGGCGCTTAGCCCCGTGTCGACGTAGTCGATCACCCGGTCAGTGTACGCCGCCGCCACCGGCTGTCAGGCGAGCGGATGCTCCGCGCCGCCTGTGCGTGTTCCCTCAGCCGCACCGCGCCTAGGATCGGAGCCGTGCCCGAGACCCCGCCCGCCTTCCCGCAGTGGCCCGGCCAGCACCTCGGGCTCCCCGAGTCGGGGCCGCGCTCGATCGCCCGGTACGGCCGCCGTCTCGCGGCCATCGCGATCGACTGGGGACTCGCGGTCGCGATCGCGGTGGCGTTCTTCGACTACGACCCGCTCGTGTTGCAGGGCCTCTTCGTACTGCTGCACATGGTTCCGCTCGTGCTCGTCAACGCGAGCATCGGCCACCTGCTGCTCGGGCTGCGCCTGCAGCGCATCGAGGGCGGTCGACTCGGGGTCTGGAGGCCGATCGTGCGGTCGCTGCTTCTCGGACTCGTGATCCCCGCGCTCATCGTCGACAACGATCAGCGCGGCCTGCACGATCGCGCGGTCCGCACGATCCTGCTGCGCCGCTGAGGCGTCAGCGGCAGCCGAGCCGACGCGTCAGCGCGGCTTCGGCGCGCGGACCTTCGTCGGGTCGATCCCCTTCGGGATGGGCAGGCTGTTCGTCCGGCTGAGCGACACGAGCCGGTTGTTGACGGCGAAGACCTCGGGCTTGCTGATCGCCTTCTTGAGGCGGTTGAGCGTCTTCGGCAGCTTCTCGAGCGGGATGCTCTCCGCGTCCGGGCCGACATGCAGGAGGTGGATCGGCACGTTCGGGATGATGCGCGCGACGTTGCGGCGCTCCTCCTCGAGCATGCGGCGCGTGCGCGACTGGGGGCCCTCGCCGATCAGGACGACGCCCGGCTTGCCGACGGCGCGGTACACGGCGTCCTGCGACTTCGTCACGGCGACGGGCATCTCGCTCGCCTGCCAGGCGCGGCGCAGCGAGCTCTTGAGGACGGCCCCGACGGCTCCGGGCTGGCCGGCGATCTGACGGTACGCGACGCGCTCGGCGCGGCGGCCGAGGACGATCAGGAAGCCGAGGATGCCGCCGAGGATGCCCGTGATGATGTACAGCACGATGCCGATGATGTTGTCGCCCGAGAGCGTGATCGCGAGCACGATTCCCGCGGCGATCGGGAGCAGGAGGCCCGCGAGCATGAGCCACAGGGCGGTGCGGTCATTCCGGATGGTCATCCGGAACACCTGCCACAGCTGCTTCATGCGACCGGGTTCCTCGGCGGGCGTGGATGTGGTGGGGCGGGCCATGCCTCCAGAATAGGGCCCGGCGCGGGTCGTCCTCTGCCGAGGTTTGTCGTCCGTCCTCCCCGGGTTCGCCGTCGGCGGCGCGGATGCGCCGGGCTCCCGGCACCCTGGCGGGCATGCCTCGTCCCTTCGCGCCCGCCGACCCGCCCCACCGCCCCGCGACGAGTGGCTCCGCGACCGAGATCGGCGGCTATCGGCTCGTCCGGCGCCTGGGGGAGGACGAGCACGTCGTCACGTGGCTCGCGCGCGGGGGAGACGAGACGGTCGTGCTGCGGGTCTTCCGCGACGCGACGCCGGATGCTCGCATCGACGCCGAGCTCGGCGCACGGGAGCGATTGAACGGGCGGCATGTGCCCGAGCTCATCGATGTCGCGACGTCCCGGGCCGGTCGCCCCGTCGCGGTCGTGCAGGCCGTCGTCGGGCCGCTCCTGAGCGACGTCCTCGTGCGCGCCGGCTCACCGCTGCGCGCGGGGCACGTCACGACGATCCTCGCGCCCCTCGCAGCGCTCCTGGACGCGGCGCACGAGACCGGAGCGACCGTCGGCCGAATCGAGGGGTCACGCATCCGGGTCGACGCCTCGGGAACGCCGATCCTCGTCGCTCTCGGCTCGGCGGCGGTCGCGGCGCCCCTCCCGGAGCGCTTCCGCGATCAGGAGCCCGCCATCCTCGCCGATCGCGGCGCGCTCGCGGCCTTCGGATCGTCGCTCGCTGCGCTCGTGCACGAGCGCGAGCGCGACGCGGTGGTCGCCGCCCTCGCGTCATCGACGGATCCGCGCGCTCTCGAGCTCGCGCTGTTCGACTGCGCCGCGCCCCTTCCGCTCGAATCGCTCACGGCGACAGCGGATGCCGACGGTGCCGTCACCGTGCCGTTCGGCCCGGCGGCGGGAGCTGTCGCGACGCCGACCGCTGCGCCCGCGGAGGGGGCGCCGTCCCGCGCTCGGGAGCAGCAGGCCGTCCTCGCCGGCGCGTCGACCACGGGGGCACTGGATCGCGCCGCGTCGAGCCTGGGCCTTCCCCCGGGGCTCCTCGCCCCCGTCGACGCGGCGCTGGAATCCTGCGCGGCCGCTGTCCGGAGCCCCGTGCAGGCCGCCCGGGCGGCTCTCGGCGGGAGGGTCGCTGCGGCGAAGCCGCGTCGTGGGGTCGTGCTCATCGGCGCGGCAGGGCTGCTGGCGCTGGGCGCGGCGGCACTCCTCGCCTCCGCCGAGCAGCCGTCGGCATCGTCCGCGCTCGAGGCGCGGCACTCAGCCGCACCCGGCGATGCCGGGCTCTCGAGCTCCCCGCAGACCGGCGCGGAGTCAGCCGACGCAGAGCCTGCGGATGCACCGGAGTCGCTGCGCGACCCTGCTCCGGAGGAGTGGGCGACGCTCATCGGGGCGCTCGTCGATCGATGGATCTCGTGCGCACCGGCCCCCGATCAGCAGTGCGTCGACGCCGCGGCGCACGCGGGGTCGGGAGCCGCGGAGACGCTCGCCCAATCGGGTGATCGCCCGGGCGCCGCCGACGCGCTCGCGGTGCTCGAGGACTGGGCCGCCGGCGAGCGTCACAGCGTCGTGGTCGATCGGATGGGGGCCGCCGCGCTCGTCGACCTGCTGGAGGGGGAGACGGCGACGGCCTCGCTCCTCGTGGTGAGGAGCGAGGCCGGGTGGCGCGTGCGCGCCGTGATGCCGTGAGGCTCGCGGCTAGATGCCGAGGTCGCCGTCGAAGTCGGCCTCCTCGAGGCGGGCCTTGACCGCGCTCAGGAAGCGGGCGGCGTCGGCCCCGTCGACGATGCGGTGGTCGTACGACAGCGCGAGGTAGACGGTCGACCGGATGGCGATCGCGTCGGCGCCGTCGACGGTCACGACCGCCGGCTTCTTCACGACGACACCGGTACCGAGGATGGCCACCTGCGGCAGGAACACGACGGGCGTGTCGAACAGTGCCCCGCGGGATCCGGTGTTCGTGAGCGTGAAGGTGCCGCCGGCCAGCTCGTCGGGCTTGAGCTGGTTGTCGCGCGTGCGGGCGGCGAGGTCGGCGATGTCCTTCGCGAGGTCGGCGATCGACTTGTCGCCCGCGTTGCGGACGACAGGGGTCAGCAGGCCGCGCTCGGTGTCCACCGCGATCGAGAGGTTCTCGGTCTCCGGGTAGACGATCGAGTCGCCGTCGACCGTCGCGTTGATGATCGGGAAGGAGCGGAGCGCCTCGGTCGCCGCCTTCGCGAAGAACGGGAGGAAGGAGAGCTTGACGCCGGTCGCCTTCTGGAACTCGTCCTTGACCGCGGTGCGGAGTGACGCGACCTTCGTGACGTCGACCTCGACGACCGTCGTGAGCTGGGCCGTCGACTGCATCGAGGCGACCGCGCGCTCGGCGATGACCTTCCGGAGCCGCGACATCTGAGCGGTCGTGCCGCGCAGCGGCGAGACCTCGGCAGGGGCGCGGGTCGCGGCGGCGGGAGCCGAACCCGAGGCGACCGGAGCGGACTCCGCGGCGGCGAGGATGTCCTGACGACGGATCCTCCCGCCGACACCGGTGCCGGTCACGCTCGAGAGGTCGACGCCCTTCTCCTGCGCGAGCTTGCGCACGATGGGCGTGATGTAGCCGGCGCTGCCGTTCGCGTCGCCGTCCGAGGGCTCCGAGGCTGCCGGGGCTGCCTGGGGAGCGGAGACGGCGGGCGGAGCCGTGGGCGCCTCCTGCGCGGGGGCGGGCGCGGGTGCCTCGGCGGGAGCCGCGGCTTCGGCCGGAGCAGGGGCCTCGGTCGAGGGCTGAGCTGCGGGAGCCTGCTCCGCGGGAGCCTCAGCGGCGGCGGGAGCCTCGGTCGACGGCTGAGCGGGTGCCGGCTGCTCGGCAGCCGGAGCGGCCGGCTGCTCGGTCGGAGCGGGCTCTGCAGGAGCTTCGGCGGCCGGCGCCGCTTCCGCAGGAGCAGCCTCCGCAGGAGCCGCCTCGGCCGGAGCCTCGGCGGGCGCCTCGGCGGCGGGCGCTGCCTCGACGGCGGGCGCGGCCTCGGCAGGAGCGGCCTCGCCGCCGCCGCTGCCATCACCGATGCGGACGAGCGGGGTGCCGACCTCGACGGTCTCGTCCTCCGCGACGAGGATCTCCTCGACCACGCCGGCGATGGGGGACGGGATCTCGGTGTCGACCTTGTCGGTCGAGACCTCGAGCAGCGGCTCGTCGACCTCGACGCGGTCGCCCACGTTCTTCAGCCAGCGGGTGACCGTGCCCTCGGTGACGCTCTCGCCGAGCGCCGGGAGGTTGACGGATTCGCTCATCAGTGATGCTCCTTTGGGAAACCGGTGGTTGTTCAGCTTATGGGCGGATCAGATGCCGTGCAGGGGCTTGCCGGCGAGGGCGAGGAATGCCTCTCCGAGCGCCTCGTTCTGCGTCGGGTGCGCGTGGAGCAGGGGCGCGATGTCCTCGGGGTGGGCGTCCCAGTTGACAGCGAGCTGCGCCTCGCCGATGAGCTCGCCCACGCGCGCGCCGATCATGTGCACGCCGACCACCGGTCCGTCGACGACGCGGACGACCTTGATGACGCCCGCGGTCTCGAGGATGTGGCTCTTGCCGTTCCCCGCGAGGTTGTAGTCGTAGGACGCGATCTGCGCCTCGCCGTACTGCTCCTTGGCCTTGGCCTCGGTGAGGCCGACCGAGGCGACCTCGGGCTCGGAGTAGGTGACCTTCGGCACGTTCACGTCGCTGATCACGACGGGCTGGAGGCCCGCGATCTCCTCGGCGACGAAGATGCCGTGCTGGAAGCCGCGGTGCGCGAGCTGCAGGCCGGGGACGATGTCTCCGACGGCGTAGACGCCCGGGACGTTCGTGCGCAGGCGCTCGTCGGTCAGGACGAAGCCGCGGTCCATCGCGATGCCGACCTCCTCGTAGCCGAGGTTGGCGGTCATTGGGCCGCGACCGACGGCGACGAGCAGCAGGTCGGCCTCGATCGTCTCGCCGCTCTCGAGCGTCACGACGACGCCGTTGTCGTCCTGGGTCACGCCCTGGAAGCGCACGCCGAGCTTGAAGTCGATGCCGCGCTTGCGGTACGCGCGCTCGAACTGCTTGGAGATCGCCTCGTCCTCGTTCGGCACGAGGTGGGGGAGGGCCTCGATGATGACGACCTCGGCGCCGAAGGAGCGCCAGACGCTGGAGAACTCGACGCCGATCACGCCGCCGCCGAGCACGGCGACCTTCTTGGGGACGTAGTCGAGCTGGAGCGCCTGCTCGGAGGTGATCACGCGCCCGCCGATCTCGAGCCCCGGGAGGCTGCGCGAGTAGGAGCCCGTCGCGAGGACGACGTTCTTGCCCGTGATCGTGTTCTCGCCGACCTGGACGGTCGTGGGCGAGGTGAGGCGGCCCTCGCCCTCGATCGTCGTGATGCCGCGCGCCTTGATGAGGCCCTGCAGACCCTTGTACTTGCTCGCCACGATGCCGTCGCGGTACGCGTTCACGGCGGGCACGTCGATGCCCTCGAGCGTCGCGCGCACTCCGAACTTGGCGGAGTCGCGCGCAGCGTCCGCGACCTCGCCGGCGTGCAGCAGCGCCTTCGTGGGGATGCAGCCGACGTGGAGGCACGTGCCTCCCACCTTGCTCTTCTCGATCAGGCCGACGGTCATGCCGAGCTGGCTGGCACGGAGGGCGGCCGCGTAGCCGCCACTGCCGGCGCCGAGGATGACGAGATCAAAAGTGTGTTCCGACACCGAGGAGACTCCCTTGAGGATTCGTGCGGAGGCCGATCTAGACGGTGGCAGTCGACCTGGAGGGCGGCACGCGTCGCGCACCGCCGTCGAGCCTACTACTGTCCGGCCAGCCGCTCCGCGAGCTTCACGAGCAGTCGGACGGTCACGCCGGACGGGCCCTTCGGGGTCCAGCCGAACCCCGCGCCGCCGTTGTTCGCGGGGCCGGCGATGTCGAGGTGGGCCCAGGGGATGCGCGGCGCATCCTGATCGTCGCCTGTGCGTCCGACGAACTCCTGCAGGAAGACTCCCGCGAGCAGCATTCCGGCGGCGGTGTTGCCCGGCTTCGCGTTGGCGATGTCGGCGACGTCGCTCTGCAGGAGCGACCGGAGGTCGGCAGGCAGGGGCATGGGCCAGACGAGCTCGCCGGTCTCCGCCGCAGCCTCCTGGACCGAGCGGACGAGCTCGTCGGCACCCATGAGCGCCGCGTATCGGTCACCGAGCGCGATGCGGGCGGCGCCGGTGAGCGTCGCGACGTCGACGATGGCGTCCGGGCGCTCCTCGCTCGCGGCGACGAGCCCGTCGGCGAGCACGAGGCGACCCTCGGCGTCCGTGTTGAGCACCTCGACCGTCGTGCCGCCGCGGATGGTGAGCACGTCGTTGGGGCGCATCGCGGTCGAGGAGGGGAGATTCTCCGCCAGGCAGAGCCACGCCGTGATCCGGATCGGGAGGCCGAGCTTCGCGATCGCGATCGTGGCAGCCAGCACCGTCGCCGCGCCCGTCATGTCGTACTTCATGCCCACCATCGATGCCGCGGGCTTGAGCGACAGCCCGCCGGAGTCGAACGTGATGCCCTTGCCGACGAGGGCGAGGTGCTGCGTCGCACCCTCCGGCGCGTAGCGCACGGCGACGAGCCGCGGGGGGCGGGACGAGCCCTGACCGACGCCGAGGATCCCGCCGAAGCCGCCCTCCTGCAGCGCGGGCACGTCCCACTCCTGCAGCTCGACCGGCGCATCGGCGGCGAGCTCGCGAGCCCGAGCGGCGAAGCTGTCCGGGTAGAGGTCGTTCGGGGGAGTGTTGACGAGATCGCGGACGACGACGACGGCCTCCGCGACGACGCGCGCCCGGCCGAGCGCGGCATCCGCACCCTCGACCGTCGTGGCGACCACGATGTCGCTCACGGCGACAGCAGAGTCCCCTGACCGCTGGGCCTGGTAGCGGTACGCACCGAGTGCGGCTCCTTCGAGCACGGCCTGCACGTCGGCGTCGTCGGTCGTCGGCAGCGCGAACGCGAGACGGGATGCACCGCTCACCGCGCGCGATGCGGCACCGGCCGCGCTGCGCAGGGAATCGGGCGTCGTGGGCGTCGAGCCGAGCCCGACGAGGAGCACGCTCGCGGCCGACACGCCGTCCGGAGCGATCTGCCGGGAGGTCTCGTCGGTCGCGCCGGTGAGGCCGAGGGCGGCGAGCCCGGCGCCGAGAGCGGAGAGCGCGTCCGCGAGAGGCCCTTCGATGCGCGGCCCGTCCGTCGACTTCACGACTCCGACGACGAGCACGTCGGCGTCGATCTCGTCGGCGGGCACGGCGGAGACAGCGAGAGCAGGAGGGGTCACGCGGTCATCCTATTCGCGGCGCCTCCGCCGGATCCGGGTGCCGCGCCTCCGCCTGTTCGCTCTCGGCAGGTGCCGTGCGGAGGGCTCCGTCTCAGACCCCGACCTACCATGGAGGCATGCGCGAACCCTCGTCTCTGTACTCCGTCGTCATGGCGGATCACGAGGTCCCGCGCGGGCTCCCGCTCGTCGCGGGGCTCACCGGATTCGTCGATTCCGGCACGGCCGTCGGTCAGGTGACGGAGTACCTGGTCTCGGAGCTGGACCACCGGGACGTCGTCGTGTTCGACAACGACGAGCTGCTCGACTGGCGCGCGCGCCGCCCCGTCCTCTACTTCGACGAGACCCGCATCACCGAGTACACGATGCCGTCGCTCGCCGTCCGCCTCATGAGCGACGAGCTCGGAGCGCCGTTCCTCCTGCTGAGCGGGTACGAGCCGGACTTCCACTGGGAGGGCTTCACCCAGGCCGTGCTCGACATCATCGAGCGCTTCGAGGTCTCGACGACGACGTGGGTCCAGGCCATCCCGATGCCCGTACCGCACACGCGCCCCATCGGCGTGACGGTGAGCGGCAACCGCGACGACCTGATCGAGGCGCTGTCGGTGTGGCGACCGCGCACGCAGGTTCCGGGCAACGTGCTGCACCTGCTGGAGCACCGCCTGGCGCAGACGGGGCACTCGGTCGCGAGCTTCGTGCTGCTCGTTCCTCACTACCTCGCCGACACGGAGTTCCCATCGGCGGCGGTCACCGCACTCGAGAGCATCACGGCCGCGACGGGCCTGCTCTTCCCGACCGATCGGCTGCGTGAGGAGGGGCGCGACTTCCTCGCGAAGATCGAGTCGCAGGTCGAGGGCAACTCCGAGCTCGCCCGTCTCGTCGGCACGCTCGAGGAGCGCCACGACAGCTACATGGAGGACAACCCCCTCCGCTCGCCGCTGACGGACGAGGACGGCGAGCTTCCGAGCGCCGACGCGATCGCGGCCGAGCTCGAGAAGTTCCTCGCCTTCCGGCGGCCGAGCGACGACGAGTCCGCGACCGACTGACCCGGCACCCACGCCTACGCTGAGGGCGTGGACTCCCGCCGCGCGACCTTCGTGCTCGTCATCGGCGGGCTGGCGTACATCGTGGCCGTCATGCAGCGGACCTCGCTCGGCGTCGCGGGCGTGACGGCGACCGATCGGTTCGGCATCGACGCGACGACGCTCTCCTCCCTCGCCGTCCTGCAGCTCATCGTCTACGCGGGGCTCCAGATCCCCGTCGGCGTGCTCGTCGATCGCTTCGGGCCGCGCGCGCTGATCGGCGCGGGCGCCGCCGTGATGGCTGCTGGGCAGCTCGTGCTGGCGCTCGCCCCCGACATCGCCCTCGCCGTCCTCGGGCGCGTGCTCGTCGGGGCGGGCGACGCCATGACCTTCATCTCCGTGCTCCGCCTCCTGGCGGCATGGTTCTCCCCGCGGCGCCTCCCGCTCCTCTCGCAGTGGGTCGGAACGATCGGGCAGACGGGTCAGCTGCTCTCCGCGATCCCGCTCGCCGTGGCGCTGCGCGACGTCGGATGGTCGTCGTCGTTCGTCGGCCTCGCGGCGGTCTCTGCAGCGGCGAGCGCGGCGGTCTGGCTGGGCGTCCGCGACACCCCCGACGGGGTCGAGCGCCTGCGGGCGGCGACCCTCGGTCTCGCCCTGCACCAGCTCGGGGAGAGTCTGCGGCGGCCGGGGACGCGGCTCGGCTTCTGGGCGCACGCGTCGAGCCAGGCGAGCGCGACGATGTTCGTCATCCTCTGGGGATTCCCCGCTCTATCCGTCGGCCTGGGATACGGACCGGCGAGCGCGGCAGCTCTGCTCAGCATCGTTGTCGTCTTCGGCGCGCTCGGCGGCCCCGTCATCGGGCTGCTGTCGGCCCGGTACCCGTACCGGCGATCCAACGTCGTCCTGCTCATCGTCGGGCTCACCGCGGCGGCCTGGGCCGTCGTCCTGCTCTGGCCGGAGCGTCCGCCCGTCGCGGCGGTCATCGCTCTGCTCATCGTCCTCGCCGTCGGCGGCCCGGGTGGACTCATCGGCTTCGACTTCGCGCGCACCTTCAACCCTCCGTCGAGCCAGGGGGCGGCCTCCGGCTTCGTGAACGTCGGCGGGTTCGCGACCGCGGTCATGCTCCTGCTCCTCGTCGGTCTCGTGCTCGATGCGCTCAGCGGATCGACAGCCCCGGAACAGCTGTACGCGTGGGAGAGCTTCCGGCTCGCCTTCGCTGTGCAGTACCCCGTGGTGGCCGTGACCGTCGTCGCGATGCTCGTGGCTCGCCGGCGCGCACGCCGCCTGCTCGCGGAGGAGGAGGGCATCGCGGTGGCTCCGCTCTGGGTCGCGATCGCCCGACGCCGTCGATCTCGACGGGAGCGATCGGACGACTGACCGGCCACCGGGCGCCCTGCGCGGAAGGCACCGGAAATTGTGCGATACTTGACGCTCACGACCCGGTCGGTCGCCCACTCTCATACGCTCGTGACGAGCGCGCGGGAACAGCGACTTGACATGGGTCGTTGTACTGCCCGGAGAACGGAAAAGAGGGTCCGAATGGCAACCCGAACGACCACCGCCTCGAAGACGACTGCCGCGAAGACCGCTGCCGCCCCGACGACCGCCGCGAAGAAGGCGCCCGCAGCCCGGAAGCCCGCCGCGGCGAAGGCCGCGCCCGCCGCCGAGGGCGAAGTCCTCGACACCGCGGCGACGGCTGAGGCCGCACCCGCTACGACCAAGCCCGCGGCCAAGAAGCCCGCCGCGAAGAAGGCGACGACCACCGCGCGGAAGACCGCGTCCGGCAAGACCGCTGCGAAGGCGACGAGCGGAGCCGAGGGCGCCGCCGATGAGGCCGAGCCGGTCGAGATCGACGAGAGCTCCGGGGCTGAGGGGGCCGACACCGAGGTCGAGGCGGTCGCCGCGACGACGGGCGACGACGCGGCGGATGACTCCGCCGACGATTCCGACGAGAACGGCGAGGACGGCGCGAGCGCCGCTCCGATCGTCGACCTCCCGACCGGCGCGATCGTGCTGTCGATGAAGGACGATGACGAGGTCCCCGTCTACTCCTCGACGATCACGGGAGCCACCGCCGACCCCGTCAAGGACTACCTGAAGCAGATCGGCAAGGTCCCGCTCCTCAACGCCGCTGAGGAGGTCGAGCTCGCGATGCGCATCGAGGCCGGACTCTTCGCCGAGGAGAAGCTCGGTCAGATGAGCGACAAGGAGAAGCGCACCCAGCTGGGTCGCGAGCTCGCCTGGGTCGCGAAGGACGGCCAGCGCGCGAAGAACCACCTCCTCGGCGCCAACCTCCGTCTCGTCGTCTCGCTCGCGAAGCGCTACACGGGTCGCGGCATGCAGTTCCTGGATCTGATCCAGGAGGGCAACCTCGGCCTCATCCGCGCCGTCGAGAAGTTCGACTACACCAAGGGCTTCAAGTTCTCGACCTACGCGACGTGGTGGATCCGCCAGGCGATCACGCGCGCGATGGCCGACCAGGCGCGCACGATCCGCATCCCCGTGCACATGGTCGAGGTCATCAACAAGCTCGCGCGCGTC
Source organism: Actinomycetes bacterium (assembly GCA_046565745.1). Lineage (GTDB taxonomy): Bacteria > Actinomycetota > Actinomycetes > Actinomycetales > Microbacteriaceae > Microcella. The sequence continues at coordinate 15,731 of JBKHYA010000008.1, forward strand.
CAGCGCCAGATGCTGCAGGACCTCGGTCGCGAGCCCACGCCCGAGGAGCTCAGCCGCGAGCTCGACATGACCCCCGAGAAGGTCATCGAGGTGCAGAAGTACGGCCGCGAGCCGATCTCGCTCCACACCCCGCTCGGCGAGGACGGCGACAGCGAGTTCGGCGATCTCATCGAGGACACCGAAGCCGTCGTGCCCGCCGACGCCGTGGGCTTCACGATGCTGCAGAAGCAGCTCGAGAGCCTGCTCGACTCGCTCTCCGAGCGCGAGGCCGGCGTGATCCGCATGCGTTTCGGCCTCGGCGACGGCATGCCGAAGACCCTCGACCAGATCGGCGACACGTTCGGCGTCACGCGCGAGCGCATCCGCCAGATCGAGTCGAAGACGATGGCCAAGCTGCGGCACCCGTCGCGCTCGCAGGCTCTGCGCGACTACCTCGAGTAGGCCCGCGCCTCCGCACGAGATCCGGCACGCGACACCGCGAGGGAGAACCGACATGACCGCTCAGGCGAACGAGGGCAAGGCGCTCGAGGTCGACATCGACGGGCAGCGCTGGCAGCGCATCCCCATCAGGACGCACGTCGTCGTCGCGGGGGAGGACATCATCGAGGTCGTCACCCGGTACGCCGCCGGCGTCGTCCAGCCGGGTGACGTGCTGTTCGTGACCGAGAAGATCGTCGCGATCACGCAGGGCCGCTCGTACCCCGTCGGCGACATCGAGGCGCGCCCGCTCGCGCACACGCTGTCGAAGTACGTCACCAAGACCTCGCACGGCATCGGTCTCGGCATGCCCGAGACGATGGAGATGGCGCTGCGCGAGGTCGGCACCCCGCGCATCCTCTTCGCCGCCGCCGTCGCCGCCGTCTCGAAGGCGATCGGCCGCAAGGGCGACTTCTACCGCATCGCCGGTCCGAAGGCGCGCGGCATCGACGGCCCGACCCACAACACGATCCCGCCGTACAACACGCAGGTCGTGCTCGTGCCCGAGAACCCGGATGGCGTGGCCGCCGAGATCAAGGCGGCTCTCGGCGACATCGCCGACGTCGCGATCGTCGACATCAACGACTTCGGCGGCAACATCCTCGGCGCGACGCTGCCCAAGGCGGGCCACGCCCGACTGGCGCGCATCCTCTCCGACAACCCGCTCGGCCAGGGCCACCAGTCGACGCCCCTCGGCGTCATCCGCCCGGTCGACTAGAGGCTCGCGCCGCGGCGGCGATTCGTCCCGAGCGGGAGACCGCTGCCGACCCTCAGAACCCGATCGCTCGCTGGTAGACGGGTAGGAGCCCTTCGCGCACCCCGGTGACGCTCGGCTTGAGCTGGAACACCCCGGTGTTGTAGTTGCCCTCGATGACCGCGGGGCCGTCGGGCGTGATCGCGATGTCCCATCCGACGTACGGGATCTCGGGAACCTCCCGCGCGAGGCGCTCGACGAGCGCGTTCACGGCGTCCCAGAGCGGCACGGCGAAGCCGACGATCGACGTGCCCGAGAGCGGATGGACCGAGAACACCCGCCCGTCGCCGTCGAACGCGGGATGATGCGCCACGCCGTCGGCGTCGAGCATCGTGTACATGCCGCCGTCGCTGAAGTTGTCGACGTCGCCGCCGTTGCCCATCTTGAGCGTGCGAGCGAGCGTGTGAACGCGATCCCGGTCGTCGCGGAAGGTGATGATCCGCAACGTGTTGACGCTCGACGGGTTGAGCGAGGCCATCACGGGGTGCTGCGCGAGGAACTCCTCCACGAGCACCTGCCGGGCGGCGAGCCGCTCGGCCCGCCAGGCCTCCGGGTCGCGGATGTCCGCGGTCGCGAACGCCTGGATGCCGTCGCCCCCGAGGCTGTCGGCCACCTTCGCCATCACGCGATCGTGGCGCGCGAGGAACCCGGTGAGCTCCTCCGCCGACGCGACCCGGAGGTCGAGCCACTCGCGGTGCAGCGCGTCGGCGAACCGCGCGTTGAAGCGCGACTTGTCGGCGAAGAGCCCGCGGTGCTCGGGTCGGTTGAGCTTCTGGGCGAGATGGTTCGACTTCGGGTGCGTCATGAACGTGCGGCGCTCGCGCCGGTTCAGGAGGTGGAAGTCCCAGTCGTAGTAGTCCTGGAAGCCGGTCTCGTGGCGCACCGATGACCAGAGCATGTCGCCGAGGATGATCGGCTTCGGTCGCCCGCTCGATGCGGCGATCCGGCCGGCGAGGCGCGAGAGGTTCGCGGTGTCGACGGCTGCGGCGCGCTTGGCGAGGTACCGGAGCCGTCGGCTCAGGCCGAGCCCTGCCACGCGGGCCTAGGCGTCGGCCGTCAGGCGGTCGGTCTCGTCGTGCCAGGCGAGCGCGGCGGTGCTGAGCTTCTCCTTGAAGCGCGACGCGTGGTGCGCGCAGAACAGGAGCTCGCCCGTGGCCAGGGTCACGCGCACGTACGCCTGAGCGCCGCAGCTGTCGCAGCGGTCAGCGGCGGTGAGCGGCTGCGCGACGACGATCTCCGGGCTCTCGGTGGTGAGCTGCGTCATGGGGTGTCCCTCCGCTTCCTTGAATCGTCGTGGTACCTGGTGACACCTATTCGAACACACGGCGCGAGCGGATCGGTGCCATTCGCCTGCCATTTCGCTGAACGCGTAGGCCGTCGCGAACACCGGCCGTCGGGGTGCGGGTGCGACGGGCGTGGGAGGCGGGCCGCGATGGCGGGCCGGTTTAGGCTGTCGTGGGCTCGCCGCCGGGCGCGCCCGCAGCATCCTGATTCACGAGCATCGCGAGGCACCCACCCGTGGCCCAGTCCGATTACACCGCCCACCACCTCTCCGTCCTGGAGGGCCTCGAGGCCGTGCGCAAGCGGCCGGGCATGTACATCGGGTCGACCGACTCGCGCGGCCTCATGCACTGCCTGTGGGAGATCATCGACAACTCGGTCGACGAGGCCCTCGGCGGGCACGGCGACACGATCGACGTGCACCTGCACCGCGACGGCAGCGTCGAGGTGCGCGACCGCGCGCGCGGAATCCCGGTCGACATCGAGCCGAAGACGGGCCTGTCGGGCGTCGAGGTCGTGTTCACGAAGCTGCACGCGGGCGGCAAGTTCGGCTCCGGCTCCTACGCGGCGTCGGGCGGTCTGCACGGCGTCGGCGCCTCCGTCGTCAACGCGCTCTCCGAGCGGCTCGACGTCGAGGTCGACCGCAACGGCAAGACCTGGGCGATGTCGTTCCACCGCGGAGAGCCGGGCGTGTTCGCCGACGGCCCCGAGGGCCCGCGCCCCGACGCGCCCTTCACGCCGTTCATCAAGAACAGCGAGCTGCGCGTCGTCGGCAAGGTCGGCAAGAACGTCACGGGCACGCGCATCCGGTACTGGGCCGACTCGCAGATCTTCAGCCGCGGCGCCGCCTTCCAGACGGACGAACTTGTCGGTCGGGCCCGGCAGACCGCCTTCCTCGTCCCCGGGCTCGCGATCTCGATCACCGACGAGCGCGGCGACGAGCCGGTCACCGAGGCCTTCCGCTACGACGGCGGCATCAGCGAGTTCGCCGAGTTTCTCGCGCCCGACGCGGGCGTGACCGACACGTGGCGCATCCAGGGCACCGGCACCTTCACCGAGACGGTGCCGGTGCTGCAGGCGAACGGCCACATGGTCCCGACCGAGCTCGAGCGCGAGTGCGTCGTCGACATCGCGCTGCGCTGGGGCACGGGCTACGACACCGTGATGCGCAGCTTCGTCAACATCATCGCGACGCCCAAGGGCGGCACGCACCAGGCGGGCTTCGAGCAGGGGCTGCTCAAGACGCTGCGCGCCGAGGTCGAGAAGAACGCCCGGCGCCTGAAGGCCGGCAACGACAAGCTCGAGAAGGACGACGTCCTCGCCGGTCTCACCGCGGTGCTGACGGTGCGCGTGCCGGAGCCGCAGTTCGAGGGCCAGACCAAGGAGGTGCTCGGCACCCCCGCGGCGCGCGCGATCGTCGCGACCGTGCTGCAGACCGCGCTCAAGGAGCGCTTCGCGTCGACCAAGCGCGACGATAAGGCCCAGACGGCTCTCCTGCTCGACAAGGTCGTCGCGGAGATGAAGAGCCGCATCTCGGCGCGCGCGCACAAGGAGACCCAGCGCCGCAAGAACGCGCTCGAGAGCTCGTCGCTGCCCGCGAAGCTCGTGGACTGCCGGTCGAACGACGTCGAGGCGAGCGAGCTGTTCATCGTCGAGGGCGACAGCGCTCTCGGCACCGCGAAGCTCGCGCGCGACAGCGAGTTCCAGGCGCTCCTGCCCATCCGCGGCAAGATCCTCAACGTGCAGAAGGCCTCCGTGAGCGACATGCTCTCGAACGCCGAGTGCGCCTCGATCATCCAGGTCATCGGGGCCGGCTCGGGCCGCTCGTTCGATCTCGCTCAGGCGCGCTACGGCAAGGTCATCATCATGAGCGACGCCGATGTCGACGGCGCGCACATCCGCACGCTCCTGCTCACGCTGTTCTTCCGCTACATGCGGCCGATGATCGACGAGGGCCGTGTGTTCGCCGCCGTGCCGCCGCTCCACCGCGTCGTCGTCATGAACCCCGGCACGAAGCCGAACGAGACGATCTACACCTACAGCGAGGCCGAGCTCCAGGGCGTGCTCGCGGCCCTGAAAAAGTCGGGGCGCCGCTACCAGGATCCGATCCAGCGCTACAAGGGACTCGGAGAGATGGACGCCGATCAGCTCGCCGACACGACCATGAGCCGCAAGCACCGCACCCTGCGCCGCGTCCGCGTGACGGACGCCGAGATGTCGTCGAACGTCTTCGAGCTGCTCATGGGCAACGACGTCGCCCCGCGCAAGGACTTCATCATCGCCGGGCAGGGCCTCGACCGCGACCGCATCGACGTCTAGAGCCGTCGGTGCGGCTCCGCCGCGACAGCGAGCGGATGCCCGGCGCGGCGGACGCGCCCGTCGCGTCAGGAGAGACGGGCGCCGATCGATCCGATCACGGCGTCGAGCGGGGCGCCCGAGCCGTCGCGCTTCGCGCCGCCCGCGGGCAGCGTGCGCGCCGAGCCGTCGGCCCCGACCGCGAGCGGCCCGGTGCCGACCCAGGCGAGCTGCAGGGCATCCTCGCCCTTGAGGAAGGCGTGGGCGCGGACACCGCCCGTGGCGCGCCCCTTGCCGGGGAACTCGGCGAAGGCCGAGACCTTCGCGCGGCCGGGGTCGGTGCCCGCGATCGTCTGGGTGGAGCCGCTGACGGTGACGACCTCGGCCGAGGCGGGGTCTACGACGCCGAAGTGCACGACCCGCGCGCCGGCGCCGAGCTTGATGCCCGCCATGCCGCCGGCGGGAAGGCCCTGCGGGCGCACCTGGTCCGCGCTGAAGTGCAGGAGCTGGGCATCCGATGCCACGAAGACGAGCTCGGCGTCATCGGCCGCGGGCGCGGCCGCGACCACCTCGTCGCCCGCCTTGAGCCCGATGACCTCGCCGTCGGGGCGCGCGGGCCAGCCGCCGGGGGAGACCCGCTTGACGATGCCGTCGCGCGTGCCGAGGGCGAGCGGGGTCGGCGACGCCGGGTCGACGATCGCGACGATGCGCTCGCGCGCGTCGGTGACGCCGATGTAGTCGCGCAGCTTCGCGCCCGCGCCGAGCTGGAGCGAGTTCGCGGGCACGCCCGGCAGGCCGACGGGGGTGAAGCGGACGAAGCGGCCGCGCGAGGTGATCGCCGCGAGGTCGCCGCGCGCGGTCGAGTCGACTGTGGAGAGGATCGCGTCGTGCTTGCTGCGGCGGGTCGGCGGGACGAGCGGCTCGTCCGTGAGCTCGACGCGGACGGCGCGCCCCGTCGTCGACAGGAGGACTCGGCAGGGGGTGTCCGCGATCTCGAGGACGGGGGCCGCTCCGCGCGAGCGGGGCGCGGCGATGGAGGGGTTCGCCTCGGTCAGCAGGGTCCGGCGGGGCGTCCCGAACCGCTCGGCCACGGCATCCAGCTCATCGCCCACGACGGCGCGGACGCGCGCCGGATCGGAGAGGAGCGTCTCGAGCGTCGCGATCTCGGCGAGCAGCTGGTCGCGCTCGGCCTCGAGCTCGATACGGCTGAACTTCGTGAGCCGACGCAGTCGGAGCTCGAGGATGTAGTCGCTCTGCAGCTGGCTGAGGTCGAAGACGTCCATGAGGCGCGCTCGGGCCTGCTCGGCGTCGTCGGAGGCGCGGATGACCTGGATGACCTCGTCGATGTCGAGGATCGCGATGAGCAGGCCCTCGACGAGGTGGAGGCGCTCGCGGCGGCGGGCGAGCCGGTAGCGACTGCGACGCGTGACGACCTCGATGCGGTGGTCGACGTAGACCTGGAGGAGCTCACGCAGCCCGAGGGTCTGCGGGCGCCCCTCGACGAGGGCGACGGCGTTGATCGAGAAACCGTCCTCGAGCGGGGTGTAGCGGTAGAGCTGCTCGAGCACCGCCTCGGGGCTGAACCCCGTCTTGATGCCGATCACGAGACGCAGGCCGTTCTTGCGGTCGGTCAGGTCGGTCACGTCGCTGATGCCCGCGAGCTTCTTCGACTGGACGCCGTCCTTGATCTTCTCGATGACCTTCTCGGGGCCGACGAGGTAGGGCAGCTCGGTGACGACAATGCCGGTCTTTCGCGCGGTGACGGGCTCGATCGAGACCTTCGCGCGCGTCTTGAACGAGCCGCGACCGGTCGCGTAGGCGTCCTTGATGCCGTCGAGGCCGATGATCGTGCCGCCCGTCGGCAGGTCGGGGCCGGGCACGTAGGCCATGAGCTCCTCGAGCGTGGCCTGCGGGTTTTCGATGAGGTGGCGCGCGGCGCCCGCGACCTCGATGAGGTTGTGCGGGGCCATGTTCGTCGCCATGCCGACCGCGATGCCGCTCGCGCCGTTGACGAGCAGGTTGGGGAAGGCCGCGGGGAGCACGGCGGGCTGCACGAGCTGGTTGTCGTAGTTGGGGATGAAGTCGACGACGTCCTCATCCAGGTCGTCGACCATCGCGAGGGCGGCCGCGCGCATGCGGGCCTCCGTGTACCGCGATGCGGCCGGCCCGTCGTCGAGCGAGCCGAAGTTGCCGTGCCCGTCGACGAGCGGAACCCGGAGCGTGAAGTCCTGCGCCATGCGGACGAGCGCGTCGTAGATCGCGCCGTCGCCGTGCGGGTGCAGCTTGCCCATGACCTCGCCGACGACGCGCGCCGACTTCACGTGCCCGCGGTCCGGCCGCAGACCCATCTCGCTCATCATGTAGAGGATGCGCCGCTGCACGGGCTTGAGGCCGTCACGGGCGTCCGGCAGCGCGCGCGAGTAGATGACCGAGTACGCGTACTCGAGGAACGACCCCTGCATCTCGTCGGCGAGATCGACGTCGTCGATGCGTTCGCCGGAGGTCTCGTCGAGGTCGGGCTGGGGCGAGCGGGGCGCAGGAGGGGGAGTCATAGGATGGCCCCCATGCTACCGGCGCCCCGACGCGACTCCCCGTCACTCGGGCACGTGTTGACCGGTGCTCTGGCGGCGATCCGGGGTGACGGGAACCGCCTCGCGCTGCCCTCCGTGCGCAGCGCCGCCGTCGTCCTCGTCGACGGCCTCGGGATGTCCGCCCTCCGCGCCCGGGCGGGTCACGCCCGCCGTCTCCTGGCCGCGACCCCCGGCAGGCGCGGCACGATCGACGCGGGCTTCCCGACCACGACCGCGGCCGCGCTCGCCACGCTCACGACCGGTCTCGAGCCGGGCGCCCACGGGCTCGTGGGCTACTCGGCGGTGGACCGGGCGGGCGATCGAGTCGTCAACCAGCTCACGGGGTGGGACGACGGGGTGCGGCCGGAGGTCTGGCAGCCGCACCCCACCGTGTTCGAGGCGGCCGCCGCATCCGGCATCGATGCGGTCGTCGTCGGCGCCGAGCGGTACCGCGACACCGGGTTCACCGACGCCGTGTTGCGCGGCGCGCGCTTCATCGCCGAGCCGTCGATCGCTGAGCGGGTCCGCACCACCATCGAGCTCATGAGCGCTCCGGAGGCGACGCTCGTCTACTGCTACATCCCCGAGCTCGACATGGCCGGCCACGCGGAGGGCAGCGAGTCGGAGGCGTGGACGGAACGGCTGGAGGAGCTCGATTCGGCACTCGAGCCGCTCGCGCGCCGGGTGCCGCGCGACGCCGGGCTCCTGCTCACGGCCGACCACGGCATGCTCGACGTGCCCGAGCACGCGCGCCTCGTGATCGACGCGCGCAGCCCGCTCTGGGACGGCGTGCGGCACGTGGCGGGCGAGCCCCGCTGCCTGCAGCTCGCGGTCGAGCGCGGGGCCGACGTGGCTGAGGTGCTCGAGCGATGGCGCACCGCGGAGGGATCGCGGTCGTGGGTCGTGAGCCGCGAGGAGGCGATCGCCGCCGACTGGTTCGGCGAGGTCGCGCCCGAGGTGGAGTCACGGATCGGCGACGTCATCGTCGCCGCGCGGAGCCGCATCGCGTACTACGACGAGCGCACCGCCTCGCCGCGATCGCTCGCGATGGTCGGGCAGCACGGGTCGTTCTCACCGGAGGAGACGCGCATCCCTCTCGCCCGATGGGGGGCGTTCGCCCTCTAGAGCGGACGGATCAATCAGGCGGGGTCGTCGTCCGGCCGCGCGCCGAAGACGATCTCGTCCCAGCTGGGCATCGCGGCCCGGCCCCGACGGGCTGACTTCACTGGACCGGTGTCGTTCGCGGCGCCGACCCCCGAACCGACGGCGGACGGCGCGGTCGCTCGGGGAGCGATCTCGTCATCCGGCTCGGCCGCCGAGTCGGCGGAGAAGTCGAGAGGAATGTCGACGATGCGGATGCTGCCGGTCGAGGGGTGCGCGGCCTTCGCCGCCTCGAGCTCGTCGCGCGGCGCCGCCTCGCGCTCGCCCCGACGCCGACGGAGCGCCTCGAGCAGGTCGGCCGTCTGGCTGACGTCGGCGGTGTCGGCGTCGTCCCCCGCGGTGCGCACGCCCATCCGGCTGTGCGGGATGGCGGCGGGCGCGAGGGGCGCGCTCGGGATGCTCGCCGACGCCGCGGAGGCGCCCGACGCCGGAGCGGCCGGCGAGCCGATGCTCGTGATGTCGTCGTCGAGGAGGAAGGCGCCGCTGTCGAAGCGCGAGCGATCGTCCGTCTGCGGGATGGGGACGGCGCGCAGCCGGGGGATGAGCGTGGGAGGGGCATCGCCCTGCTGCGAGAGCGACTGCGCCTCGTGGTTGGAGGGGATGAGCGTCGCCTTCTTCGGATCGAAGGTCCAGCGCGCCTCGCGCTCGACCCCCGCGTCGCTGAAGGCGACGGTGACGATCCAGTGCAGATCGGTCTTCCAGCTCGACCAGCGGACATCCGTCGCCGACAGCTCGGAGAGGCGCGAGTCGATGACCCCGCCGAAGGTGTGCGAGGCGACGCCCGACTCGGTCTCGGCGACGACCGCGACCGGCACGCTGCGCGCCGCGGTGACCACGTACTCGCGCTCGGCGATGACGGGGCCCTCGAAGCGCTGCACGTACTCGGCGGGCTCACCCGTCTCGGCGACGACCTCGGCGGCCGACTTGCCGGCCCGGATCATCGCCTGGATCTCGCGCGGGCTCACGCGGTGGGCGACGGGTGCCGCCGGCCGGTTCTGCCGAAGGGCGGTGTGCAGGGCCTCCGTGATGGGCACGCGATAGCGGTTCCCGTCCTCGGAGACCACGATCAGGGCGCCGTTCTCGGCGCCGATGACGGTGAGTTCGTCCATGACATGGGCCTCTCGTTCGCAACCGGTCGGCTCAGTGTTCCACGCCGATGCCTCTGCACCCGGGAATAGACCGGGCGGGTCGGAAGTTGCCCGGGGAGCACCGCCGAACGACCCCGCTCGGAGTGGTTTGCGTTTCGGTCGGGGTTCCTGCAAACTATCGCCGCCGAGCGCGGCCCCGAAGCACCATTCGACGAAACGAGCAGCATGGCCACCGATTACGACGCCCCCCGCAAGACGGACGAGGACACCGACTCGATCCAGGCTCTGCAGGAGCGCGTTCCCGACAAGATGTCGGGTGTCGTCGACGTCGATGACGCCGACAATCCGGGATTCGAGCTCGCCGGCCAGGACCTCGCCGACCTCGACCTCGACGTCGTCGTCCTCCCGCCGCAGGCCGACGAGTTCACGTGCGTCAGCTGCTTCCTCGTCAAGCACCGCTCGCAGCTCGACCACGAGGTCAAGCTCGGCCCGGTCTGCAAGGAATGCGCCTCGTAATCCGGCTCCGCATCGTCACGGCCGCCGCAACCCTCAGTGGGATGCGGCGGTTCCGTCGTTAACGGCAGGCGCCGCGTCAGGCGCCGCTCGGCCTCGCCGCGCGCGCCGCGTCGATCGCGGCCGCGAGCTCCTCCGGCCGCCTCGTCGACACGAGCCAGTAGGGCGCGGGGTCATCCGGGTCGAGGATCTGCACGCGCAGGACCGGGTCGACCCAGCCGCGCAGAACGAGGTGCGCGCGGGCGTCGAGGCCGGGGCCCCGCTCGTGGCGGGCCTCCTCGCGGTGCGCGGGCAGCGCATCCCCGACCAGATCGAGGGGGATGCTCGCCCGACCCGCTCGCAGCGCTCCGTCCTGCACGGCGATCGTCGGCGCGGACGCGAGGAGGAGCGCGACGCACGCCGCGACGAGCACGATCGCGGTGATGACGCCCGCGACGAGACTGATCGGGGTGAAGACGAGCATCGTCGCGGGGACGATCAGCGCGATGACCAGATACATCCAGGGGGCGGGCCAGAGGCGCTCGCGATAGCTCGACATGCCTCCATTCGACCATGCACTAGCCTCGACGCGTGCCCGACTCCGCCGACGTCCTGATCACCGGCGATCACCTGCCGGTCTACGCCCACCCGGGCGACGCGGGGGCCGATCTCGTCTCCGCCGAGCACGTCGTCCTCGCTCCCGGCGAGCGGGCGACGGTCGGCACCGGTACCGCGATCGCCCTGCCCGACGGCTACGCCGCCTTCGTCATGCCGCGGAGCGGGCTCGCCGCCCGCCACGGCATCACGATCGTGAACGCCCCGGGCACGGTCGACGCGGGCTACCGCGGCGAGATCCGCGTGACGCTGCTGAACGCGGATCGGAGCGAGCCGTTCGAGGTGCGCCCCGGCGACCGGATCGCTCAGCTCGTCGTCCAGCAGGTCGTGCGCGCGCGCTTCGTGCCGGTGGAGTCGCTGCCCGGCTCGCACCGCGGTGAGCAGGGCTTCGGCTCGACGGGCTACCGTGGAGCGACCGCGACCACCGAAGGAGTCACCGCGTGAGCGATCCGATCTCGACCGACGGGCCCCTGCCCGACGACGCGAAGTCCGCACCGGAGGACCGCGCGACCGCGGGGCCGCTCGACGAGAGCGAGGCGAACGCCGTCCGGCCGTACGTCGACCTCGGCGGGGTCAAGATCGTCCCGCGCCCCGAGCTGCAGCTGCGGCTCGAGGTCGAGGAGGGCTCCAAGCGCGTCATCGCGGTCGGCATCGACTTCGCGGGCTCGACGCTGCAGGTGCAGCCGTTCGCCGCGCCGCGCTCGAGCGGCCTCTGGCACGAGGTGCGCGCGCAGATCGTCGAGCAGATCCAGAAGCAGGGCGGCGAGACGACCGAGCGCGACGGAGTCTTCGGGCCCGAGATCCTCGCCCGCATCCCCGTCGTCGGCGACGCCGGCGGCTCGACGCGCATCGCGCGCTTCATCGGCGTGGACGGCCCGCGCTGGTTCCTGCGCGGCGTCGTCGCGGGGCAGGGAGCCGTCGACGCGGCCGCCGCCGAGCAGATCGACGACGTCTTCCGCAGCATCGTCGTGGTCCGCGGGACGACCCCCATGCCGCCGCGCGACCTCATCCCCCTGCACGTGCCGACGGGGGCGACGGCCGGCGGCCCGGCCGCGGTCGCGCCCAGCACCGCGGTATGAGAGACGCCCCGACGGGCGCCGAGACTCCCGACGAGCGCCCCGACCGCGCCGAGCATCCGGACGAGCGCGAGCAGGTGCGCGAGGCCCTCGCCGCGGCCGCCCGGCGGTCGGGCTTCGGTCTCGTGCAGCCGGGGGAGCGCCCGACCGCGCACGCCCTGTGGGCCGCGGTCGGCGGAGTCCGCGGTCTCATCGAGTCCCTCCTGCCCGGCTTCCTGTTCCTCGTCGTCTTCACGATCACGAGCGAGGTCGCCCCGTCCGTCCTGATCCCGGCGGCCGTCGCCGTGATCTTCGTCGTCGTGCGCGCGGTCACGCGGTCGCCGATCGTTCCCGCGGTCGTCGGCCTCGTCGGCATCGCGCTCTCCGCAGGGCTCGCGCTGTTCACCGGCCGCGCTGAGGAGAACTTCGTCCTCGGCTTCATCATCAACGCGGTGTGGCTCATCGCTCTCCTCGTGAGCCTCGTCATCCGTCGCCCGCTCGTCGGAGTGATCGCGGGGCTCCTCACCGGCGATCACGCCTGGCGCGACGACCCGGCCAAGCGCACGGTCCTCACGGTCACGACCTGGCTGTGGGTCGGAATGTTCGCCCTGCGACTCGGCGTGCAGGTGCCGCTGTACCTGTCCTCGCAGGCGGCGGCCCTCGCCGCGACCAAGCTCGTCATGGGCGTGCCGCTCTACGCGGCGCTGCTCTGGGTCACGTGGCTCATGGTCCGATCGGTGTACGCGCGCCGCGCCGCCTGATCCTCGCCGGGGATCGCCTCCCGGTGCTACCATGAAGTATCTCGACATCAAGATAAATTGCGCCGCATCCGCACCGTCGTCGAGGTCGATCGAGCCGGTGCCGCGCGCCCCGTCGGCGGCTAGGCTGGCCGACGTGCGAGCGCGGGATGCGCCCGGCAGATTCAAGAGGAGACGGCGAAGTGTCCGCAGTGAACAGTTTCGATTCCATCGACACGCTCAAGGTCGGTGACGAGGAGTACCAGGTCTTCCGCATCGATCAGGTGCCCGGCTACGAGAAGCTCCCGTTCAGCCTCAAGGTGCTGCTCGAGAACCTTCTCCGCACGGAGGACGGCGCGAACGTCACCGCCGAGCAGATCCGCGCGCTCGGCGCCTGGCAGCCCTCGGCCGAGCCCGACACCGAGATCCAGTTCACGCCCGCGCGCGTCGTGATGCAGGACTTCACGGGCGTGCCCTGCATCGTCGACCTCGCCACGATGCGCGAGGCGGTCGCTGCCCTCGGCGGCGACCCCAACAAGATCAACCCGCTCGCGCCCGCCGAGCTCGTCATCGACCACTCGGTCATCGCCGACCTCTTCGGCAGCGCCGACGCGCTCGAGCGCAACGTCGAGATCGAGTACGAGCGCAACGGCGAGCGCTACCAGTTCCTGCGCTGGGGCCAGACCGCCTTCGACGACTTCAAGGTCGTCCCGCCCGGCACCGGCATCGTCCACCAGGTCAACATCGAGCACCTCGCCAAGGTCACCTACACGCGCACGGTCGACGGCGTGCTCCGCGCGTACCCCGACACGTGCGTCGGCACCGACTCGCACACGACAATGGTCAACGGCCTCGGCGTGCTCGGCTGGGGCGTCGGTGGCATCGAGGCGGAGGCCGCGATGCTCGGCCAGCCCGTGTCGATGCTCATCCCCAAGGTCGTCGGCTTCAAGCTCTCCGGCGCCATCCCGACGGGCGTGACCGCGACCGACGTCGTCCTCACGATCACCGACATGCTCCGCAAGCACGGCGTCGTCGGCAAGTTCGTCGAGTTCTACGGCGAGGGCGTCGCCTCCGTCCCGCTCGCCAACCGCGCGACCATCGGCAACATGAGCCCCGAGTTCGGCTCGACCGCGGCGATGTTCCCGATCGACGACGTCACGCTCGACTACCTCCGTCTCACGGGCCGCAGCGAGCAGCAGGTCGCGCTCGTCGAGGCGTACTCGAAGCTGCAGAGCCTCTGGCACGACCCGAGCGTCGAGCCCGTCTTCAGCGAGTACATGGAGCTCGACCTCTCGACCGTCGTCCCCTCGATCGCGGGCCCGCGCCGCCCGCAGGACCGCATCGAGCTCACGCAGGCGAAGACCGCCTTCGAGACCGCTCTCGTCGACTACGCGAACCACGACCACTCGATGGTCGACGCCGCGGTCGAGGGCACCTTCCCGGCCTCCGACCCCGTCGGCTTCACGCCGCAGGACGAGGACTCGGCGCACGAGCTCTCGCACCGCCACCGCTCGCACGCGCCGACCACGGCGTCGGCCCCGATCGACGTGACGGTCGACGGGACGGGGTTCACGATCGATCACGGCGCCGTCACGATCGCCGCGATCACCTCGTGCACGAACACCTCGAACCCCTCGGTCATGCTCGCGGCCGGCCTCCTCGCCCGCAACGCCGTGAAGAGGGGCCTGAAGGCGAAGCCGTGGGTCAAGACCACGCTCGCGCCCGGCTCGAAGGTCGTGACCGACTACTACGAGAAGGCGGGGCTCACCGACGACCTCGAGGCCCTCGGCTTCTACACCGTCGGCTACGGCTGCACGACGTGCATCGGCAACTCGGGCCCGCTCGCCGAGGAGATCTCGGCCGCGATCGCCGAGAAGGATCTCGCCGTGACCGCCGTCCTCTCGGGCAACCGCAACTTCGAGGGCCGCATCAACCCCGACGTGAAGATGAACTACCTCGCGAGCCCGCCGCTCGTGATCGCGTACGCTCTCGCCGGCTCGATGAACTTCGACTTCGAGACGGATGCTCTCGGCACCGATCCCGAGGGCAACGAGGTCTTCCTCCGCGACATCTGGCCCGACGCGGCCGAGGTGCAGTCGACGATCGACTCGTCGATCGACACGGCCATGTTCGACACCCAGTACGCCTCCGTCTTCGAGGGCGACGAGCGCTGGCGCTCGCTCCCCACGCCGGACGGCGCGACGTTCGAGTGGGACGCGAAGTCGACCTACGTCCGGAAGCCCCCGTACTTCGACGGCATGACGATCGAGACGAGCCCCGTGACCGACATCGCCGGAGCGCGCGTTCTCGCGAAGCTCGGCGACTCGGTCACGACCGACCACATCAGCCCGGCCGGCTCGATCAAGGCGGACTCGCCTGCGGGCGCGTACCTCATGCAGAACGGCGTCGACCGCAAGGACTTCAACTCCTACGGCTCGCGCCGGGGCAATCACGAGGTCATGATCCGCGGCACGTTCGCGAACATCCGCCTGCGCAACCAGCTCCTCGACGGCGTCGAGGGCGGCTTCACGCGCGACTTCACCCAGGCCGACGGCCCGCAGTCGTTCATCTACGACGCCAGCGAGAACTACCAGGCCGCGGGCATCCCGCTCGTGATCTTCGCCGGCAAGGAGTACGGCTCCGGATCGAGCCGCGACTGGGCGGCGAAGGGCACGAGCCTCCTCGGAGTCCGCGCGGTCATCGCCGAGAGCTTCGAGCGCATCCACCGCTCGAACCTCATCGGCATGGGCGTCGTCCCGCTGCAGTTCCCGGCGGGCGAGACCGCGGACAGCCTCGGACTGGACGGCACCGAGACCGTCTCGATCTCGGGCATCACCGAGCTCAACGAGGGGCGCACGCCCAAGACCGTCCGCGTGACGGCCGAGCCGAGCGCGCACTCGCCCGCCGGCAAGTCGACGATCGAGTTCGACGCGGTCGTCCGCATCGACACCCCCGGTGAGGCCGACTACTACCGCAACGGCGGCATCCTGCAGTACGTGCTCCGCAGCCTCGTCTAGAGCGCGCCACCCCGAGAACGGGCCCGATCGCCTCGCGCGATCGGGCCCGTTCCGCGTGCGGGGGTGCCCGCTCCTCACGTTCGGCCGACGCACAGCGAACGGCCAGGAAGCGAGTGGCACGACACCAGGGCACCCGCGGGCGGCCTCGCGTAGAGTGCTGGAATGGCACTGCTCGAGACGATCCACGGCCCGCGCGATCTCGATCGCCTGACGGAGTCCGAGCTCGGCGATCTCGCGGACGAGATCCGTCGCTTCCTCGTCGCGGAGGTCTCCAGGACCGGCGGGCATCTCGGCCCGAACCTCGGCGTCGTCGAGATGACCATCGCCATCCACCGCGTCTTCGACTCGCCGCGCGACGCCATCGTCTGGGACACCGGGCACCAGTCCTACGTGCACAAGCTCCTCACGGGCCGCCAGGACTTCTCGCGCCTGCGCCAGAAGGGCGGCCTCGCCGGCTACCCGCAGCGGTCGGAGAGCGAGCACGACATCGTCGAGAGCTCGCACGCCTCGAGCTCGCTGAGCTGGGCCGACGGCATCTCGCGCGCCTTCGAGATGACCGGCCAGAACGATCGCCACGTCGTGGCGGTCGTCGGCGACGGAGCGCTCACCGGCGGGATGACGTGGGAGGCGCTCAACAACATCAGCGACGACAACTCGCGCAACCTCGTCCTCATCGTCAATGACAACGGCCGCTCCTACGCCCCGACCATCGGCGGGATGGCGCGCTTCCTCTCCGACGTGCGCACCCGACGCGGCTACCGTCGCTTCCGCCGCTCGAGCGAGAGCTTCTTCGCCCACTTCGGTGCTCCCGGCCGCGCCTTCTACCGCGGCGTCCGCGGCGGGCTCCACGGCTTCCTCTCGCGGTTCGCGAACAACGAGGCCCTGTACTCGAACCTCGACATCAAGTACGTCGGCCCGGTCGACGGGCACGACCTCAAGGCGATGGAGCGCGCGCTCCACCAGGCGAAGGCGTACGGCGCTCCGGTGATCGTCCACGCGATCACGCAGAAGGGCAAGGGCTACGAGCCCGCCCTCGCCGACGTCGCCGACCAGTTCCACGCCGTCGGCCAGATCGACCCCGAGACGGGCGAGTCGATGGAGGTCGCCACGCGTCCCTCCTGGACGAGCGTCTTCGCCGAGGAGCTCGTGACGCTCGCCGATCGCGACGAGCGCATCGTCGGCATCACTGCCGCGATGCTGCGCCCCACGGGGCTGCACAAGCTCGCCGAGAAGCACCCCGGCCGCGTGCTCGACGTCGGCATCGCCGAGCAGCACGCCGTCGCCTCGGCCGCCGGCCTCGCCTTCGGCGGTCTCCACCCCGTCGTCGCCGTCTACGCGACCTTCATCAACCGGGCCTTCGACCAGGTGCTCATGGACGTCGCCCTGCACAAGGCGGGCGTCACCTTCGTGCTCGACCGCGCGGGCGTCACCGGCCCCGACGGCCCGAGCCACCACGGCATCTGGGATCTCGCGATCCTCCAGGTCGTGCCCGACATCCGTCTCGCGGCTCCGCGCGATGCGACGCGACTCCGCGAGGAGCTCGCCGAGGCCGTCGCGGTGCAGGAAGCTCCCACCGTGCTGCGCTTCTCGAAGGGCTCCGTCGGCACCGAGTTCGATGCCGTGCGCCGGACGGACGACGGCGTCGACGTGCTGCGCGAGGCGCCGCACAAGGACGTCCTGATCGTCACGGTCGGCCCGATGGCGAAGATCGGCCTCGAGGTCGCCGAGCGGCTCGCCGCCCAGGGGATCGGGGCGACCGTCATCGACCCGCGCTGGGTCGTGCCCGTCGCCCGCAGCATCATCGACCTCGCGCGCGAGCACCGCATCGTCGTCTCGGTCGAGGACGGCATCCGCGTCGGCGGCATCGGCACGCGCATCCGCCAGGAGCTCCGCGCGGCCGGCGTCGACACGGCGGTCGACGAGCTCGGCCTTCCCGACCGGTTCCTCGACCACGCCTCGCGCGACCAGATCCTCGAGGAGGTCGGGCTGACGCCCCAGGCGATCGCCCGCGACCTCGTCGCGCAGGTGCTCGGCACGCGCATCCCGGTCGCCCGACCGCTGCCGGAGGACGCCGTCATCGACGCCTCCGCCGATCAGTCCTCCGACCGCCGCCGGTAGCGAAGCTCCACGGCGCCGTTCTCGAACGCCGAGGTGCCCGTGAGCTCCCAGGAGTGAGGCTCGCCGGCGGTCGGCAGCAGACGAGCGCCTGAGCCGAGCGTGAGCGGCATCACGGTGACGATGAGCTCGTCGAGCTCTCCGATCTCGGCGAACTGGGCGGCGGTCGCGCCACCCCCGACGAGCCACACCGACCGGTCGCCCGCGGCCGCCCGCGCCTCGCGCGCCACGCGGACGACGTCGTCGCTCACGACGCGGATATCGGCGCCCTCGATGCTGGGGACCTCGCCGTGCGTGAGGACCCATACGGGGAGGCCGGGGTAGGCCCACGGTGCGCCCTCCTCGAGAAGGAACCGCAGAGTCCCCGCTCCCATGACGATCGCGCCTACCCCGGCGAAGAATCGGTCGTAGCCCTCCTGGAAGGCCTCGAAGCCGAAGGCAAGCAACCAGTCGATGCGGTCATCGGCGGCGGCGATGAAGCCGTCGAGGCTCTGGGCGACGTAGTACTGCACGGTGCTCATGCGCCCACGCTAGGGGCCGGCGCCGACGTTCGGAGGGCGATCGGGGCCGGACCTCGCGGAGGCGGGGAGACGGCGACGGCCCCGGGCATCCGTCGAGGACGCCCGGGGCCGAGACCGGTTCAGCGGTGCGAGCGGTCAGTGCGAGCCGCGGATCGGCGGCGTGTGGAACGTGCCGCCGAAGACGCGCTCGGACGCGCCCACCCGATCGAGGAACGGCGTGACGCCGCCCATCTGGAAGGGCCAGCCCGCACCGAGGATCATGCAGAGGTCGATGTCCTCCGGAGCGGAGACGACGCCCTCCTCGAGCATGCGGTGGATCTCGTCGGCGAGGCCGTCCTCGAGGCGCCGCGTGAGCTCCTCGACGGTCGCCAGGGTCGAGCCCGCCGGGCGGTGCTTCGCGACGATCGCGACCGCCTTCTTGTCGATGCCCTTCGGGTTGCCCTTCGCGTCCTTCTCCAGGAGCACGCCCGCCTCGGCGAGCTCGTGGAGCGCGGGGGACTCGAAGAAGCGCTCGGGGAACGCCGCGTGGTGCGTGTCGAGCACATGCGCGCCGACCTTGAGCCCGACGAGGTCGAGCAGCACGAACGGGTCCATCGGCAGCCCGAAGTGGCGCTGGGCGGCGACGACGTCCTCGAACGGCGTGCCCGTCTCGACCGCGTGCATCGCCTCGCCGAGGAGCTTGGCGAGGATGCGGTTGACGACGAAGCCGGGGGAGTCGGCGGTGATGACGGCGTTCTTCTTCAGCGCGGCGGCCGTGACCATCGCGGTCGCGAGCGTGGCCTCGTTCGTCGCGGGCGCGTTGACGACCTCGATGAGCGGCATCACGGCCACGGGGTTGAAGAAGTGGAAGCCGACGACCCGCTCGGGGTGCTCGAGCTTCTCGGCGATGCGCTCGACCGAGAGCGACGAGGTGTTCGTCGCGAGGACGGCGGTCGGCGAGACGTGCTTCTCGATCTCGGCGAACACCGACTGCTTGATCGCGAGCTCCTCGAAGACCGCCTCGATGACCCAGTCGCAGCCGGCGAAGTCGGCCTTGTCGGTCGTGCCCGTCACGAGCGCGCGCAGGCGGTTCGCGTCGTCCGCGTGCAGACGGCCCTTCTTCTCGAGCGCGGAGATCTCGCCGTGGATGTAGGCGATGCCCTTGTCGACGCGCTCCTGGTCGAGGTCGGTGATGATGACCGGGACCTGCAGGCGACGGACGAAGAGGAGCGCGAACTGGCTCGCCATGAGGCCGGCGCCGAGCACGCCGATCCGGGTGACGGGGGTCGCGAGCGACTTGTCGGGGGCGCCCGCCGGCTTCTTCGCACGCTTCTGCACGAGGTTGAAGGCGTAGATCGAGGCGCGGAACTGATCGCCCGAGATCAGGTCGGCGAGCGCGTCGTCCTCCGCGGCGAACCCCGCGGCCTTGTCGCTGCTCTTGGCCGCCTTGAGGAGGTCGAGCGCGACGTAGGGGGAGCGGGCGACGGAGCCGATGCGCTTCTCGAGCATGCTCCGCGCGATGCCGATGGCGGCATCCCACTTCACGGCGCGCTCGATCTTGCCGGGCTGGTTCGGTCGCTTGACCTTCGTGCGGCCGGCGATGACGCCGTCGGCCCAGCGGATCGAGCTCTCGACGAAGGTCGCCGAGTCGAAGATCGCGTCGGCCATGCCGAGCTCGAACGCCTGCTCGGCCGTCAGCATGCGGTTGTTCTTCAGCGGGTTCTCGACGACGACCTTGAGGGCGTTCTCGATGCCGATGAGGTTCGGCAGCAGCCACGCGCCGCCCCAGCCGGGGATGATGCCGAGGAAGACCTCGGGCAGCGCCACGCCGGCGGCGTTGCGGTCGATCGTGCGGTAGTCGGCGTTGAGCGCGACCTCGAACCCGCCGCCGAGGGCGAGGCCGTTGATGAAGACGAACGAGGGCACGCCGAGCTCGCCGAGCTTGCCGAGCGCGTAGTGGCCCAGCTGGGCCATGAGCTTGCCCGACGCGCGGTCGGGGATGCTCTCGACCTTCGAGAGGTCGGCTCCCGCGGCGAGGATGAACGGCTTGCCGGTCACGGCCACGGCCGCGATCTCGCCGCGCGACGCGCGGGCGGCCTGCTCGTCCATGACCCGGGCGAACTCGAGGAGCCCCTGCGGGCCCAGAGTGCTCGGACGGGTGTGGTCGCGACCATTGTCGATCGTCACGAGGGCGAGGGTGCCCCCGCTCGGAAGGGCGACGTCGCGCACGAACGAGTGCGTCACGACCTCGTCGGCGGCGAGGGCGAGCAGCGGCTCGAACTGCTCGGCCGTGTACTGCGCGATGGCGCTGGTCATCTACTTGCCCTTCCGTCCGCCGCGGTAGTGCGGGTTCTCCCAGATCATCGAGCCGCCCTGGCCGAGACCGACGCACATCGCCGTGAGGCCGTACCGCACCTCGGGGTGCTGCTCGAACTGGCGCGCGAGCTGGATCATGAGGCGCACGCCCGAGCTCGCGAGGGGGTGGCCGATCGCGATCGCGCCGCCCCACGCGTTCACGCGGGGGTCGTCGTCGTCGATGCCGAAGTGGTCGAGCAGGCTCAGGACCTGCACGGCGAAGGCCTCGTTAAGCTCGAAGAGCCCGATGTCCTCGATCGTCAGACCGGCCTTCTTGAGCGCCTTCTCGGTCGAGGGGATGGGCCCGATGCCCATGACCTCGGGCTCCACGCCCGCGAAGGCGAAGCTCACGAGGCGCATCTTGGTCGTCAGACCCAACTCCTTCGCGGCGTCCGCGCTCGCGAGGAGGCTCACGGTGGCGCCATCGGTGAGCGGCGAGGCATTGCCGGCCGTCACGCGGCCGTGCGGGCGGAAGGGGGTCTTGAGCGCGGCGAGACCCTCCATCGTGGTCTCGGGCCGCATGCCCTCGTCCATCGTCGCGAGGCCGAGGCCCTGCTCGCTGCGGAGGGCGACGGGCACGAGGTCGGGCTGGATATGCCCGGCGGCGTAGGCCGCGGCGACCTTCTGCTGGCTGCGCATGCCGAAGCGGTCGGCACGCTCCTTCGTGAGGGAGGGGAAGCGGTCGTGCAGGCGCTCGGCCGTCATGCCCATGTTGAGAGCGTCGCCGCTCACGAGCTTCTCGGCGAGGAACCGCGGGTTCGGGTCGGCGCTGCCGCCCATCGGGTGGCGGCCCATGTGCTCGACGCCGCCGGCGATCGCGACGTCGTAGGCGCCGAACGCGATGCCGCCCGCGGTCGTCGCGACGGCGGTCATCGCGCCGGCGCACATGCGGTCGATGGCGTACCCGGGAACGGACATCGGCAGCCCGGCGAGGATCGCGGCCGTGCGGCCGAGGGTCAGACCCTGGTCGCCCTCCTGCGTCGTCGCCGCGATTGCGACGTCGTCGACGCGCTCCTTCGGCAGCGACGGGTTCCTCTCCAGGAGCCCGATCATCGCCTTGACGATCAGATCGTCGGCTCGCGTGCCCCAGTACATCCCTTTTTCGCCCGCTCGTCCGAACGGAGTGCGAACTCCGTCGACGAACACGACTTCGGCTCGATCGGCCACAGTGCCTCCCTTGTCGGTGGTCAACTCCACCAACCTAGGAGCCCCGCCGCGACGGCGGGGATTCGACTGCGTGTTCCTACGAAGCGTCGTCGACGCCCTCGATGGGCCCTTGGCTCGCATCGACAAAGGCCTGGGCGATCGTCTGTGCCGTTGCGTCAATCTGCCAGGGCCGCGCCCCGAGCGCGCGCAGGGCCTCCGCGATGGTCTCAGGAGTCGGCTCAGCAGGGGCATTCCACGCCAGACGACGGAGATGATCGGGGATCACGACGTTCTCGAGCGGGATGCGTCGTTCCTCCGCGATGCGCTGGACGGCGGGCTTCGCGGCCTTCAGCCGGCGGTCGGCCTCGGGGTTGCGGTCGGCCCACGAGCGCGGAGGCGGGATCACTTCCTCCGTCGAGCGCAGCACCGGGAGGTCCTCGGTCGAGCGGCCCTCCTCGATGGCTGCCCACCAGCGGTCGATCTGCGAGCGGCTCGCGCGGCCGTGGAACCCCTGCAGGGAGGCGAGCTCGCGCTTGCTCGTCGGCATCGCGCGGGCCGCGACGATGAGGGAGGCGTCGGGGAGCACGCGGCCGGGCGCGCTGTCGATCTCGCGCGCGTAGGCATCCCTCGCCAGCCAGAGCTCGCGCGCGACCGCGAGGGCGCGCTGGCCGCGGACGGAGTGGAGACCCGACAGCCGGCGCCAGGGGTCCGTGCGCGGCTCGGGAGTCTCGCGGGAGAGCACGGCCGCGAACTCCTGCTCGGCGAGCTCGAGCTTGTCGTCGGCCGCGAGCAGCGCGGCGATCTCGTCGCGGACGTCGACGAGAAGCTCGACGTCGAGGGCGGCGTAGGTGAGCCAGGAGGCCGGCAGCGGCCGGGTGGACCAGTCGGCGGCCGAGTGCTCCTTCGCGAGGTGCAGGCCGAGGGTCGACTCGACGACGGCGCCGAGCCCCACGCGGGGCAGGCCGGCGAGGCGCGCCCCGAGCTCGGTGTCGAAGATCGTGACGGGGTCGAGGCCGACCTCGCGGAGGCACGCGAGATCCTGGCTCGCGGCGTGGAGCACCCACTCGACCTCGCCGATCGCCTCCTGCAGCTCGGCGAACGAGCCGATCGCGGGCGGATCGAACAGGAAGGTGCCGGCCCCGCGGCGGAAGACCTGGATGAGGTAGGCGCGCTGCGAGTAGCGGAACCCGCTCGCCCGCTCGGCGTCGACGGCGACCGGGCCCTCGCCTGCGGCGAGCGCCTCGACCGCGACGAGATAGCTCTCGCGATCGTCGATGACGACCGGGGTCTTCTCGGGGACAGCGGTCGGGAGGGGGGCGGGAGTCGCTGCCGCCTCGCCGGTGGGCTCGAGGTCGTCGCCGGGCGCGTTCGGGTCAGTCACGCGACCCCCGTCGGGCCGGGAGCACCGCGACGCCCTCGGGCGCCGGCGGGTAGCCCGCGATCATGCAGAGGAGCTCCGACCAGCCCTCGACATGGGCGGCGAGGTCGTCGTCGAGCGGCGTCCAGGAGGCGCGGAGCTCGAGCTGGGCTCCGCTGCCCTGCGCCGCGAGCTCGCCGTACCCGGTCGAGAGGACCTTCGTGGCCGTGCCGCTCGCCGCCGTGTAGGTGGCGCCGCGCGCTTCGAGCGCGTCGACGAGCCACGCCCACGTGACGTCGGCGACGAAGGGGTCGAGCCCGATGTCGACCTCGAGCGGGGCCTGAGCGAAGCAGACGATGCGCACCGTCCCGTTCCAGCCGGCGGGCGCCTCGGGGTCGAAGAGGACGAGAAGGCGCCCCGTGCCGAGATCGGAGTCGTCGACGTGCCGCGCGGGATTCACGTCGGCCGCGAGCGCGTAGGAGAAGGGAGCGAGGCCGGTCGGAGCCGGGATGCTGCGCACGTCGAGCTCGGCGCGGAGGACGGCCCGATCGACGGTCGCGATCAGCGCGTCGAACACCTCCTGCGGCGATGCGGGCGGAAGGGGCACCCCTGAAGACTAGGAGCAGTTGCTACGTTCATCGCGTGAGACGCGCCGACCTGGGAGGAGCGCCCCGCCCGCGACCGCGGGGGAGGAGCGCCCGTCGACGGCGCGGACTCGTCCTCGCGATCGCGGGCGGGATCGCGGGTGCGGCGGTCGCGGTGGTCGCGGCCTCGGCGGTCGCCGCGGTGACGATGGCGCGCCGGGTCGTGACGCCCGTCCGCGACCGGCCGGAGGACATCCGCGTGCTCGCCGTCGACGCGCGGCGCTCGACGATCCGTCTGAGCCGGACCCCTGACTCCGCCGTGCCCGGCCGGTACGGCTTCTGGTTCGACGACGGCCGCGGGCACGCGCGCGTCGGGCGCATCCTCCACGAGGACGCGGGCTCGGTCACGCGCGTGCTCGAGTCCGTGCAGCGCGGCACGATCGACTCTGCGCTCACGGGGCGCTGGGGCGGGTGGTACTGGCTCGAGCCGTCAGACCTGGGCGTCGCTGCGGTCGAGACGAGCATCCGCACCCCCGTCGGCGACGCGCCGGCGTGGTTCGTGCCCGCCGCGGACGGCGGGAGCGGGGCGGGCGAGGACTGGATCATCCACGTGCACGGGCGCGGAGCGTCCCGCGCCGAGGGCATCCGTGCGATCCCTCTCGCCCGCGGGCTCGGGTGGGCGAGCCTGCTCATCAGCTACCGCAACGACGGCGACGCCCCCGCGAGCGCCGACGGCCGGTACGCGCTCGGCGCAGCCGAGTGGCGCGACCTCGAGGCGGCGATCGCCCACGCGCGCGACGCCGGCGCCCGCCGCATCGTCGTCATGGGCTGGTCGATGGGCGGCGCGATCGCCCTGCAGCTGCTCGTGCGCTCCGAGTTCGCGGGCCTCGTCGCCGGGGTCGTGCTCGACTCGCCGGTCATCGACTGGCGCACCGTCCTGCGCTTCCACGCGGCGCTCTCGGGGCTGCCGCGCTCGGTCGGCGAGGTCGCGATGGGACTGCTCGGCACTCCCGCCGTCACTCCGCTCGTCGGCAGTGCCGAGCCGATCGACCTCGGCTCGCTCGACCTCGTGGCTCGCGCCGACGAGCTCACCGTGCCCGTGCTCGTCCTGCACAGCGACGACGACGGCTACGTGCCGATCGACGCCTCGCTCGCCCTCGCCGAGGCCCGACCCGACCTCGTGACGCTCGAGCGGTTCGCGCGCGCCCGGCACACGCGGCTCTGGAACCTCGACCCCGAGCGGTGGGAGGGCGTGATCCGCGGCTGGCTCAGTCGGCTCGACGCGCCCAGCGCGCGTACTGGACGCCCTCGTCGTCGAGGAGCAGCTGACGGGACGCCCACCGGCTGACCGCGGGGCCGTCACCGGCGAGCAGGCGGATGCCCGACCCGCCCAGGCGCGGAACCGTCGTCAGGCACACCTCGTCGACGAGCCCCGCCGCGAGCAGCAGACCGGCGAGGCCGGGGCCGCCCTCGCACACGATCCGCTCGGCGCCGTGCGGGCGGAGCGCGCCGAGGATCTCGGGCGCGGTCGCCGGATCGCCGCGAGCGGGGAGGGGGAGGATCGCGTGCGGGATGCCGCTCAGCGAGCGGCGCACGGCATCCGTCGCCGATTCGGGCGCGAGCACGAGCACTTCTGGCGCGTCATCGCGCGGTTCGAAGCCGTGCCCGTCGAGGTCTCCCGAGGTCGTCACGATCGCGAGGGGCGTTCGACGCGGGAGCCGGTACGACTCGGCGCGCACCGTGCTCGCCCCGACGAGGATCACGTCGGCGTGCTCGCGGATGACGCCGAGGATCATGCGGTCGGCACCGGCCGTGAGCGAGCCCGACGTGCCGTCGTCGCCCGTCACCCGGCCGTCGAGCGTCGTCACGAAATTGAGGCGGATGCTCTCGCCCTCGCTCGGCGCGTACCACTCGAGCAGCCGATCGCGGGCTCCCGCGCCCTCGGTGTCGAGCGCGACGTCCTCGGCCGCCCCCGCAGGGTGGACCCGGCGCAGGATCACGCCGCGGCCGCCTCGCGCACCTGCCGCTTGATGCGCGCGAGCATGCCCGTCATGCCGCGCAGGCGCAGCGGACTCACGGCGCGCGTGAGGCCGAGCTCGAACGGGAAGTCGTCGGGCGTCGCGAGCACCGTCGCGACCTCGAGCCCGCTGAGCCCCTGCGCGAGGATCGACGCGAATCCGCGGGTGGTCGGCGACTCGGCGGGGGCCGTCGCGTGCACGGCCACCGCGCCGCCGTCGACCTCGACGACGATGAAGACCGGCGACTGGCACTCCTCGACGCGCTCGAGGAGCTCGGGGTGGTCGCGGAAGCGCTCGGGAAGCTCGGGCAGGGCCTCGGAGAACTCGAGCAGCAGCTGAAGTCGGTCGGACTCGCCGAGCTCGAGGAAGTCGTCGCGGATCTCCGCGAGCGAGGGCGGGAGCGTGGGGGAGGCGGCGTCGGTCATCGCCGTCACGCTAGCGGACGGGGGCGTCGCCGGGCTCGGCGCCGGTCTGGATGGGCACCCGGACGGCGCTGCCCCACTCCGTCCACGACCCGTCGTAGTTGCGCACGCGCGGCACGCCGAGCAGGTGGGTCAGGACGAACCACGTGTGGCTCGATCGCTCGCCGATGCGGCAGTAGGCGACCACGTCGTCGGCGTCGCCGATCGCGGCATCCTCGCGATAGATCGCGCTGAGCTCGTCGGCGCCGCGAAAGGTGCCGTCCTCGTTCGCGGCGCGCGCCCAGGGCACGCTGCGCGCCGAGGGGATGTGACCGCCGCGGAGGGCGCCCTCCTCGGGGTAGGCGGGCATGTGGGTGCGCTCGCCGCTGTACTCCTCGGGGGAGCGCACGTCGATGATCGGCTTGCCGAAGTGCGCCAGGACGTCCTCCTTGAAGGCGCGGATGGCGCTGTCGTCGCGCGTCACCACGGGGTACGCGACGGCCTCGCGGCTCGGGCGCTCCTTCGTCATCGCGCGGCCCTCGGCGACCCAGCGGTCGCGGCCGCCGTCGAGCAGCCGGACGTCCTCGTGGCCGAAGAGAGTGAAGACCCAGAGCGCATAAGCGGCCCACCAGTTGCTCTTGTCGCCGTAGAGCACGATCGTCGTGTCGCGGGCGATGCCGTTGCGGCCCATGAGCTCGGCGAACGCCTCGCCCTCGATGTAGTCGCGCACGACCGGATCGTTGAGGTCGGTATGCCAGTCGATCTTCACGGCGCCGGGGATGTGCCCGGTCTCGTACAGCAGGACGTCCTCGTCCGATTCGACGACGACGAGACCCGGGTCGTCGAGGTGCTCCTCGAGCCACGCGGTCGAGACGAGCCGCTCGGGGTGCGCGTACGACTGGAACTTCTCGGACGGATCGGGGGAGACGGGCATGACGACCTCTCGGTGTGGCGGGATGGTTCCGGGGCTGGGGGCGACGTCGTGCGCCGCACTCCGGCGTAACGCGCGGTGGGCCGCCGGTATTCTGGGACACGCCGCGCGCGCTCGAATCTACGCACTCCGAGCGCGCCGCGTCCGCCGCTCCTCTCGCTCCGCCTCCCGGCGCGAGCGCGGGCGGCCGGGGCGGCGAGTGCGAGCCCCGCGAGCGAACGGCACCCTGTGAACCCTGCGCCGACGGCACTGCGCCTGACCGACCGTCAGCCGACCCTCGCGGCCTCCGAGCTGCTGGGGCACCTGACCCCGCCGCCGCAGTTCGCGCACGCGAGCCTTGAGAACTACGTGCCCGACCCCGCGCACCCCTCGCAGGCGGAGGCCGTTGAGGCGATCCGTCGGTTCGCCGACGGCGCCCCCGACGACGCGCCCACGGGGCTGCGCGGCCTCTTCGCTCGCCGAACCCCGGTCGTCGCCGAGAAGGCCGGCATCTACCTCGACGGCGGCTTCGGCGTCGGCAAGACCCACCTCCTCGCCGCGCTGTGGCACCGCGTCGGCGGACGCAAGTACTTCGGCACGTTCATCGAGTACACCGCTCTCGTCGGAGCGCTCGGCTACCAGCAGGCCGTCCAGCAGTTCCGCGGCGCGCGCCTCATCGCGATCGACGAGTTCGAGCTCGACGATCCGGGCGACACGATGGTCATGTCGCGCCTGCTCGGCGAGCTCGTGGCGAGCGGCTCGCGCATCGCGGCGACCTCGAACACGCCGCCGCACGCGCTCGGCGAGGGGCGCTTCGCCGCGCAGGACTTCCTCCGCGAGATCAACGCTCTCGCCGACCGCTTCGACATCCGCCGCATCGACGGCGAGGACTACCGCAAGCGCGACATGGAGGGCCACGCGGTCGCGCTCACCCCGGAGGAGCTCGACGCGCGCCTCGCCGCCGAGACCGGCACGGTCACCGTCGACCGCTTCGACGCGGTTCTCAAGCACCTCTCGACCGTCCACCCGAGCCGCTACATCGGCCTCATCGAGGGGCTCTCGGCGATCGCGCTCACCGACGTGGCTCCGCTGCGCAATCAGACGGATGCCCTCCGCCTCGTCGCGCTCGTCGATCGCCTCTACGACGCGCAGATCCGCATCCTCGCCACGGGCACCCCGCTCGATCAGGTCTTCACCGACGACATGCTCGCGGGCGGGTATCGCAAGAAGTATCTGCGGGCGACCTCGCGCATGATCGCGCTGACCACCGCATCCTGACCGGCCTCGCAACCTGGTGAGCGTCTGAGCGGATGCTCGGAGCGCGCCCGGTAGGATCGCTTGCGGGAGTGCCGGGAAGTCTGGTCGGCCCGCGAGCCCCCTGTCGGCCGCGGAATTCACGATCGACGACCCCGACGGAGCATTCATGACCGCTGGCCCGCCCCAGCCCACGACGACGAGCGCCGCGCGCTATCGCGAGAGCCTCTGGATCGAGCAGATCCTCCGCAAGGAGACGGTCGGGGGCATCCTCCTGCTGGTCGCGACGGTCATCGCCGTGACCCTCGCGAACTCCGCCGCCGCCGACGGCTACTTCGCGCTGCGCGACACCTACGTGAGCATCGGCTTCGGGGAGGCGGTCTTCGAGATCTCGGTCGGCGACCTCGCCGCCGACGGCCTGCTCGCGATCTTCTTCTTCCTCGCGGGTCTCGAGCTCAAGCGCGAGTTCGTCGCGGGCGAGCTGCGCGACCCGCGCCGTGCGCTCGTGCCCGTCGCGGCGGCGTTCGGCGGCGCGGCGCTCCCGGCGGTCATCTTCGCCCTCGTGAACCTCACCCAGGGTCCCGAAGTCCTGCGCGGGTGGGCGATCCCGCTCGCGACCGACATCGCGTTCGCCCTCGCGGTGCTCGCCGTCGTCGGCACGTCGCTGCCGATCGCCATGCGCACCTTCCTGCTCACGCTCGCCGTCGTCGACGACCTGCTCGGCATCACCGTCATCGCGTTCTTCTACACCGACGACCTGCAGCCGATCTACCTGCTGCTCGCGGCCATCGGCCTCGCCGTCTTCGGGCTGATCGCGCAGAAGTACCAGGAGCTCTTCCGGCTCCGCTCGACCGCGGCGCTCGTCATCCTGCTGCCGATCGGTCTCATCGTGTGGTTCCTCATGTACTCCTCCGGGGTCCACGCGACCGTGGCGGGCGTGCTGCTCGCGTTCACCGTGCCGGTGCTCGCCCGGGGCGGCGAGGAGGACGGCCTCGGCGGTCACGAGGGACTCGCCGAGAAGTTCGAGCACGGCCTGCGTCCGGTCTCCGCCGGATTCGCCGTGCCGGTGTTCGCGTTCTTCTCCTCGGGGGTCGCGGTCGGCGGCATCGACGGACTCGTCGAGGCGATCACCTCGCCCGTCGCCATCGGCATCGTGCTCGGCCTCGTGGCGCTCTGCCTCGCGGGCCTCGTTCTCTGATCCGGCGGGTGCCAGGAGGAGCATCAGGCGTCGCCTCGCGAGCCGTGCGTCGGCCGCTCGTCGCCCTCGTCGAGGGTCGTCGTGCTGCGCGGCGCGAGCGAGCCGTCGACCTGGTTGTCGGCACCGCGCGTTCCCACGAGCGCCTCGGCGCGCGCGAGGTCGTTGCGGTTGGCCGTCGCCCGGGCGA
>JBKHYA010000009.1:0-43244 GCA_046565745.1 Actinomycetes bacterium
GCCAAGGGAACGCCCGACGCGACCGTCCTCACCCAGGCCCGCAAGGCGATGCAGAACGCCAAGCAGACCCCCGCGGCGCGCCTCGCCGTCGCGACCGACGCGCGCGTCCTCGCCGCGATCGCCCGCCACCGCCTCATGAGCCACGAGACTCTCAGCGACGAGCAGGTCCTCCGCGTCGAGCGCTCGCGCGCGGGGCTCGGCAGCTGGTACGAGTTCTTCCCTCGCAGCGAGGGCGCGAAGCGCAAGAAGGACGGCTCGTTCACCTCCGGGACGTTCCGCACCGCCACTCGGCGCCTCCCCGCCGTCGCCCAGATGGGCTTCAACGTCCTGTACCTCCCCCCGATCCACCCGATCGGGCGCGTCAATCGCAAGGGGCCGAACAACACGCTCACCCCCGGGCCGAGCGATCCGGGCAGCCCGTGGGCGATCGGGGCCGCCGAGGGCGGGCACGACGCCATCCACCCCGATCTGGGCACCGTCGACGACTTCACCGCCTTCCTCGCCGCCGCCAGGAAGAACGGCCTGGAGGTCGCGCTCGACCTCGCCCTGCAGTGCGCGCCCGACCACCCCTGGGTGACCGAGCACCCCGAGTGGTTCACGACCCTCCCCGACGGCTCGATCGCGTACGCCGAGAACCCGCCGAAGAAGTACCAGGACATCTACCCGCTCAACTTCGACAACGACCCCGAGGGCCTGCGTGAGGAGATCCTGCGGGTCGTGCGGTACTGGATCGACCTCGGCGTCACCATCTTCCGCGTCGACAACCCGCACACCAAGCCCCTCCAGTTCTGGGAGTGGCTGCTCGGCGTCATCAACACCGAGCGCCCGGACATCGTCTTCCTCGCCGAGGCCTTCACGCGCCCGCCGATGATGCAGTCGCTCGCCGCGGTCGGGTTCCAGCAGTCGTACACGTACTTCACGTGGCGCAATACGAAGAAGGAGCTCGAGACCTACCTCACCGAGCTCAGCCACGAGACGAGCGCGTTCCTGCGCCCGAACCTCTTCGTCAACACCCCCGACATCCTCACCGAGTACCTGCAGTTCGGCGGAGTGCCCGCGTACCGCATCCGCGCCGCGATCGCCGCGACGGCGAGCCCGACCTGGGGCGTCTACGCCGGCTACGAGCTCATCGAGAACGTCGCGCGTCCCGGGAGCGAGGAGAACATCGACAACGAGAAGTACGAGTACAAGCAGCGCGACTGGGCGGCCGCCGCGAAGAACGGCTCGACGATCGCGCCGTACCTCACGCAGCTCAACACGATCCGCGCCCAGCACCCCGCGCTGCGGCAGCTGCGCAACCTGCGCGTGCACTGGAGCGACGACGACGCCGTCCTCGTCTACTCGAAGGTGCTGCCGGGCCGATTCGTGCGCTCGGGCCTCACCGACGGCATCATCGTCGTCGCGAACGTCGACCCGCACTCGGTGCGCGAGACGACCGTGCACCTCGACCTCGCGGCGCTCGGCCTCGAGCCCGGCTCGACCTTCGAGGTGAAGGACCTCATCACGGGCGCCCGCTACCGCTGGGGCGCCGACAACTACGTGCGCCTCGACGCGTTCACCGAACCCGTGCACATCCTCCGCATCGACTACCCGAAGGGCCTCTGATGGCGATCGAGAAGAAGACGCACCAGACCGCGACCGGCACCGCCGGCATGAGCGGGGATGCCGTGGCCGCCCCGTCCGCATCGCCCGCCTCCTCCGGGCCCGCGCCCCTGCACCCCGACCACCGCCGCGCGCTCGTCGAGGGCCGGCACCCCCGCCCGCACGACGCCCTCGGGCAGCACGCGACCGAGGGCGGCTGGGTCGTTCGCGTCGTGCGTCCGCTCGCGGCGTCGGTGACGATCGTGCGTGCCGACGGCTCCGAGCACGCCCTCGACCACGACGCCGACGGCCTGTGGCACGGGCTCCTGCCCGGCGGCCCCGCCGAGGGGCAGGCCTACACCGTGCGCGCGAGCTACGACGGCGGCCCCGACTGGACCGCCGACGACCCCTACCGCTTCGTGCCGAGCGTCGGCGAGGTCGACCTCCACCTGTGGGGCGAGGGTCGGCACGAGCAGCTCTGGCACGTCCTCGGCGCGCACCGCAAGCAGCACGAGGGCGTCGACGGCACGGGCTTCGCCGTGTGGGCGCCGCACGCTCAGGCCGTGCGCGTCATCGGCGACTTCAACGGCTGGTACGGGCCGATGCACGCCCTCCGCCGCCTCGACGACAACGGCGTGTGGGAGATCTTCGTGCCGGGCCTCGCCGCCGGATCGACCTACAAGTTCGAGATCCTGACCGAGGAGGGCGCGTGGGTCACGCGCGCCGACCCGATGGCGCAGCGCACCGAGGTGCCGCCAGCGACCGCGTCGATCGTCGGCGAATCGCACTACGAGTGGGGCGACGGCGACTGGATGGCGCACCGCGCCGCGAACGACCCGCACTCGGGCGCGATGAGCGTGTACGAGATGCACCTCGGCTCGTGGCGCCCCGGGCTCGGCTATCGCGAGCTCGCCGATCCGCTCATCGAGTACGTGACCGAGCTCGGCTTCACGCACATCGAGTTCATGCCGCTCGCCGAGCACCCCTACGGCCCCTCATGGGGCTACCAGGTGACCGGCTACTTCGCGCCGACGGCGCGCTTCGGCAGCCCCGATGACCTGCGCTACCTCATCGACCGCCTCCACCAGGCCGGTATCGGCGTGATCATGGACTGGGTGCCGGCGCACTTCCCGAAGGACGAGTGGGCGCTCGGCCGGTTCGACGGAAAGGCTCTGTACGAGCATCCCGACTCGCGTCGCGGTGAGCACCCGGACTGGGGCACCTACATCTTCGACCTCGGCCGCAGCCAGGTCCGCAACTTCCTCGTCGCGAACGCCCTCTACTGGCTCGAGGAGTTCCACATCGACGGCCTCCGGGTCGACGCCGTCGCGAGCATGCTCTACCTAGACTACTCGCGCGAGGAGGGGCAGTGGCTGCCCAACCAGCACGGCGGGCGCGAGAACCTCGAGGCCATCAGCTTCCTGCAGGAGGCCACGGCGACCGCGTACAAGCGCGTGCCCGGCATCGTGATGATCGCCGAGGAGTCGACCTCGTGGCCGGGCGTCACGCGCGCGACGAGCGACGGCGGGCTCGGCTTCGGCATGAAGTGGAACATGGGCTGGATGCACGACACGCTCTCGTACTTCCAGCGCGACCCGATGTGGCGCTCGCACCACCACAACGAGATCACCTTCAGCTTCCTCTACGCGTTCAGCGAGAACTTCATGCTGCCGATCAGCCACGACGAGGTCGTGCACGGCAAGGGCTCGCTGCTCGGCAAGATGCCGGGCGACCAGTGGCAGAAGCTCGCCAACGTGCGGGCCTACCTCGCGTTCATGTGGGCGCACCCCGGCAAGCAGCTGCTGTTCATGGGCCAGGAGTTCGGCCAGCCGAGCGAGTGGAGCGAGGAGCGCGGGCTCGACTGGTGGATCCTCGACCAGCCCGTGCACCGCGGCCTGCACTCGCTCGTCTCGCGCCTCAACGCGGTCTACCGCGAGAACCCGGCGCTCTGGGAGCTCGACAACGAGCCCGAGGGCTTCTCGTGGCTCGAAGGCGGCGACGCGGGCAACAACGTCATCGCGTTCGAGCGCCGCGCGGCCGACGGCAGCCCGCTCGTGGGCGTCTTCAACTTCAGCGGCAACACCGTCGGCTCGTACCGACTGCCGCTCCCCCACGCAGGGCAGTGGCGCGAGGTCGTCAACACCGACGCGCACGAATACGGGGGGTCTGGCGTGGGCAACCTCGGCTCGGTGACGGGCGACGAGACCCCGTGGGGCGGTCGCCCGGCCTCGGCCGAGCTCACGCTGCCGCCGCTCGCGGGCCTGTGGCTCGCGCCCGAGCGGTAGCCGGGCTCAGTACAGGAGCGCCGTGAGGCGCCGACGGGCCGCGATCGTGCGCGGGTCGTCGGCGCCGACGATCTCGAAGTAGTCGAGCAGCCGCGTGCGCACGGCCGTGCGGCCGTCCGCGTCGAGCGCCGGGAACACGTCGAGCAGGCGCCCGAAGGCGTCCTCCACGTGCCCGCCGCTGAGGTCGAGGTCGGCGACCGCGAGCTGAGCATCCGCGTCATCGGGGCTCGCCGCGGCGGCCGCTCGGACGTCGGCGGCGACAGCGCCCTCGAGGCGCAGCAGCAGGGAGACCTGCGCGAGGCCCGCGACCGCCTCCTGATCGCGCGGGCTCTGCGCGATCGCGGTGCGATAGGCGGATGCGGCGGCCGCGTAGTCGCCGCGGGCGATCGCGTCGTAGGCCTCCTGATGCAGAGGGGGCAGGGGCTCCTCGACCGGCTCGGTCGGAGCGTCGCCCTGCTCGAGGACGCCCGTGACGCCTTGCTGCTGCGCGAGCTCGAGCACCTGGTCGAGCACCTGCCGCACCTCGTCCTCGGCGGGCATGCCGACGAAGAGCTGGAGCGGACGACCGCCGATGACCGCGGCGACCGCGGGCACCTGCTGCACCTGGAAGGCCTGGGCGAGCTGCGGGGAGCGGTTGCCGTCGACCGTCACGAGCGCGATGCGACCCCCGTACGCCGCGACGATCGGCTCGAGCGCGGGCTCGATGCCGCTCGCGTAGAACTCGACGATGACCGGCACGCGCTGCGAGAGCTCGAGCACCTCGCCGAACGACGCATCGTCGGCATCGCGAGCGATTCCCGCCGCGCTCGCCGGGCGGCCGCTCGCGGGCGACGCCGGCCGGCCGGGGGCGGGCGTCGGGGCGTTCGCCTGGCGCACCAGCCCGGAGAGATCGACGGCGCCGCGCATCGCGGCCGGGTTGACGGGTTCCATCACTGCACCTCCGAAGCGGCGATGAGCCCCTGCGTGTAGCCGAGCAGCACGACGGGGTCATCGGGGTTCTCGAGCGAGGGCACGTAGAACAGCACCTGCACGCCGTAGGTGGCGGTGATGCCGCGCTCGCTCGACTCGACGTTCGCGAGGGCGGCGACGGTGCCGCTCGCATTGACCGTCGCGCCCGACTGCGTCGGTGTCACGGTCTCGGTCTCGGTCAGGTATCCCACGACGAGCGCCCCGGCATCGAGCGTGCTCATCGTGACGATGTCGGCGTCGCCGACGCCGTTGGTGAAGTCGATCGCCGCCGTGGAGGGGATCGCCGCGCGGCGCTCCTCCTTCTTCTCGAAGCCGATCTGGGTGCGCAGGCTGTCACCCTCGGCCTGGAAGAGCGCGAAGTTCGGCGCCCCGGCCTCGCCGAGCAGCAGGACCTCCGCGTACGACTGGATCACGGTCGCGGGCTCCACCGGCAGGAAGGGGGTGTCCGCGCCGAGGAAGGCCGTGCCCAGGGACGCGGGGGGGACCTCCGGGAGCGTCGCCTGCGGCTCGAGCGTGATGAGGTGCGTCGCTCGGTACTGCTCGCGGGCGCTCGCCTGCGAGAGCACGATCGCGAGCGGGGGCACGGTCTCGTCCTCGGGGTTCGACACGATCGCGAACACCTGGCGGGGCCAGATGTCCGTCTGCTGCGGCAGCACGAGGTCGACGGACCCCGTCGGGATGGCGGGGAGCGCCGCGACGTCGCCGTTGTTGGCGCGGGCGGCGTAGTTGGCCTGGCGGAGCGCGAGAGCGGGGCCGGCGAGTCGCGAGGCGGCGAGGTCGCCGTTGGCCGCCTCATCCGCCTCCGCGACCGTCGCGGAGAGGCGGTCGATGATGCGCTCGGCCTGTCGCGCCGTCACCGCGACGGGCGGGAGCTCCTCCTCCGGCTCGGCCGTCGACGACGCCGTCGCGGCCTCGGTCGGCTGCGAGATGCTCAGGCCGTCGCCGACGGTGCACGCGCTCAGCACGACGGCGGTCGTGATGGCCGCGGGAAGGAGCGCGATGCGGCGCGCCGCGCGACGGCCCTTCGGCCGGCCGATGAGCGTGCTCGTCTTGACGGGGCGGTAGCGCGAGGGCTTCGGGACGCGCGGCATCTTCGGACCCTTGGGGGTCTTGCGCCGCGGCCCGCGCTGCTTGCGCATGTGCAGGAGCGCCCAGATGAGGGCGAGGAGGCCGAGGAGCAGAGCCGCGAAGCCTCCGACGGTGAGCGGGGTCGCGAGCGCAGACGACACGTCGAGCGGCCAGGTGATCGAGAACTCCTGGGGAGCGGGGAGGGTGCCGTCGGAGACCATGAGGAGGGAGACCTCGCGGGGGACGTTGACCGTGAGGCCGAGCTCCTCCGCGCCCTCGAACTCGCCGTACCAGAGGTCGCTGCCGATCGGGGTCGGGACGGTGGCCTCGGTGCCGACGATCTCCTCCGCGACGAGAGCCTGCTCCTCCGCATCCCACGTGACGAGGGTGTACGACGCCTCGCCCACCCAGCCGAGGACGTCGGTCGTGGTGCCGTAGACCGCGGCGATCTGGTCGGACTCCGTCGCGGACGCGGCCGCGGCATCCCCCGATTCGGCCGGCGCCGGGCTCGCGGAGGCCTCGGGCGAGCCGCTCGGGCTCGCGCTCGGTGCCGGAGCAGGGCCGGCCTCGACGCCGCCGAGGATGGCGAGCGTCTGCCGACCGTCGAAGGCGTTGAGCGCCGAGCCGTCGATCACGGTGACGGGCGCCGTGGAGTCGAGGGCCACCGACTCGGTCACGCGGTCGGCCTCGGCGAAGACGGTGCGCTCGGCGATGCCGAGCCCGATGCCGACGAAGGCGACGACGAACAGCACGATCGCGATGATGAATCGCACGGGTTCACTCCTCTCATGCTGGCCCGGCGCGCTCGCCTGCGCGCGTCCCGACCGTCCGATGCGGGCGGCGGTCGCGCACCCTCAAGCACCGGATCTCGGACGGAGGCTCGAGGTTCGAGCTCTCCGGCCAGCAGAACAAAGACATCCCAGCTTACCGGAATCAGCCTCGACCGCCCATTCGCGCTCAGCCGGCGCGCAGGAGGCGCGGCCGCGCACCCCGATTACACTCGAACCCGTTCGCCTCATCGGACAGGGAGACCACACGTGGCAGCGATCGACAGCGACTTCGGGACCGAGATGCGCGGCTACAAGCGCGACGAGGTCGACAAGGCGATCCAGGAGCTCCGCCGCGACGTCATCAAGGCGAACTCCGACCGGGCCGAGGCCGCCAAGGAGCTCAAGCGGCTCCAGGCCGTCGTCGACGACCTGCAGGCCGAGCTCGACGAGGTCGGTCGCCCCACGTACGCCGGTCTCGGGACGAAGCTCGAGCAGACGCTCCGGCTCGCGGAGGAGCAGTCGACACGTCTCATCAGCCAGGCCGACATCGACGCGGAGCGCGTGCGGACGTCGGCGCAGACCGATGTCGAGCGTCTTCAGTCGGAGGCGGCGGAGCGGATCGAGCGCATGGTCGCCGAGGCCGCGCAGCGCACTGCCGCGATGAGCGAGAACGCGGCCCGCGAGGCGGAGGAGCTCCTCGAGCGCGCGCGCGACGACGCCGATCAGCTCGTCCAGGAGGCGACGCGGGAGGCCGCGACCATTCGGGGAGCCGTCGCCACCGAGGCCGCCGAGACGCGGTCGATGGCCAAGCGCGAGGCGGGAGCCCTGCGCGCGGAGGCCGAGCGCGACGTCGCCGAGCTGCGCGTCGTCGCCGACCGCGAGGTCGCCGATGCGCGCGCCGCGGCCGGAGCGCTCGCCCGCGAGACGACGGAGGAGCGGTCGCGCTTCGAGAGCGAGAGCAGCACGCGGCGCGCGCAGCTCGAGGCCGACCTCGAGGCGGGGCGGAGCGAGCTCGAGCACGAGCTCTCGACCGCCCGCGCCGCCGCCACGAGCGAGCTCGAGCGCGAGCGCGCCGAGTGGGACGCCGAGGAGGCGCGCCGGCGCGGCGAGGTGGAGGCGCTCGAGGAGCGCGTGCGCCGCGAGGTCGAGGATCTCCAGGAGCGCACGCGCGCCGCACTCGAGACCGAGACGACCACCGCCCGCGCCGAGCTCCGCCGCGAGATCGACGCCGCTCGCGGCGAGGCCGATCAGTACGTCGAGCAGGTCAGGGGCGAGGCCGATCGCTACGCCGAGACCGTGCGCGGCGACGCCGACGGGTACGCCGAGCAGGTCAGGGCCGAGGTCGACGCGTACGCCGAGCAGACCCGCACGGCCGCCGATGCCTACTCGTTCGACACCCGCAGCGCCGCGGACGCGCACGGGACGACGGTTCGGGCGGAGGCCGAGACCCGCGCCGGTGAGCTGCGCCTGGCCGCCGAGTCCGAGGCCGCGACGGCGCGCGAAGGCGCCGAGTCGTACGTGCTCGAAGTGCGGCAGTCCGCCGACGCGTACTCCGCGGACACGCGCGCCGGGGCGAACGCCGCGGCCGCCGAGATCCGTCAGGCCGCCGACGCGTACGCCGCCGACACGCGCGCGCAGGCCGACGCGCACGCCGCCGACACGCGCGCGCAGGCCGACGCGCACGCCGCCGATGCGCGAGCCGAGGCAGCCGCCGCCGCCGCGGAGCTGCAGCGCGCCGCCGAGGCCGCTGCCCTCGAGCTGCGCGCGAGCGCCGACGCCTACGCGTTCGACACGCGCGCCGAGGTGGACGCCTACGCCGCGGACGCTCGCGCCGCCGCCGAGGCGCACGCCGCCGAGCAGCGGGCGACCGCCGATGCGGCCATCGCCGAGCAGCAGGCGGCCCTCGAGGCTCGCCTCAGCTCGGCCTCGGCCGCGCTCGAGCGCGAGACCTCGACGGCGCGCGCCGCCCTCGAGCGCGAGACCGCCGCCGCTCGGGCCGACCTCGAGCGCGAACTTACCGCCGCCCGCAACGACCTCGACCTCGAACTGGCGGCCGCGCGTGAGGAGCTCGCGCGCGAGACCGCGAGCGCGCGCGACGCACTCGCCGCCGAGCTCGCCGAGCAGCGCGCGACCGCCGAGCGCGAGCAGACCGCGGCGCTCGAGGAGCTCGAGCGCGACCTGACGACGCGCACCGCGGCGCTCGAGGCGGACGAGAAGGCCCGTCGGGCGGCCCTCGCCCGCGCGTCCGCCGACCAGGATCGCTCGCTCGCCGACGAGGCCGCGCAGGCTCGCGCGGCGCTCGCCCGCGAGACCGAGGAGCAGCGCGCGCAACTCGCGCGGGCGGCCGAGCAGGCGCGAATCGACCTCGATGTCGAGCTCACCGCGCGACGCGACGAGGCCGAGCGCGAGTACCTCGCCCGCCAGCAGGAGGCGAGCTCGCAGACCCAGAAGTTCCTCGACGAGGCGACCGCGCAGCTCACCGCGGCGCAGCAGGCCGCCGCCGAGGCGCGCGCCGAGACCGAGACGCTCACGCGGGAGGCGCGCGCGGAGGCCGAGGCCCTGCGCAGCTCGGCGGATGCGACCGCGCGCGAGGTGCTCGAGAACGCGGAGCATCGCGCTGCGGCGCTCATCGCCGACGCCGAGGAGCGCACGGCGGCTCTCGTCTCCGAGGCCGAGGAGCGGCTCGCCCGGCTCCGGGTGGAGCGCGACGCCGTGGCTGGCTACCTCGAGGGCCTCCGCGGGGTACTGTCGCAGGCAGAGAAGATCTCGGGCTCGATCAGCGACGAGTGAGGGGCCCGACGGCCTGACCCGCGCGCGTTCCTCAGGAAGCCGCGCGGACATCCCGCCACCGACGAGAGGTGCCCGCCATGAGGATCCAGAACGCGTTCCGGTTCGGACTCTTCGGCGGACTCGGCGTCCTCGTCGCCCTCCTCATCGGCGGCGCGATCAGCTCGCTCGCGACGATCATCACGTACATCGGCGCCGCGCTGTTCATCGCCCTCGGCCTCGACCCGATCGTGTCGTGGCTCGAGGACCGCAAGTGGCCGCGCTGGTCGGCCATCCTGACCGTCCTCGTCGGCGTGCTCGGCATCTTCACGGGGCTGATCTTCGCGATCGTGCCCGTCATCGTCGAGCAGGTCAGCCGACTCGTCCAGCAGATCGGCGACTTCCTGGGCTCGGTCGAGTCGCTCGAGGAGCTCATCACGACGGTGCAGACGTTCGTGCCGGTCGAGGTGCTCGACGTCCAGCAGGCGGTCGACGGCGCGATCACCTTCCTGCAGGATCCGGCGAACCTCGCCGAGATCGGCGGCGGCGTCCTCGGCGTCGGCTTCGCGGTCGTCTCGGGCGCGTTCGGCGGCCTGATCATCCTCATCCTGACGCTGTATTTCGTCGCCTCGCTCGCGAGCATGAAGAGCGCGCTCTACCGTCTCGTGCCCGCATC
Organism: Actinomycetes bacterium; assembly: GCA_046565745.1. GTDB lineage: Bacteria > Actinomycetota > Actinomycetes > Actinomycetales > Microbacteriaceae > Microcella. The sequence continues at coordinate 10,116 of JBKHYA010000009.1, forward strand.
GCGCCGGACGACCTTCGTCGGCATCGCCGAGCAGGTCGCCTCGGCCGTCGGCCGCTTCGTGGTCGGCCAGGCGAGCCTGGCGCTCGTCAACGGCGTGCTGAGCTTCCTGTTCCTGTCGTTCATCGGGGCCGAGTACCCCGCGCTCTTCGCCTTCGTGGCGTTCCTGTTCTCGCTCGTGCCCCTCGTCGGCACGCTCTCGGGCTCGGTCCTCATCGTGTTCACGCAGTTCATCACGAACCCCGAGTCGACCTCGACCGTCATCACGGCCGCGATCTACTACCTGATCTACATGCAGGTCGAGGCGTACCTGCTGAGCCCGAACATCATGAACCGCGCGGTGAAGGTCCCCGGCGCGGTCGTCGTGATCGCGGCCCTCATCGGCGGGACGCTGCTCGGCGTCCTCGGGGCGCTCATCGCCATCCCCGTCGCGGCCTCGGTGCTCATCATCATCGACCAGGTGTTCGTGCCCCGGCAGGAGCGCCTGTAGCGGACGCCCGTGACTACGCCGGCGGCCAGGAGGTCGGGAGCGGGAGCGCGGCGGGGTTGAGCCGCTCGACGATCTCCGTGAGCACGCGGTAGGTCTGGTTCTCGCCCACCCACAGGTGCTTGCCGCCCTCGACCGCGACGAGCTCGCGCTCGGGCACGACGGCGAAGCGCTCCTCCGCCTCGGCGGGCCGCAGGTAGTCGTCGAGCTCGGGGACGACGACCACGAGCCGCTTCCCGCTGCCCGCCCATGCCTCGAGCTCGTCCTCGCTCGTGCGGTGCAGGGGCGGCGAGAGCAGGATCGCCCCGATGACGTCGTGCTCGAGCCCGTGCTTGAGCGCGACCTCGGTGCCGAAGGACCAGCCGAGGAGCCACCGGTTCGGCAGCGCGCGGTCCTCCGCGAAGGCGACAGCGGCGTCGAGGTCGAAGCCCTCGGCGTCCCCGTGGCCGAACTCGCCCTCCGACCGGCCGCGCGGGCTCGAGACGCCGCGGAAGTTGAAGCGCAGCACGGCGAGGTCGGCGAGGGCGGGGAGCCGCGCGGCGGCCTTGCGGATGATGTGCGAATCCATGAAGCCGCCGGCGGTCGGCAGGGGGTGCAGGCAGATGAGCGTCGCGACGGGATCGCGATCGGCCGGGAGGCTGAGCTCGCCGACGAGAGTGAGACCGTCGGGCGTGCGCAGCTCGATGTTCTCGCGACGGGCGGGCAGGAGGGATCCTCCGCGGATGAGTTCGGTCACGGAACGATCCTCTCGCACGTCTCGCCGGTCATGGCGCGATGCGCCAGCAGTGCTCATGCCAGTGCCGACGGTCGGCGAGGGCAGCCTGCTCGCCGAGGAGGGCGTCGGCGCGCCACGCGACGAGGTGGGCGGTGCCGACCGAGACCTCTCCTCGGCAGCCGGGGCACACGTAGGCCTTGATCGCGCCCGCGGCGGTCACGGGCTGCACGTTCCACTCCCCCGAGCGCTTCGTCTCGACGCGCTTGAGGCCGCGCCGCACGCGATCGAGGTCGAGGGCGTCGTCGTCAGGGGCGGCGCGCCGGTGACGCGGCCGGTTGGAGCGGGGCACCGCAGCGGCCCGCTAGTACCAGCCGACGGCCTGGCTGTGCGCCCAGGCGCCGCAGGGAGTGCCGTAGCGGGCCTCGATGTAGCCCAGACCCCACGTGATCTGCGTCGCGGGATTGGTCTGCCAGTCCGCGCCGGCGGTCGCCATCTTGCTGCCGGGGAGCGACTGCGGGATGCCGTACGCGCCCGAGCTCGGGTTCATGGCGTAGACGTTCCAGCCGGATTCCTTGTTCCACAGAGCGACGAGGCAGTCGAACTCGCCGGAGCCCCAGCCGCGCGCGGCGACCATGTCGGCGGCGATCGCCTTCGCCGTGCCCGGGTCGGGGGTGCCGGCGACCGGCGCTCCGAACGAGGCGGCTGCGGCGGCGGGCGGCTCGGGCTCGGGAGCCGGCTCGACGATCTCGTAGCTCGCGACCGCGGCGGCGATCGAGTGCTCGGCCGTGGCCGTGAACTCCTGACCGACGATCGGCGAGGCGGGGGCCATCGACTCGATGGCGGCGGCGGGCGTCGACGTGTCGGAGATCGACACGAGCGCGAGCGAGACGACCGCGATCGAGCTGAAGACGGGGAGCGACCAGGGCGAGCGGACGTGACGCTCGAGCGAGAGGGGTCGCTTCGGAGTGGCGCCTCCAGGCCGGGTCGACGTGCGCTGCGAGGAGCGCGGAGACGAAGCGGCGGGGCGCGTGAACTGCGCGTTGTGCTTACCCACGATCACAGCAGTCTACCCGAGGGTCGCCTCCGCCACTCAGCGAACGGCCAGCATGACCCGGATGACAGCGTCCAGGACGACGTCGACCTGCGTCTCGTCGTAGCCCCCGAAGCGACTGCGGAAGGCGATCGTGCGCACGGCGTCGACCGCGAGCGGGTCGCCGTGCTGGAAGTATCCGGCGACCCGATCGGCGAACGCATCGACGTCGGAGGGGTGGTAGCCGCGGGCGAGGGCGCTCGAGCGGCGGAAGCGATGGCCCTCCGGGCGGGCGAGCCGATCCACGAGCTCCTGCGCCGTCTGCCGGACCTCCGCGTAGAAGGCCTCCTCGCCCCGCTCCGCGACCGCGCGGTCGCGCTCGCGCGCGGCGAAGGCCTCCTCGAGGCGCTCGAGAGCGGCATCCACATGGCGCACGGAGTAGCCGCCGCGGCGCACGACGCGGAACGCGGTGTGCCGGATGACGTCGCTCGAGAGGCCGCCCCCATCGATCGCGCTGTACGCGCGCCGGGCATCCGCCAGAAAGGTCTCGACCTCGTCGATGTCGTACCCGGGCTTGCCCTTGCGCGCGAGCGGGAAGGTCGAGGTCACCCGACCATTCTGCCCGAGGGCGGTGCTCACGCTCGTCATCCCAGGAGGGTGAAGAGCACGTACGCGACGATCGTCGACGGGAGGATCGAGTCGAGGCGGTCGAGGAAGCCGCCGTGACCGGGGAGCCACGTCGAGATGTCCTTGATGCCGAGGTCGCGCTTGATGAGCGACTCGGTCAGATCGCCGAGCGTCGCGGTGCCCACGAGGGCGAGGCCGAGGATGAGCCCGACCCACCACTCCTCGCCGAGCATGAGCCACGCGAGGAGGATGCCCGCGGTGATCGCCGCGACGACCGAGCCCGCGAAGCCCTCCCAGGTCTTCTTCGGGCTGATCCGCGGCGCCATCGGGTGCTTGCCGAACGCGAGCCCCGAGGCGTAGGCGCCCGTGTCGATCGAGATGACGACGATGAGGTACGCGAGCGTCCACCACTGGCCGCCCTCCTCCGCCGTCATGACGATCGCGAAGCCGCCGAGCAGCGCGACGTAGGCGAGCACGAACACGCCCGCGCCCAGATCGGTCGGCAGCGAGACGCCCGGCGCGCGCATCGAGGGGCGCACCGACTCGACGATGCGCCACAGGCTCACGAACGCGATGCCGGCGAGGAACGACCACCACAGGCCCTCGGCGCCGAGGTAGAAGGCCGCGGGCACGACGGCGAGCGACGCGATGACGAGGGGGATGCGCGGGATGTCGCGCCCCGCGAACCGCAGCGCGCTCGCGAGCTCGTAGACGGTGAAGACCATGAGCGCGGCTCCGAAGAGCATGAACAGCTCTTTCACCACGATGAGGCTGAACAGCAGCGAGAGACCGAGGACGAGGCCGAAGAAGATCGCCTTCGGGAGGTTCCTCCCCGCGCGCGCCTCGATGCGGGCATCCATCTCACGGGCGCGCGCCTCGAGATCGAGCAGGGCGCTCTCGACGTCGTGGATGCGCGCCTCGACGTCGGCGCGCGCGGTCGCGCCGCGGCGACGGCGCGCGGCGGCCGCAGGGCTGGGGTCGAGGGGGCTCGCGGCGTCGGGAGCGCCCGGGGTCGAGTCGGTCATCTAGACCTCGAGGAGCTCGGCTTCCTTCTTCTTGAGCGCCTCGTCGACACCGTCGGTGTGCTTCTTCGTGAGGGCCTCGAGCTCCTTCTCGGCGCGGGCCACCTCGTCGTCGCCGACCTCGCTCTTGAGCTTGTCGAGGTCCTCCTTCGCCTTGCGGCGGATGTTGCGGATCGCGACCTTGGCGTCCTCCGCCTTGCCCTTGACGATCTTCACGTACTCCTTGCGGCGGTCCTCCGTGAGCTCGGGCATCGTCACGCGGACGATCGTCCCGTCGTTGCTCGGGTTCGCGCCGAGGTTCGGGAAGTTGACGATCGCCTTCTCGATCTCCTTCAGCGCGCTCTTGTCGTAGGGCGTGATGACGAGGGTGCGGGCGTCCTGGTTCTGCAGGCTCGCGAGCTGGCCGAGCGGCGTCGGGGTGCCGTAGTAGTCGACGAGGATCTTCTGGAAGAGCTGCGGGTTCGCGCGACCCGTGCGGACGGTCGCGTAGTCCTCTTTCGCGACCTCGACGGCCTTGGTCATCTTCTCGGTGGCTTCGGCGAGCACATCGGCAATCACGGGCAACTCCTTCGTGGGTCGGTGTCGAGTGTAGTGGGCGGTCGCTCAGCCGGAGGCGAGCAGCGCCACCCCGGCGACGACCACGGCGCTGCCGATCAGGCGCTGCGCGGGGTGCGGCTCGCGGAACAGCAGCCAGCCCGCGAGCGCGATGAGCACGACGCTCGCCTCGCGGGCGGGGGCCACGATCGCGACGGGAGCGTGCGCATAGGCGGCGAGCACGAGGACGTACGCGAGGGGCGAGAGGATGCCCACGGCGACGATCGCGCGCGGGTGCCGTCGCGCAGTCGCTGCCGTCTCCGCCGGGCTCGCGACGAGCCACGGCGACAGGATCAGCAGCTGCACGACGAGCGAGCCCCAGAAGTAGCCGACGGGGCTCAGGCCCGCGGCTGTCACCGCGGCGGCGTCGAGGATCGTGTAGGCCGCGATGAGGATGCCGACGGCCGCGCCGAGGGCGACGCCGAGGGCGCGGCGGTGCCGGCCACGGGCATCCGTCGCGGGGTCGGAAGCGGGGGATGCGGCCGACGGCCGGGCGCCCGCGAGACCGATGACGACGACGCCCGCGATGACGACGCCCGCGCCCAGGAGGGCGATCGGCGCGGGTCGCTCGCCGAGGACGACCACGGCCGCGACGACGCTCAAGAGCGGGCCCGTGCCGCGCGCGAGCGGATACACGACGGAGACGTCGGCGACCGCGTACGCGCGCTGCAGCAGCAGGAAGTAGCCGCAGTGCAGAGCGCCGCTCGCGAGCAGCAGGCCGGCGGTGGCGGGGCGCTCGACGAGCGCGGGCACAAGCGCCGGCGCCCCGAACGGGGCCAGGAGCGCGGTCGACAGCACGACCGTGAGCGCGACGAAGCGGATGCCCGCGGCCGGGGAGGACTTGAGGACGATGTTCCACGCCGCGTGGGCGAGCGCTCCCCCGGCGATGAGGAGCGCGGCGATCACGCCGAGACGCGCGTGCCGATGCGCTCGCCGCGGATGGCGCGCGCGATGTTCCCCTGCGGTTCCATGCCGAACACGATCATCGGCATGCGGTTGTCCATGCAGAGGCTGAACGCGGTCGAGTCGACGACCTTGAGGCCCTTGACGAGCGCCTCCTGGTACGTGATCTCGTCGAGCTTCTGGGCGCCGGGGTTGCGACGCGGGTCGTCGGAGTACACGCCGTCGACCCCGTTCTTCGCGACGAGGACCTCGTCGGCGCTGATCTCGAGCGCGCGCTGGGCGGCGACCGTGTCGGTCGAGAAGTAGGGAAGGCCCGCACCGGCGCCGAAGATGACGACGCGGCCCTTCTCGAGGTGGCGCTCCGCGCGCAGCGGGATGTACGGCTCGGCGACCTGGGTCATCTGGATCGCGGACTGCACGCGCACCTGGGCGCCGGCCTGCTCGAGGAAGTCCTGCAGGGCGAGGGCGTTCATGACCGTGCCGAGCATGCCCATGTAGTCGGCGCGCCCGCGGTCCATGCCGCGCTGGCTGAGCTCGGCGCCGCGGAAGAAGTTGCCGCCGCCGACGACGATCGCGACCTCGACGTCCTTCGCCGCCTCGGCGATCTCGCGCGCGATCGCGCCCACGACGTCGGGGTTCACGCCGAGGGAGCCACCGCCGAACGCCTCACCCGAGAGCTTGAGCATCACACGTCGGCGGCGTTCGGTCATGAGGTCCTCTGTTTCCGTGGGGGATGTCGTTGTCAGGGTAGTGAAGTTGGGCCCGCGCATGGGAACGGGGTCCGGATCGCTCTCGCGACCCGGACCCCGTCTCATCAGTGCTAGGCGCCGACCTTGTAGCGGGCGAAGCCCGTCACGGTCAGTCCGGCGTCCTTGAGGACCTGCGCGACCGACAGCTTGTTGTCGCGGGCGTAGTCCTGCTCGAGGAGCGCGACCTGCTTGAAGAACGCGCCGACGCGGCCCTCGACGATCTTCGGCAGGGCGGCCTCGGGCTTGCCCTCGTTGCGCGAGATCTCCTCCACGATGCGGCGCTCGTTCTCGACGGCGTCGCTCGGGACCTCGTCGCGCGACAGGTACTGCGGGTCGGCGAACGAGATGTGCTGCGCGATGCTGCGAGCGGTCTCGGCGTCGTCGCCCGTGTAGGCGACGACCACGCCGACCTGCGGCGGGAGGTCCTTGTTCGTGCGGTGCAGGTAGACGGCGAACTTCTCGCCCTCCACGCGCGCCACGCGACGCAGCTCCATCTTCTCGCCGATGATCGCGGCCTCGTCGTCGATCGCGGCGGCGACGGTCGTGCCGTCGACGGGGGCCGCGAGGGCCTCCTCGACGGTCGACGCGCCCGCGGCGGCGACGGCGGCGAGCACCTTGTCACCGAGGGCGACGAACTTGTCGCCCTTCGCGACGAAGTCGGTCTCGCACGCGAGCTCGATGAGCGTCGCGGCACCGGCCGACTCGTGCGCGGCGATGAGGCCCTCGCTCGTGGAGCGATCGGCGCGCTTCGCGTTGCCCTTCGCACCCTTGAGGCGCAGGATCTCGACGGCCTTCTCGACGTCGCCGTCGGCCTCGACGAGAGCGTTCTTCGTGTCGACCATGCCGGTGCCGAGGCGCTCGCGCAGGTTCTTGACGTCTTCCAGGCTGAAATTGGCCATGGAGGGACTCCTTCTCGTGGTTCTGGTCGGGTTACGGAGCGGGCGTCGCGGCGGGGGTCTCGGCCTCGGCGGGCGCCTCCTCCGCGGCGGGCTCGTCGGCGGCGGCGGACTCGGCGGGCGCCTCCTCCGCGGCGGGCTCGTCGGCGGCGGGGGCCTCGGCCTCAGCGGCCGGGGCCTCCTCGGCCGGAGCCTCGGTCGCCTCGGCGGCGGGCGCCTCAGCAGCGGCGGGGGCCTCAGCGGCGGCGCCCTGCTCGAGCAGCTCGCGCTCCCACTCGGCCAGCGGCTCGACGGCGGAGACGTTGCCCTCGGCCTCGGGCTTCTGGTGCTTGCGGATGAGACCCTCGGCAGCGGCATCCGCGATGATGCGCGTCAGGAGCGCGACGGAGCGGATGGCGTCGTCGTTGCCCGGGATCGGGTACGCGAGCTCGTCGGGGTCGGCGTTCGTGTCGAGGATGCCGATGACGGGGATGCCGAGCTTCTTGGCCTCGTCGATCGCGAGGTGCTCGCGCTTGGGGTCGACGACCCACATGGCGCTCGGGGTCTTGGTGAGGTTGCGGATACCGCCGAGCGACTTGTGGAGCTTGTCGAGCTCGCGCTTCTTGATCAGCAGTTCCTTCTTGGTGAAGCCCTTGGTGGTGTCGTCGAAGTCGAGCTCCTCGAGCTCCTTCATGCGCGCGAGGCGCTTCGACACGGTCTGGAAGTTGGTCAGAAGACCACCCAGCCAGCGCTGGTTGACGTACGGCTGGCCGACGCGCGTGGCCTGCTCGGCGATCGACTCCTGCGCCTGCTTCTTGGTGCCGACGAAGAGGATCGTGCCGCCGTGGGCGACCGTCTCGGTGACGAAGTCGTAGGCCTTGTCGATGTAGGCGAGCGACTGCTGCAGGTCGATGATGTGGATGCCGCTGCGCTCGGTCAGGATGAAGCGCTTGACTTTCGGGTTCCAGCGGCGGGTCTGGTGCCCGAAGTGCACGCCGCTGTCGAGCAGCTGGCGAATGGTGACGACGGCCATGGCCGTACTCCTTCTGTTCTCAGTTGTCGCCCCGCCCGACGGGAGGGGCCCTGGTGCCCGGCGCTGCCCCCCACCCGCGCGACTGCTCCCCGTTTCCGGGGTGTCGTTCGGGACTGATGGGGGTGTGCGCCGTGATGGGCACGCGAAGTCAGCCGGACATGCCGACTGCGTGGGCCAGCATATCACCGCTCCCCCGCACGGGGCGCGGCCGTCGCGCTCTCCCCCGGTCGCCTCCGCGACGTCCGACGGGATGCCCGGATCGCGCACGATCGTCGGCATGCGCCCCCGATCGCTCGCCACTCTCGCCGTGCTCGCGCTCGTCCTCGCGAGCGGCCCCGCGGCCGCTGCCGCGGCTCCCCCGCTCGCGAGTGACGCGGCGGTCTCGCAGCCGGCCCCGGGCTGGGAGTGGCCCATCGACGGCCCGCGCGTCGTCGAGCGGCCCTTCGTCGCGCCGCCCACGCCCTACGGCGCCGGCCATCGCGGTGTCGATCTGCACGCCGAGAGCGCCGGAGCGGTCGTGCGCGCCGCGACGGGCGGGGTGGTGCACTTCGCCGGACGGGTCGTCGATCGCGGCGTCGTGACGATCCGGTCGGGGCCGCTGCTCGTGACGGTCGAGCCGGTGACGTCGACTGTCGCGGTTGGGGATGTCGTCGCGGCGGCCGACCCGATCGGCGAGCTCGAGCCGGGGCACTGCGTCGCGGCGTGCGTGCACCTCGGGGTGCGCGAGGCCGGAGTCTACGTCTCGCCCCTCCGGTGGCTCGGCGGCCTGCGGCGGGCCGTGCTGCTGCCGCTCGACGGGTGAGTGCGCTGCTCGGGCCCGCCGGCGCAGGGCTCAGGCCCGCGGGTGGGCCGTGCGGTAGGCCTCCGCGAGGCGCTCGGCGCTCACGTGCGTGTAGATCTGCGTGGTGCCGAGGCTCGCGTGGCCGAGGATCTCCTGCACCGCCCGCAGGTCGGCGCCCCCGTCGAGGAGGTGCGTCGCGGCGGTGTGCCGCAGAGCATGGGGCCCGGCCGGGCCGCTGCCGGGAAGGTCGGAGAGGAGGGCTGCGACGAGGGCGTACACGCCGCGCGTCGACTCGCGCGCCCCCCGGGGGCCGAGGAAGAGCGCGGCTCCCGAGCGCTGCGCCGCGATCGCGGGCCGACCACGGTCGCGATAGGCGTCGAGGGCCCGCTGGGCGGGGATCCCGAACGGGACGACGCGCTCCTTGGCGCCCTTGCCCATGACGCGGACGGTGCGGCGCGCGTCGTCGACGTCGGCGAGGTCGAGCCCGACGAGCTCGCTCACGCGCAGCGCGCTCGCGTAGAGCAGCTCGACGATCGCGCGGTCGCGGAGGGCGAGCGGGTCGTCGGTCGCGGCGCGCGCGTCGAGGCCGTCGAGGATCCCGTCGACCTGGGCCCGCGTCAGCACGCGGGGCAGGTGGCGGTCGGCGCGCGGCGCGCGCAGTCGGGCGCCGGCGTCGGCGTAGGCGCGGCCCGTGCGCGCGAGCCATGCCGTGAACCCCCGCACGGTCGAGGTGCGGCGCGCGAGCGTCGAGGCGCCGAGACCTGCGGCGTTCTGCTGCCAGACCCATTCCCGGAGGAGCTCGAGATCGAGGAGCGCCGGGTCGGCCTCGGCCCCGCGCGCCTCGACGAAGGCGGCGAGCGTCTCGAGATCGCCCCGATAGGCCCGCACGGTGTGCGGCGACGCGCCGCGCTCGAGCGCGACCGCGCGCACGTAGGCGTCGATCGCCTCGCTCAGGGCGCTCACCGGATCGTGCACTCCCCCAGCATGCGCCCTCTCCGAGGCCCCCGCCCCGGCGACAGGCCGGGACGGGGGCTCGACGCGATGGACGGGGCTCAGCCGGCGGCGACGGGCTCGCGGTCGCCCGCCGGAGCGGTGCCGACGACGGCGTCGGGCATCCGCTCGGCCTGGCCGTTCGCGCCGCGCGCGGCGGCCTCCGCGTCCGAGAGCTCGGGTCGACGGGGCCACCAGAAGCGGTCCTTCGCGATGAAGGTCATCGCGGGCACGATCACGGTGCGCACGAGGAGGGTGTCGATGAGCACGCCGATGCACACGATGACGCCGACCTGCGTGAGGGTGATGAGCGGCAGCACGCCGAGGACGGCGAAGACCGCGGCGAGCAGGATTCCCGCGCTCGTGATGACGCCGCCCGTGGCCGCGAGGGCGCGGACCATCCCCTCGGTCGTCCCGAGCAGCGGGACCTCCTCCTTGGCGCGCGTGACGAGGAAGATCGAGTAGTCGACGCCGAGCGCGACGAGGAACAGGAAGCTGAACAGCAGCACGTTCGTGTCGACGCCAGGGAATCCGAAGACCGTCTCGAACAGGATCGAGCCGATGCCGACCGCGCTGAAGAAGCTGGCGACGACCGCGACGAGCAGCAGGACGGGTGCGAGCAGCGAGCGCAGGAGCACGATGAGCACGGCGAGCACGAGCACCAGGATGAGCGGGATCACGAGGTTCTGGTCGCGCTGCTGGGCGTCGCGAAGATCGAGACCCTCGGCGTCGATGCCGCCGACGAGACCCGAGCCGTCGCCGAGGTCGTCGAGCGCCAGCCGCACGTCGGCGATGATCGCGAAGGCCTCCTGACTCTCAGGATCGGCGTCGAGCACGATGTCGAGCTGCGCGATCTCGTCGTCGGCCGGCCCGGGGCGCACCTCGACGACGCCGTCGACGTCGGCGAGACCGTCGCTCACCTCGGCGGCATCGTCCGCGGGCACGATCACGGCCGCAGGAGCGGTGCTGCCCGCCGAGAAGGCCTCCGCGAGGCGCTCCTGACCGAGGACGGCCTCGGGCTTGACGATGAAGCGGTCGTTCTGCGAGAGCCCGACGTTGAGCGTCGTGAGCCCCGAGGCGAACGCGCCGAGCACGGCGAAGCCCGCGATGGCGACGATGATCGGCCGCTTGCTGACCGCCCGGCCGAGCTTGCCCCACGGGCTGCGCGAGATCGTGTCGGGGGTTCCGTAGCGGGGCACGAGGGGCCAGAAGAGCCAGCGGCCGAAGACGACGAGAGCGGCGGGGAGGACGAGCAGGGCGTAGGCCATCGCGACGACGATGCCGACGGCACCGGCGAGACCGAGCGAGCGATTGCCCGACAGCTCGCCGAAGAGCAGCGTGGCGAGCGCGAGAGCGACGGTCGACCCGCTCGCGATGATCGCGGGGCCCGCGCCGCGCAGAGCGATCGCCATGGCCTCGCGGCGGTCGGCGTGCAGGCGCAGCTCGTCCCGATAGCGGGCGATGAGCAGGAGCGCGTAGTTCGTGCCCGCACCGAACACGAGCACCGAGAGGATGCCCGTGACCGAGCCGTCGAGCGTGATGCCCGCGGCGTCCGCGACCAGGCGCGCGGCGATCCCGGCGATGAAGTCCGCGACGCCGACGACGGCGAGCGGGACGACCCAGAGGATCGGGCTGCGGTAGGTGACGATGAGCAGCACCGCGACGACGAGCGCGGTGACCCCGAGGAGCACGAAGTTGGCGCCCTCGAAGACGGCCGAGATGTCGACGAGGAAGCCCTCCGCTCCCGTGAACCACACCTCGATGCCGTCGGGCAGGCCATCCGACGCGATCGCGCGGATCTCGTCGGCGCGCTCGGCCTGGGTCGAGACGCTCTCCTCGATCTCGAGCGGCACGGCGATGAGCGCGGTCGTGCCGTCCTCCGAGACGGTCGGCGGCGGCACGAACCCGTCGAGCGCGATGTCTCCGAGCTCGCCCGCGCGCTCGGCGATGGCGGCGAGGTCGTCGTCGCTCAGCTCGCCGGTCTCGCGACCGAAGACGAGGATGCCGCTCGTGGCGTCATCGTCGCGGAACTGCTCCTGCAGGTCCGCCGCCTGGATCGACTCGGCGGAATCAGGGAGCCCCACGGGCGGTGCGGAGTCGGCGGACTGGTAGCCGGCGATGACGAAGAGCGCGGCGGTCGCGATGATCCCCGCGAGGAGGACGATCCAGGACGTTCGGGCGGCGGTGATGAAGCGCGAGATCGCGATCATGGGGAGGGCTCCTCGGGACGATCCGCGATCGCTCGCGGCGGGTCAATATCTCTCGATCATCGAAATACTAGACCATCGAATGAGTTCTCGGTAGACTGCGGGTATGAGCGAATCCCCCGAGGTGGCTCCCCGCTTCGGCCCGTCGCACCCCGCGACCCTCCTGCTGCGCGAGCTCCTCGACGTCACGGAGGATTTCGAGCGCGCGCTCGGCAGCTCGCTCTCGGTCAACCCCACCGACCTGAATGCGATGCAGCACCTCATCGTCGCGGGCGCGCTCAGTCCGACCTCCCTGGCCGAGCGTCTCGATCTCTCGTCCGCGGCCGTCACGACCGTGATCGACCGGCTCGAGGGTCTCGGTCACGTGCGCCGCACTCCGAACCCGGAGGACCGGCGCGGCACGCTCGTCGTTCCGGAGCCCGCGTCGGTCGGGCGCGCGATGAGCCGCATCGTGCCGATGGTCTCGGGCGTCGATCGCGCCATCCACGACTTCGACGAGGGCGAGCAGGCGATCATCACCCGGTACCTGCAGCGCGTCGTCGACACCTATCGCGAGCACGCGGGGCCCGCCGAGCGCCCCCGATCGTGGCGGGCGGATGCTCCCCCGCGGTCGCCCGGGAACTCGGCCTAGCTCGCGGAGCTCGCCGCCTCGTTGAGGTTCAGGTGCGAGGACTTGCTGGAGAGCTGCTCGAGCCGGACATCCGCGTCCATGCCCTCGATCATCGGGCGGTACTCGCTCGAGAAGCCGGTGGCCTCGGGGTGGGACGCCAGCGGCACCGTCGAGCTCACGATGACGTCGTCGTAGACGTGGACGAGGTCGAACGACTGCCCGCCGTCGACGCCGGAGAGCAGTCGGGCCGCGTCGGCGCCGAGGTCGAGCGTGTAGCACGTGGCCGAGGCGACGTGGACGGGGATGCCGGCGAAGGTCGAGTGGGTCGAGTAGTGCAGGTGCCCGCCGAGGATGGCGCGGATGTCGGAGCCGCGCACGACGTCGGCCAGCTCGCTCTGTCGGTGCAGCTCGAGCACGGCCATGACCTCGAGAGGGGTCGGCACAGGCGGGTGGTGCAGGGCGAGGATGCTGCCGAGCGGCGCGGGCTCGGCGAGGACCTCGCGGAGCCACTCCAGCTGAGCCGGGTCGAGCTCGCCGTGGTGGTAGCCCGGCACGGTCGTGTCGAGGGAGACGATGCGCAGCCCGTCGATGTCGTGCACGCGATCCTGCGGTCGGTCGCTCGGCTCCTCATCGAAGAGCAGCGAGGAGTACGCCGCGCGGTCGTCATGGTTGCCCATGACCCAGATGAGCTGCGCGCCCATGCGCTCGACGACGGGCTCGACCGCCGCACGCAGGCGCCGGTAGGCGTCGGGCTCGCCGATATCGGCGAGGTCCCCCGTGAACACGATCGCGTCCGGGTCGACGGGCGAGGCCTCGAGTCGCTCGAGCGCCACCCCCAGGCGTTCCTCGACCGGCACCTTCCCGTAGAGGGGTCGCCCCTCGCCGAGGAGATGCGTGTCGGAGAGGTGCGCGATCACGCGCGAGGCGGGGGGATGCTGGCCCATCTGGATCACACGAGCAGGCTACCCCTCCGCCGTGAACGACGTTCGCGTTCTCCCCCGGCCTCGCGCCGTGAGCATCAGCTCGAGCCCGGCGCGGACCGCACCCAGCCGTCGGCTTTCGGAGCGACGCGGTCCTCGAGCGCGAGGACGCCGAGCACGCTGCGGATGCGCGAGGAGGACTCGCCCACCGCCCGAGCGAGCTCGTCGACGGTCTGCGCCCGGCGCGGCCGCAGGGCGTCGAGGACGCGCGTCACCATGCCGTCGGGGTCAGGGGCTCCGCGCGACGGGCCGTCGCCGTCGACGCGCCCGTATGCCTCGCCGTCGACCGTCCCGCCGTGGATGAGCTCCATCTGCTCGGCGACGCTCGTCACGCACACGACCGGATGCTCGCGGAGCATGACATGGCACCCCGCGCTGGACGCGCTCGTCACGGGCCCGGGAACGACGCCGACGGGGCGACCAAGCGCCAGCGCGTGCCGCGCGGTGCTGAGCGCCCCCGACCGGCGCCCGGCCTCGACGACGACGGTCGCATCGGCGAGCGCTGCAATCAATCGATTCCGCTGCAGGAAGCGCCAGCGGGTCGGCGCAGTGCCGCACGGCGCCTCGCTCACGATGGCTCCCTGCTCGGTGATCCGCGTGAGCAGCGCCTCATGACCGGCCGGGTAGAGCCGGTCGACGCCGCCCGCGAGCACCGCGACGGTATCGCCGCCCGAGGCCAGGGCGGCACGGTGCGCCATGCCGTCGATGCCATACGCCCCGCCGGAGACCACCGCCACCTCATTTCCGACGGCCCCCGCGGCGAGCTCCATGGCGATGTGCTCGCCGTACCCCGTCGCCGCCCTCGCACCCACGAGCGCGACGCTCGTGCGCGCGAGCAGCGTCGCATCGCCGCGCGCCCACAGCGCGAGCGGAGCGTGCTCCCCGAGATCGTCGAGGGCGGCGGGCCACTCCTCGTCGCTCGGCACGAGAAGACGGGCACGGCTGCGCGCGGCCGATTCGAATGCTCGCACGAGGTCGGCCTGTCGTCGACGCGGCAGCCATCGACCGAGCGCGCGCTCGGCCGCCGACCCGGCGAGCTCACCGCCGGTCGCGGTGGCGAGCGCGATCGGCGCGGGGCGCTCCAGCAGGATGCGCGCCGCCTCGACAGCGCCGACCGCGCCGACAAGCACGCCGGCGTCGCCGTCGCCCGGCTCGACGACGACGCTCCACAGCGCCCGTGCCATCGCCTCGTCGCGCTCGGCGACGGAATCCCCATCGCGCCCCGCGCCGCGCACGAGCGCGGCGAGCGCGGCGTCGGAGAGGCCCCAGTCGATCATCAGATCCCCTTCCGCAGGTAGAGCGCCCGACCGACATGGTCGGCACGCGGGCGGTCGTCGCCCTCGAGGTCGGCGATGCTCCACGCCACGCGCAGCACCCGGTCGTAGCCGCGCATCGTGAGCCCGCCGCGCTCGAGTGCGCGGTCGAGCGATGCCCGGTCGGCGGGGGCGAGTCGCCACCGCGCGCTCCTCAGCGGCGTGCCGGGCACGTGCGCGTTGAGCGACCAGCCGTGCTCACCCCATCGCGCCCGCGTGCGCTCCCGTGCGGCCACCACTCGAGCGCGCGCCTCCTCCGTCGTGATCGCGCCGCCTTCCGCGCCCGTGAGCTGCACCGCGGCGACGCGTCGCACCGTGAGGCGCAGATCGACTCGGTCGAGCAGCGGGCCGGAGAGCCGAGCGAGATACCGCCGTCGCGCATGCGGGGTGCACGTGCACTCGGCGTCCCCCGTGCCCGCCTGCCCGCACGGGCACGGGTTGGCGGCGAGAACCAGCTGGAAGCGCGCCGGAAAACGCGCGACCGATCGCGCGCGATGGATCGTGATCTCGCCGGTCTCGAGCGGCTGCCGCAGAGCATCCAGCACAGCGGACGGGAACTCCGGCGCCTCATCGAGGAAAAGCACGCCGTGCGCCGCGCGCGAGATCGCTCCGGGACGGACGAGCCCGCTGCCGCCGCCCACGAGCGACGCCGTGGTCGCGCTGTGGTGCGGCGCCTCGAGGGGAGGTCGCGTGACGAGACCCTCTCCGACTCCGAGCCCGGCGAGCGAGCGCACCGATGACACCTCGACCGCGGCGTCGGCGTCGAGATCGGGCAGCAGGCCCGGCAACCGCGAGGCGAGGAGCGTCTTCCCGGCCCCGGGCGGCCCGAGCATCATGAGGTGGTGGCCGCCGACGGCCGCCACCTGGAGCGCCTCGATCGCCTCGGGGTGGCCGATGACGTCGGAGAGGTCGCCCTCGCTCGTGCGCGACTCGACGACGGGAGGCGACGGGATCGGCTCGATCGGCTCGGCGGGCGGCTCGATCTCGGCCCCGTGGACGGCGAGCACGTCGCGCAGCGTCGCCGCGGCGATGACGCGGATGCCCGCCACGAGCTCGGCCTCGGCCCGGTTGCCCCACGGCACCACGACGAGCCGCGCGCCCGCGCGCCGCGCTGCGAGCACCGCGGGCAGCACTCCTGCGACGGGACGCAGGCGACCGTCGAGCCCGAGCTCGCCGATGTGGACGGTCTCGGCGACATGATCGAGCGCGAGCGCGCCCGTCGTCGCGAGTGCCGCCACGGCGATGCCGACGTCGAAGGCCGAGCCGTGCTTGGGCAGCGACGCGGGGGAGAGGTTGACGGTCACGCGTCGAGAGGGCAGCTCGAGCCCCGAGTTCGAGGCGGCCGAGCGCACCCTGTCCTTCGCCTCGCCGAGGGCGGTGTCGGGCAGCCCGATGATCGTGAAGGCGGGGAGGCCGTTCGCGAGATCGGCCTCGATCTCGACGAGCGAGCCGTCGACGCCGGTGAGGGCGACCGCACGGGTGCGGGCGACGGGCATCAGCACACCTGCCGAACGTGCTCGATGACGATGCCATCGCGACCCGCGATCACGGCGACCGCGTCGATGCGCACGCGCCCGCCCGGCTCGTGCTCGGCGCACCACGCCCCCGCGAGCCGTCGCAGTCGGGCGAGCTTGACGGGCGTGATCGCATCGAGCGGATGCCCGAAGCTCAGCCCCGCGCGCGTCTTGACCTCGACGATCACGGTCGTCGAGCCATCCCGCGCGACGATGTCGATCTCGCCGACCGCGCAGCGCCAGTTGCGCGCCACGATCTCGTAGCCCCGGTCGATCAGGTGGTCGACCGCGAGCTCCTCGCCCGTGCGACCCAGTACGTCCTTGCGTGCCATCGGTTCCTCCTGCAAAGGAGGATGGCCGGGCATCCGCGCCCGACCGGCGGACGGTGCGCGATCGGGGGCGAGCGGGCCGAGAGGCAGCGGTGGGGAGGAGCGGCGACGCTACTCGTCGAGCGCGAGCTCCTTGGGGAGCTTGAGCTCCTTCTTGCCGAGCTCCTCGACGTTGACGTCCTTGAAGGTCAGCACCTTGACGCTCTTGACGAAGCGGTCGCTGCGGTAGACGTCCCACACCCACACGTCGGTGAGCGTGAGCTCGAAGAAGAAGTCGCCGGCCACCTCGCGCACGACCTGCGTCACCTCGTTGGCGAGGTAGAAGCGCCGCTCGGTCTCGACCACGTACTGGAACTGCGAGACCACGTCGCGGTACTCGCGGTACAGGGCGAGCTCGACCTCGCGGTCGTAGTCCTCGAATTCGTCGTCGTCCATCGCACGCAGTCTAGACCGTGATCGGCAGGGTGTCGGCGGCGGGCAGCACCGAGCGCAGCCACGTGCGGCGGTGGCGCTCCGTCGCACCGTGCTCGGCGATGGCCGCGAAGTGGCCCGCGCTGCCGTAGCCCTTGTTGCCCGACCACTCGTAGACGGGCCACCGCTCGTGGTCGGCGACCATGAGGGCGTCGCGGTGCTCCTTCGCGACGACGGATGCTCCCGCCACGGCCGCGCAGTCGCGATCGGCCTTGACGCGCGCGATCACCCGCGGCGGCGAGACCAGCGCGGGGGTGAGCCAGTCGTGACTGCCGTCGAGGAGGACGGCCGCCGCGGCGACGTCGACGCCCTGCTCGAACAGCCGGATGAGCGCCCGGCGGCCCGCGAGACCGAGAGCGGCCACGATGCCGAGCGCGTCGACCTCGGCCGGCTCGGCCTCGCCGACGGCGACCGCGAGGGCCCACGAGCGGACGAGCGGCTCGACGGCGGCCCGGCGGGGTGCGCTGAGCAGCTTGGAGTCGCGCAGGCCTGCGGGCGCGGCATCCGCCACCGACACGATCGCGCACGCGCCGACCGCGACGACGCCCGCGATCGCCCCGCGGCCGACCTCGTCGATGCCGATGACGACGGGGGCGCCCTCTTCGAGCAGCGAGCGCTCGACGTCGAGCGTGGGGTCGGCGGGCGGCACGGTCAGTCGACCGGCACCTGCGCGGCGCCGACGCCGTCGAACACGAGCGGGTAGTTGTCGAGCCAGCTCCAGCGGTCGATCGGCCAGCTGATCACGACGGCGCGCCCGACGACGTCGTCGAACGGCACGAAGCCCTCGGTGAAGGTGCTGCGGTTGTAGCGCGAGTCGGAGGAGTCGTAGCGGTTGTCGCCCATGACCCACAGCGATTCCGCCGGCACCTGCGCCTGGAAGTCGTCGGCGCTCACCGCGGTCGCGCCCGCGGGCAGGCGCACGTACGGCTCGTCGAGCGGCACGCCGTTGATGCTCATCTGCCCGAGATCGTTGCAGCACACGATGCGATCGCCCGGCAGCCCGATGACGCGCTTGACGAGGTGCTCGTCGCTGTCGGGAGCGGAGATGCCGATGACCGAGCCGACCCAGTCGAGCGCGGCCTGAACCGGCGGCTGCGGCGGCTCGGGCGTCGAGGCGAGCCACCCGCCCGGATCACGGAACACGACGACATCGCCGCGCTCGATCGGCACGGTCTCGGGCACGAGCTGGTTGACGATGATGCGGTCGTTCCGCACGAGCGTGTTCATCATCGAGTCGCTCGGGATGTAGAACGAGCGGATCAGGAAGGTCTTGATGAGGAAGGAGATGAGCAGCGCGACGCCGACGATGATGACGACGTCGCGCAGGAAGAGGAGGATGCTGCGCCGGCGACTGGCGCGGGCGTCGAGGGGCTGCGCGGGGGCGTCGGCGGGTGGGGATGCCGCGTCCGTCGGCTGCGCTGCGTTCTCTGTCATGACTCCCCTGTGCCTCGAGATCAGTCTAGGCGGCGCTCGGCTCGCGGTTCCGCCCGGGGCGCGCCGGGCATCCGCCGGAAGAGACGAAGGGCCCCGTCGGAAGCCGACGGAGCCCTTGTCGAGAATGCGATCGACAGCCTAGCTGTCGCGCTTCTCCTTGATCTTGGCCTTCTTGCCGCGCAGACCGCGCAGGTAGTAGAGCTTGGCGCGACGCACGTCGCCGCGGGTCACGACCTCGATGTGGTCGATGACCGGGGAGTGCACGGGGAAGGTGCGCTCGACGCCGACCTGGAAGCTCACCTTGCGGACGGTGAAGGTCTCGCGGACGCCCTCGTTCGAGCGGCCGATGACGACGCCCTGGAAGACCTGGATGCGCGAGCGGTTGCCTTCGACGATGTTCACGTGCACCTTGACGGTGTCGCCGGCGCGGAATTCGGGGATGTCGGTCCGCAGGCTGGCTGCGTCGACGTGGTCGAGGATGTGCATGGCTGTTCGCTCTCTGCCACCGCCACAGGTCGATCGCGGTAGGAAGGGGGTTCGAGGAGTGGTTCTCGCCTCGCGGATCGACGGCTCCCCTGTGGCAGAACCGTGCCGAGGCACAAAGTGAAATGATGCCATACTGGGCGCCGTCCGGCCAATCCGCGAGATCCGCACCCGCCGCGACCCGCCGCGACCGCTTCTGAGGGGGAGATGTCGTCGATGATCGACGAAGCACACGAACCGACGCTCGCGACCGACAAGGTCGTCATGCGCACCGAGCCGATCCAGCAGCGCAGCGCCGAGCGCATCGAGACCCTCCTCGACGCCGCCGCCGCGCTGATCGACGAGGGCGGCATCGACGGGGTCACGACGAGCGCCGTGGCCAAGAAGTCGAAGAGCTCCGTCGGCGTCGTGTACCGCTACTTCCCCAACATCCAGACCCTGCTGCGCGCGCTCGCCGTGCGCAACCTCGAGCGGTACGTCGAGCGCGTCCAGGAGAACGTCGCCACCTCTCCTCCCGGCCCGTGGAGCTCGTTCGACCGCACCCTCGACATCTTCATCGAGATGAACCGCGACGAGCCGGGCTTCCGCGCGCTGCGCTTCGGCGACGTCATCGACCAGCGCTTCCTCAACCCCGAGCTGAGCAACAACTCGATCCTCGCCCGCGAGTTCGCGCGGCAGATCGGCGAGACCTACGACTTCGAGCCCGACGACGCGATCGTCTTCCACGTCGAGGTCGCGGTCGAGATGGCGAGCGGCCTGCTGGGTCGCGCCTTCCAGCTCGACAAGCACGGCGACGAGAGATTCATCGAGGCGACCCGCCGGCTCTGCACCGACTACTTGACGACGAACATCCCGCTGCCGCCCGAGCAGCCGCACCCGAGGTCCCGATGATCGAACTGAGAACCCCCGCCGAGATCGAGCAGATGCGTCCCGCGGGGCGCTTCGTCGCGAGCGTGCTCGAGGCGACGAGCCGCGCGGCCGCGGTCGGCGTCAACCTCCTCGAGCTCGACGCTCTCGCGCACGCGATGATCCGGGCGGAGGGCGCCGAGAGCTGCTACATCGACTACCACCCCTCCTTCGGCGGCTCGCCGTTCGGCAGGGTCATCTGCACCTCCGTCAACGACGCCGCTCTGCACGGGCTGCCCTTCGACTACGTCCTGCGCGACGGCGACGTGCTCTCGCTCGACTTCGCAGCATCCGTCGACGGCTGGGTGTGCGATTCGGCCATCACCGTGATCGTGGGCACTCCCCGCGATGAGGATGCCCGGCTCATCGCCACCACGGAGCGCGCCCTCGCGGCGGGCATCGCCGCCGCCCGGCCGGGCAATCGCATGGGCGACATCTCGGCCGCGATCGGCGACGTCGCGCACGACGCCGGCCTGCTGGTCAACCTCGACTTCGGCGGCCACGGCGTCGGCCGCACGATGCACGGCGACCCCCACGTGCCGAACGACGGGCGCGCCGGCCGCGGCCTCAAGCTCAAGCCCGGTCTCGTGATCGCGATCGAGCCGTGGTTCATCCACGACACCGACGAGATCTACACCGACGCCGACGGCTGGACGCTCAAGAGCCGCACGGGCTCGCGCGCCGCGCACGCGGAGCACACGGTCGCGATCACCGCGGACGGGCCGATCGTTCTCACCGCGCGCGGCTGATCGGGCGCAGGGTCAGGCTCGCGGACCGACCGAGACGATCTCGCCCGTGCCCGGGTGGTCGTCGAGGTCGCGCTGCGCCTCGCCGTCGAGCTCGCGCGGCGCCCGCTGCGCGCGTCGCTCGCGCAGCGTCGTCCCCGCCATCGTCCAGCATGCGGCGACGGCGCCGGCGATGAGGAGCGGCCACAGCAGGAAGCCCAGCAGCAGGGCCCCGGGCTCGAGGGAGGTCAGGGCGAGCAGGCCCGCGATGAGGAACTGCCCGGTCACCAGGATCTTCTCGACGGTCGTGAGGCGCCGGGCCGGCCGACCCAGGACGATCGCCTGATTGACGATCATCGACAGAGCGAGCCCCGGGTAGACGAACGACGCGGTGATGAGCGCCTGGACGGAGGGGATGAGGTCGGTGCGGTCCGCCGCCTGGAAGGCGGTGGCGGCGGCGAAGCCCGCGAGTGCGAGGGCCGCGACGACGGGCTGCGCGAGCATCCAGATCCGCTCGCCCATGATCATTCCCCGCCGATCAGGTCGGGTCGCACGCGGCGCGTGCGCTCGAGCCGCTGCTCGTGGCGCCACGCGTCGACCGCGCCGTGGTTGCCGCTCAGCAGCACCGGTGGCACCTCCCGGTCGCGCCATACCGCGGGCTTGGTGTAGCTGGGGTACTCGAGGAGGCCGGCCTCGTGGCTCTCCTCGTCGAGGCTCGCCGGGTTGCCGATGACGCCGGGCACGAGTCGGCCGACGGCCTCGATGATCGCCATCGCCGCCACCTCCCCGCCGTTGAGCACGTAGTCGCCGAGGCTCACCTCGCGAACCTCGATGCGGTCAGCGTAGTGCTCGATGACGCGCTGGTCGATGCCCTCGTACCGACCGCACGCGAACACGAGGTGCTCGCGCTCGGCGAGCTCGCGGGCCGTCGCCTGGGTGAACGGATGCCCGGCCGGACTCGGGACGATGAGCGTCGAGTGCTCCGTCACGATGCCGTCGAGCATCTCACCCCAGGGCTCGGGCTTCATGACCATGCCCGCGCCGCCGCCGTAGGGGGTGTCGTCGACCGTGCGGTGGCGGTCGTGGGCGGCGTCGCGCAGGTCGTGGACGTGCACGTCGATGAGCCCCGACTGCCGTGCCCTGCCGAGCAGCGACACGTCGAGGACCCCGAAGAACTCGGGGAAGATCGTGACGATGTCGACGCGCACGGCTCGAGCCTAGAGCTCGCGCTCCTCGGGCTCGGCGGCGGTCTCGGGCTCGGCCGCCTTCTCGGACTCCGCGGGAGTCTCGCCCTCGGCGGCCTTCTCGTCGGGAAGCTCCTCGAGGAGGCCGGGGGGCGGCGTGATCGTGACGATGCCCGCGGCGATGTCGACGGCCGGGACGATCGCCGAGACGAAGGGCACGAGGACCTCGCGCTCGCCCGTGTCGATCACGAGGAGGTCCTGCGCCGGGAAGTGCTCGACGCGGACGATGCGGCCGACCTCCTCGCCGTCGCGCTGAGCGCGGAGGCCGACGAGCTGGAAGTCGTACCAGGCGTCCTCCTCGGGCTCCTCCTCGGCGTCCTGATCGATCCAGAGGATCGCCTTGACGAGTGATTCGGCGGCCGTGCGGTCGGCGACGCCCTCGAAGAACCCGACGGGCTGGCCGTTGTACCAGCGCAGCTCGGCGAGCGTGAGCGTCGAGCCGTGCCAGGGCGAGCTCGTCGGGACCTGGAGCGTGAACACGGCTCCCGGCGTGAATCGACGATCGGGGTCGTCGGTGTAGAGCTCGAGCTTGAGAGCGCCCTTGAGCCCGTGCGCCTTGACGAGGCGACCGACCCGGAGCTGCTGGGTCGACGCGTCGGGGCGGGGGATCTTCACCTCGGCCACGATCGCCTAGGCGTCGGTGTCGACGACGTCGACGCGCACCCGGCGACCGTCGGCGAGCGACGAGATCACGGTGCGCAGGGCCTTGGCGGTGCGTCCGCCGCGGCCGATGACGCGGCCGAGGTCCTCGGGGTGCACGCGCACCTCGAGGACCTCGCCGCGACCCGTGCTCTGCACGACGACAGCGACATCGTCAGGGTGATCGACGATCCCCTTGACCAGATGTTCCAGTGTGTCAGCGAGCACGATGCATTAGGCCTTGTCGGCCTCAGCGGCGTCGGCCGCGGGGGCCTCCGCCTCGACGGCCTCGGGGGCCTCGACGACCTCGGCCTCGGCCGACTCGGTCTCGGCGGGCGCCTCGGCGACGGGGGCCTCCTCGGCCTTCTTCTCGGCCTTGGGCTTCAGGACGGGCTTCTTGGCGGCGTCGAACTGGAACGCCTCCTTCGGCTCCGCGACGCGAACGGTGCTCTTGGCACCCTTCTCGCCCTTGAACGTGCCCCAGTCACCGGTGAGCTTCAGCAGCACGGCGACCTGCTCGGTCGGCTGCGCGCCGACGCTGAGCCAGTACTGCGCGCGGGCCGAGTCGACCTCGATGACCGAGGGCTCCTCGGTGGGGTGGTACTTGCCGATCTCCTCGATGACGCGACCATCGCGCTTGGTGCGCGAGTCGGCGACGACGATGCGGTAGTACGGCGCACGGATCTTGCCCATGCGCTTGAGACGGATCTTGACAGCCACGATTCTCCAGAAGTGTGAACGGGGTGAGTCGACGCCGGTTGCGTGGGGCACACTCGGCGCGAAAGCTCGGAAGGGTTGCTCGCTGGCCTGATTAGAGGGTCGGGCGCGCGAGCACTCGACCGCCTATTCTTGCAGATCCCGCGGGCGGTCGCCTACCGCCCGCATCGAGCGCCCGGCGAGGCCCTGCGAGACGCAGCTCGAGGGCGCGGATGCTCAGCGCGAGCCGTCGCGCCAGGCGAGCCAGTCGCGCACCGGCGCGAGGTCGTACTCGGGCCCGGTGAGTCCGATCGTGAACAGGCTCGCCCCCAGGGCGCGCAGCTCGTCGGCCTCGGCGGCCGACTTCCGCCCGAGCTCGACCGAGATCTCGATCGTGCCGGGGTCGCGGCCCACGTCGGAGCAGTGGCCGGCGAGGATGCCGAGCTTCCGCTCGAGGGTCTCCGCGTCGCTGAAGCTGTGCCAGATGCTCGCGTGCTCGGCGACCATCCGGAGGGTCTTCTTCTCGCCGCCGCCGCCGATGAGGATCGGGATGTCCCTCGTGGGGGCGGGGTTGAGCTTCGTCCAGCGGTCGCGGATGATCGGCAGGTCGCGAGCGAGGTCGTTGAGCCGCGAGCCGACCGTGCCGAACTCGTAGCCGTACTCGGCGTAGTCGCGCTCGAACCACCCGGAGCCCGTGCCGAAGATGAAGCGCCCGGTGCCGGTGCCCTTGGCGCTGATGCGGTCGATCGTGCGGGCCATGTCGGCCTGCAGGTTCGGGTTGCGGTACGAGTTGCAGTTCACGAGGGCGCCGAGCTCGATGCGGCTCGTCTGCTCGGCGATCGCCGCGAGCATCGTCCACGACTCGAAGTGCAGGCCGTCGGGCTCGCCGTAGAGCGGGTAGAAGTGGTCCCAGTTGAAGACGATGTCGGCGCCGAGCTCCTCGAGCTCGGTGACGCGGTCGCGGATGAGCTCGTACGGCGCGTGCTGGGGCTGCAGCTGAACCCCGATGCGGATGGGTCGCATGGTCATGCCCTCACCTTACGGTCGACGCCGTCGCACCGGCCGTCCGCGTCCAGGGCGCGATGAGCTCGAGCTGAGCGGCGACGGAGAGCAGCAGCGCCTCCCCCGTGCCGTCGGGCGCAGGGCGGGCGACGAGCTGCACCGCGAGGGGCGCCGCGGCCTCGTCGTGCCATCCGGCGGGCACGACGGCGGCGGGCCAGCCGAGCAGGTTCCACAGCGCGGCGTAGGGCGCGTAGCCGATGTTGGAGCGCAGGTTCGCGAGCCATCCACGGCGGTGCCAGCCCTCGGCATCCGGGCCCGACTGCGCGAGCGCCGGGGTCAGCACGACGTCGACGCCAGCGGTCGCGGCCTCGACGCGGGCGCGCAGCCTGTCGACGGGGCCGGGGCGCAGGGCGCCGAGGCGCGAGAGCACCCGACCGGCGCGGACGTGGGCGCGCACGCGGGGCTCGAGCAGGCGGTCGTCGAGGCCGAGGTGATCGGCGTCGGCCGCGGCTCCCGCGAACCAGCGCGCGAGCACCGGCAGCGGGTCGGTCGGGTACGGAAGGGTGAGCTCGACGATCTCGTGGCCGTCAGCGGCGAGCGACGCCGCCGTCCGGCGCGTCGCCTCCTCCCAGCGCGGATCGAGCTGAGCGAGCGGGGTCGGGATGCCCGGCGCGAGCCCGATGCGCAGACGCCGGCCGGGCGGCGCGACGTCGGCGAGGGCGGGGCGGCCCGCCATGACGGAAAGCAGGAGAGCGGCATCCGCCACCGTCGTCGCGAGGGGGCCGTTCTCGCTCATCCCGAACCAGCTGTGCGCCCCCATGTCGGCGGGGACGAGGCCGGAGCCGGGCTTGAGACCGACGAGCCCGCAGTTCGCCGCGGGGATGCGGATCGAGCCCATGCCATCGGCGGCGTGAGCGATCGCGACCATGCCGCTCGCGACCGCCGAGGCCGAGCCGCCGGAGGACCCGCCGGCGGTGCGGGCGCGGTTCCACGGGTTGCGGGTCGTGCCGTGCACCGAGTCGGTCGTGCCGAAGACGCACAGCTCGGGAACGCGCGTGAGGCCGATGACGACCGCTCCTGCCGCGCGCAGCCGGGCCACGACCTCGTGATCGGCCGGGCTCGGTGCGGTGCTCGTCGCCGCGCTGCCCTCGCGCATCGGCTCACCGGCGACGGAGATGTTGTCCTTGACGGCGATCGGCACGCCCGCGAGCGGGAGGTCCTCGCCCGCCGCGACGCGGGCGTCCACCGCCGCGGCCTCGGCGAGCGCGCGGTCGCCCCGAACGAGCTGGAAGGCGCCGAGCGCGGGGTCGAGGGCGGCGATGCGCGCGAGGGCGGCGCGGGTCTCGGCGACAGCGGACGATGCGCCGGCGCGGACGGCGGCGGCGGTCGCGACGGCGGGCTCCGCGGCGGCGGGGAGGCTCATGGCCACACCCTACGACGCACCGCCCCTCCCAGCCTCGGCGAGGGCACGACGCGCCAGACTCGCCGCATGACCGATCACGCGACGACCCGCCCCGGCATGACCTGGCCGCAGCGCCTCGCCCGCTGGGCGCTCGGGGGCGCGCTCGCCTTCGCGGGCGTCGGCCACCTGACCTACGGGCGGGAGGAGTTCCGCGCTCAGGTGCCGCCGTGGCTGCCGATCGATGCGGACCTCGTCGTGCTCGGCTCCGGCGTCGTGGAGATCGGGCTCGGCCTCGCTCTCATCGTTCTCGGGCGCTGGCGCGTCGCGGTCGGCTGGGCGACGGCGCTGTTCTTCCTCGCGATCTTCCCCGGCAACATCGCGCAGTTCACGGAGGGCCGCGACGGGTTCGGCCTCGACACCGACCTCGCGCGGGGCATCCGACTGCTGTTCCAGCCCGTCCTCGTGGCGTGGGCGCTGTGGTCGACGGGCGCGTGGCGCGCCTGGCGTGATGCGCGGCTCGCGGCTCGCGCCTAGCGGCCGAGGAACTTCTGGAGCGCAGCGAGTTCCTCCGGGGTCGGCTCGGTCCCGCCCGCGGCTCCCGCTCCCCCGGCGCCGCCGAGTCCGCCCAGGCCGAAGCCCGAGCCGGCCGCCGCGCCGCCGGGGCGCACACCCTGCGCGCGCGCGGCCTCCTCGGCCGCTCGCTTGGCGGGGTTGCCCGACTTCGAGCCGCCCTTGCCCTTCTTCTTCGCCGCCGCCTTGCGCGCGGTCGCCGCTCCGCCGCCGCCGCCCATTCCGGGGATGGGGCCCATTCCGGGCACGTTCGGCACGCCGCCCTTCGCAACGGTCTTCATCATCTTCGCGGCCTGCTCGAAGCGGTTGACGAGCGCGTTGACCTCGGTGACGGTCGTGCCCGATCCGCGCGCGATTCGGAGGCGGCGCGAACCGTTGAGGAGCTTCGGCATGCGCCGCTCGGCGAGCGTCATCGACTGGATGATCGCCTCGGTGCGGGTGAGCTCGCTCTCGTCGAAGTTGTCGAGCTGCTCGCGCATCCCGCGGGCTCCGGGGAGCATCCCGAGCATGCCCTTGATCGAGCCCATCTTCTTGAGCTGCTGCATCTGCGCGAGGAAGTCCTCGAGGGTGAAGCTGTCGGTCGCGAACTTCTCGGCGACCTTCTGCGCCTCGTCCTGATCGAAGGCCTTCTGGGCCTGCTCGATGAGGCTGAGGATGTCGCCGAGGTCGAGGATGCGACTCGCCATGCGGTCGGGGTGGAAGGGCTCGAAGTCGTCGAGGCCCTCACCGGTCGAGGCGAACATGATCGGGCGGCCGGTGACCGAGGCGACGGAGAGCGCGG
The DNA here is from genome assembly GCA_046565745.1 of Actinomycetes bacterium. Taxonomy (GTDB): domain Bacteria; phylum Actinomycetota; class Actinomycetes; order Actinomycetales; family Microbacteriaceae; genus Microcella. The sequence continues at coordinate 37,225 of JBKHYA010000009.1, forward strand.
CACCGCCGCGCGCGTCGCCATCCAGCTTCGACAGCACGACGCCCGTGAAGTCGACGCCCTCCTGGAAGGCCTGGGCTGTGGCGACCGCGTCCTGACCGATCATCGCGTCGATGACGAAGAGCACCTCGTCGGGGTCGACGGCCCTGCGGATGTCCGCGGCCTGCTTCATGAGCTCGGCGTCGACGCCGAGGCGGCCGGCCGTGTCGACGATCACGACGTCGTGCAGACGCGTGCGGGCGAACTGGATCGCGTCCTTCGCGACGCGGACGGGGTCGCCGACGCCGTTGCCCGGCTCGGGGGCGAACACCGCGGCGCCGGCCTGCTCGCCGACGACCTGGAGCTGAGTCACCGCATTGGGGCGCTGGAGGTCGGCGGCGACGAGCAGAGGCGTGTGCCCCTGACCCTTGAGCCACTTCGCGAGCTTGCCCGCGAGGGTCGTCTTGCCCGCGCCCTGGAGGCCCGCGAGCATGATGACCGTGGGCGGGTTCTTCGCGAACTCGAGCCGACGCTGCTCGCCGCCGAGGATCGCCACGAGCTCCTCGTTGACGATCTGCACGACCTGCTGGGCGGGGTTGAGGGCCTTGTTGACCTCGTCGCCGAGAGCGCGGTCGCGGACGGTGCTCGTGAAGTCCTTCACGACGGGCAGCGCGACGTCGGCGTCGAGCAGCGCGCGCCGGATCTCGCGGACGGTCTTGTCGACGTCGGCCGGGCTCAGCTTGCCCTTCGTGCGGAGGGCGCTGAACGTCTGAGTCAGCCGGTCGGAGAGAGTGCCGAAGGTCGCCATGATCCGCCCATTCTAGAAGGGCTCGTCTGGTTGACTGGGGGCGACAGCGAGGAGACGGCATGCGACGGCGCATTTTCGGCAAGGAGCCCGCGGTCGACGAGCGGGCCTGGATCGCCCCCACTGCGGTGCTCATCGGCGATGTCACGATCCACCCCGGGGCGAGCGTCTTCTACGGCGCGGTGCTCCGCGCGGATCGGGCGGCGATCGTCCTCGGCGAGGACTCCAACCTGCAGGACTCGGTGAGCGTCCACGGCGATCCGGGCACCCCGACGATCGTCGGCAAGCGGGTCAGCGTCGGCCACGCCGCCGTGCTCCACGGCTGCACGATCGAGGACGACTGCCTCATCGGCATGAGCGCGACGGTGCTCAACCGGGCGGTCATCGGCAGCGAGTCCCTCGTCGCCGCGGGCGCGGTCGTGCTCGAGGACACCGTCGTGCCGCCTCGGTCGCTCGTCGCCGGCGTGCCAGCGAAGGTGCGGCGCCCGCTCACGGACGACGAGGTCGCGGGCATCCGTCGCAATGCCGAGACGTACCTGATGCTGTCGCGCGAGCACGCCGCCATCGAGGACTGACCGCCGCGCCGCTCACCCGCGCTACGGCACGAGCGAGGCCGCGAAGACGTGCGGGGTGAAGCCCGTGAGGTCGCCGATGCCCTCACCCTGGCCGATGAGCTTGATCGGGATGCCCGTGCGTTCCTGGACGGCGAGCACGAAGCCGCCCTTCGCCGAGCCGTCGAGCTTCGTGATCACGAGGCCCGTGACGCCCGCGTGCTCGATGAACGCCTCGGCCTGCGCGAGACCGTTCTGGCCCGTCGTGCCGTCGAGCACGAGGAGGACCTCGGCGATCGGCGCGAGCTTCTCGACCACGCGACGCACCTTGGCGAGCTCGTCCATGAGGCCGGCCTTGGTCTGCAGGCGGCCGGCGGTGTCGATGATCGCGATGTCGATGCCATCGTCGATCGCCCTCTGGACGGTCTGGAAGGCGACGCTCGCCGGATCCTGGCCGTGCTGCTGGGGGCGGACGACGGATGCTCCTGCGCGGTCGGCCCACGTGGCGAGCTGCTCGACCGCGGCGGCGCGGAAGGTGTCGGCGGCGCCCACGACGACGCTCCGCCCGTAGCCGGTGAGGAACTTCGCGAACTTGCCGATCGTCGTCGTCTTCCCGACGCCGTTGACGCCGACGACGAGCACGACGGCGGGGCGCGCGCTCAGGGTCAGCGTCGGGTTGTGCGCGGCGAGGCGCTCCTCGATCGACTCGCGCAGCATGCGCTTGAGGTCGGTCGGATCGGTCGTCTGGTAGCGCTCGACCTGCGCGCGCATCTGCTCGAGGATGCTCTCGGTCAGGTCGGGGCCGAAGTCGGCGCGGATGAGCGCCGTCTCGAGGTCGTCCCAGGTGGTCTCGTCGATCGTCGGCTTCGTGAACAGCCCCTTGAGGGCTCCGCCGAGGTTCCAGGAGCGTTCCGCCATGCGCCCCAGGCTAGTGCGGCCGGCGCGACGCTCGCGCCGCGGTGCTCAGCGGACGCGCGGGAGCGAGCGCGGTCCTAGGCGTCGCGCATCTTCTCGTAGATCTCCTTGCACGCGGGGCAGACCGGGAACTTCTCGGGGTCCCGGCCGGGCGTCCACTTCTTGCCGCACAGCGCGCGCACGGGCTTGCCGGTGAGCGCCGACTCCATGATCTTGTTCTTCGGCACGTAGTGGGAGAACCGCTCGTGGTCGCCGTCCTCCAGCTGCTCCTGGTTGAGCAGCTTCTCGAGCTCGCGGTCGAGGACGTCGAGCCCTCCGCCGGTTCCGGTGTCGTCGGTCGTGGCCATGCCGCGATTCTACGCCGCGCTCGCCGTCGGGATCAGGTGCGCAGGACGAGGTCGAGCAGCTCGGGCGCCCGGCGCCGGAAGACCCTGCCGCCGATGAGGACGCCGAGCGCGAGCATCACGACGCCCGTCGCGGCCCCCGCGAGCGCGGCGATCGGCAGGAGGTCGGGCTCGCCCTCGACCCCCCGCCACGCGGTGACGAGCGTCGGGGCCATGAGGGCGAGGATGGCGAGCATCGAGAGCCCCTGCGACCACCCGGCCGTCGCGGCGGTCAGGGGCGGCTGATCGAACGGCCCGGCTCCCGGCCGGGGCGCGGGGTACGGCGCCGCCGCCGACGCCACGCTCGAGACGCCGATGCCGGTGAGGAGCAGCCCGAGGCTCGTGCCGAGGAGCGCGGGCTCGACGCCCTCGATGCCCGACCAGACGGCGAACACGGGGGCGAGCAGGACGACGAGCGGCACGCCGAGAAGCAGCGGCGGCACCGCGCGCCCCCAGCGGTCGGAGGCTCCGCGCACGTGCGCGGCGACGTGCAGCCAGACGGCCGTGTGGTCGTACGCGACGTCGTTGTGGCTGAACCAGCCCAGGAAGAGCGCGAGGACGGGGATGGGGATGAGCCACAGGTACTGCCCGGGGATCCCCGCGATCGCGAGGGCGATCATCATGAGCGCGGGCGCGACGGGCAGGGCGACGAGCGCGAGCCGGTAGCGCGGGTCGCGGGTCCAGTACAGGATGCTCCGCGCCGCGATGACGCCCCCCTGCGTCGCCGGAACGAGGTCGAAGAGGCCGAGCCCCCGCGAGCGCGGGATCCACCGCTGCCGCTCGGGGGTCTCGAGCAGGCGTCCGACGAGCACGCGCCACCCGATCGCGAGGGCGGCGACGAGCGCGAGCGCGCCGAGCATCCGCGCCGTGAGTGCGGTGGCGTCGCTCCCCGCCACCGCCCAGGGGAGGCCGAGCGGCGTCGAGGCGAGGAACGCGCCGATCTCGATCACGCGCGCGTCGTCGCGGCCGCGCTCGATCACGAGAGCGGTCGTCGTCGCCGCGGCGAGGCAGAGGCCGACGAGCCCGCGGGCGAAGAGCGCGACCGTGCGCGCGGATGTCGGAGCGATGGCCAGCTGCGCGGCGATCGCGACGAGGAACTGCCCGGTGAGGATGACCGCGACGGCGCCCGCGAGCCCGCCGCCGACCGCGGCGCCCTCGAAACGCGTGCCGCCCCACGCGATGCCCATCGCGACGACCACCACGACGGCCATGAGTCCCTGGAGGCCGATGGCGCCCGCGATGGCGAGGGCTGCGGCGAGCCGGCCGGGAGCGATCGGGAAGGGCGCGAAGCGGCGCGGCTCGAGCGCGGAGCCGAGCCCGGAGGTCAGCGGACTGATCGAGATCGCGAGGGCGAGGATGCTCGCGATGACGACGAGTCCCGCTCGATGCCCGGCATCGTCCGGTCGGAACTCCGCTGCGGCCTCGAGGACGGCCGCGGTGAATCCGACGGCGAGCACCGCGACGACGGCCGTGCGGGCGAGCCGACGGGTGCCGCGGAACGCGGAGCCCAGCAGAGCGAGCTTCAGTCGGAGAACGTCGTCAACCACTCGAGCCCCTCCACCGCGCTGCGACCGCCGGCGAGGTCGACGAATCGCTCCTCGAGCGATGACCCGGCCCGCACCTCCTCGAGAGACCCCATGGCGAGGATGCTCCCGCCCACGATGACGGCGACCGAGTCGCACACCCGCTCGACGAGATCCATGTTGTGGCTCGAGAGCACGACCGTCCCGCCCGCGCGGGCGTAGGAGCGCAGGAGGTCGATCGCGTGCGCGGTCGACACCGGGTCGACGCCCTCGAAGGGCTCGTCGAGCACGAGCAGCCTCGGGGAGTGGATGAGCGCGGCCGCGAGCGAGACCTTCTTGATCATGCCGATCGAGTAGTCGGCGACGGGTCGGTCGAGCGAGCCCTCGAGCGCGAGGGCGCGGGAGAGGTCCTCCGAGCGGCTCCGCGCGGTCTCCCGATCGAGACCGTGGAGCACGCCGCAGTAGTACAGCATCTGGGCGCCGGTGAGCCGGTCGAACAGGCGCATGCGGTCGGGCAGGACGCCCAGGACGCGCTTCGCGGCGTCGGGCGAGCGCCAGACGTCGGCCTCCCCCACGACGACCGATCCGGCGTCGGGTCGCAGGAGGCCGGTGATCATCGACAGGGTCGTGGTCTTGCCCGCGCCGTTGGGCCCGACGAATCCGAAGATGGCGCCCTTCCGCACGACGAGGTCGATGCCGTCGACGGCGATCGTGCGGCCGAAGCGCTTGCGAAGGCCCGTGACCTCGAGCACGACGGGGGCGGGCGGCTTCGGGGGCTCGACGGGAGCGACCGGCACCGGTTTCCGCGCCGCCGGCTTCTTCGCCGGGGGCTTTCTCGCGGTCGCGCCCTTGCCCGCCGGCTTCCTCGCCGCGCCCGCGGGCTTCTTCGCCGCTCCCGGGTCCGCGACCTCCGCGCCGGGGGTCGCGTCGCTGGTCGAGGGCGGCGTAGTCGGATCCACGTGTCCACGCTAGCAACGAGGCCGAGCGCTCCGCCGCTCGCCCTCCACGATCGTGACGGACGATCACGATCCGGCAACGGAAGAGGAGCCTTCCCTGTCATTCCGCGGCGTTCGCGGGTAAACTCGGCCCAGCACAAAGAAGTGTCTGATCCACAGCGCGCAGTTGACCGTCCGGTGAACACTCACCGGCCGATCCCCCGGAACGGGAGCATGATCGTCGAGAGCCTGCGCAGCCGACTGAAGACACAGGAGGTCTCATGACCACGCAGATCGTCATCCTCGCCGCCGGGATGGGCAGCCGCCTCGGCCGCTCGCTCCCGAAGCCGCTCACCGAGCTCAGCGACGGCCGCACCATCATGCAGCAGCAGCACGACAACATCGCGGCCGCGTTCGGCACCGACGCCACGATCACGACCGTCGTCGGCTACAAGCTCGAGCACATCATCGACGCCTTCCCCGACGTGAACTACGTCTACAACGAGCAGTACGACCAGACGAACACCTCCAAGAGCCTGCTCCGCGCCCTCAAGGCGACCGGCTCGCAGGGCGTGCTCTGGATGAACGGCGACGTCGTCTTCGACCCGCAGGCTCTCGTGCGCGCCGCGACCCTCGTCCACGCCGACCGCTCCTTCGTGAGCGTCAACACCTCCAAGGTCTCCGACGAGGAGGTCAAGTACACGGTCGACGCCGAGGGCTTCATCAAGGAGCTCTCGAAGCAGGTCGTCGGCGGCCTCGGCGAGGCCGTGGGCATCAACTACGTCTCGTCCGCCGACAAGGCGACGCTCATCCACCACCTGCAGCGCGTCGCCGACCAGGACTACTTCGAGCGCGCCCTCGAGCTGGCCATCGCCGAGGATGGGTTGCGCCTGCGGGTGCTCGACATCTCCGACCTCTACGCCGTCGAGGTC
>JBKHYA010000010.1:0-42543 GCA_046565745.1 Actinomycetes bacterium
GGGTGGCCGTCGTACCAGCTGACGAAGTCCGCGGCGCCGTACGAGCCCTCCAGATCGATGCCCGGAATGTCCAGCGAGGCATCCCGCACCGCCCCCGTCGCGAAGATCACGGCGTTGTAGTGACGCTTCAGATCGTCGAGCGTGATGTCGGTGCCGTAGCGGACGTTGCCGAAGATGCGGATGTCGCCCGAGTCGAGCACGTCGCGCAGAGCGTTGATGATGCCCTTGATGCGCGGGTGGTCGGGCGCGACGCCGTAGCGGACGAGCCCATACGGAGCGGGCAGCTGGTCGAACAGGTCGATCGAGACCTCGAACGAGCGCTCGTGCTTGAGCAGGATGTCGGCGGCGTAGATGCCGGCGGGGCCTGCCCCGACGATGGCGAGCCTGAGCTTGGTCATGCGGGTGGTTCCGTTCCTCGATCGGCGGGGGCGGTGGGGGCTCGCGGCCCTACTTGCTGCGGTCGACGACCGCTTCGGCGAACTTCGTGAGCGCCTTCTTGACCGGCCCGTCGGGCAGCGGCGCGAGCGCGGCGACGGCGTCGTCGGCCCAGCGGCGCGCCTCGAGCAGGGTCTCCTCCGTCACGGGGTGGCCGCGCAGCTCGGCGATGGCCGCGGCGAGCTCGGGCTCGTCGGTCGCGCGGTCCTCCGCGGAGGTCGCGTCGTCGTCGAGCTCGTCGACGTTGCGCTCGATGCGTCCGAGCAGCTCGGCGGCGCTCGCGTCCGTCGCAGCCGCGCGGCGCAGGAAGAGCAGCGGGAGCGTCGCGACGCCGCTGCGCAGGTCGGTGCCCTGCGCCTTGCCCGTCTCGGCGTCGGCCTCGGCGAGGTCGATGACGTCGTCGATGAGCTGGAAGGCGACGCCGATCTTCTCACCGAAGGCGACGACGGGCTCCTCGAACTCCGAGGGGGCATCCGAGAAGATCACGCCCATCTGCGCGGCGGCCGCGATGAGCGAGCCGGTCTTGTCGGCGAGCACCTGCAGGTAGTGCTCGATCGGGTCGTCGGTCGCGCGCGGGCCGAGCGTCTCATGCAGCTGGCCGAGGCACAGGCGCTCGAACGTGTCGGCCTGGAGCTTGATCGCACCCTCGCCGAGGCTCGCGACGAGCTTCGAGGCGCGGGCGAAGAGCAGGTCGCCGGTGAGGATCGCGACCGAGTTGCCCCACACGTGCTGCGCGGTCGGCACGCCTCGGCGTAGCTCCGCCTCGTCCATGACGTCGTCGTGGTACAGCGAGGCGAGGTGCGTGATCTCGATGGCCTGCGCGGCCGTGATCACCGCGGGGGTGGCTCCGTCGCCGAGCTGGGCGGTGAGCAGCGTGAGCACGGGTCGGATGCGCTTGCCGCCCGCCTCGAGCAGGTAGCGGGACGTGACATCCGCCATGTCGTCGGCGAAGGCGACCTCTTTGAGAAGGCCCGCCTCGACGGTCTCGAGGCCCGACTCGATCGCGTCCGCGAAGCGGCGCTCCTCGCTCGAGGCGAAGAGCTTCTCGCCGAGCCCGAGCGAGGCGCTGAGCGTCTTGCTGCGGCGAGCGAGAGGAGTGCTCCAGGTCACGGTGTGCCGATCTGTCGGGGGGTCACTCGGCCGCGGCCGACGAGGTGGGGCGTCGGCGGGCGACGCGCTTCTTGGCGGCGGATGCCCGGATCGCGGCATCGATCGGCTTGCGACCGCGGTGCAGGGCCACGACCCCGACCGTGAGATTGCGGTAGGCGACGCGCGTGAAGCCCGCGGCGCGCATCCACTGGCAGAGGATGCCCTGTTCGGGCCAGTCCGCGATCGACTCGAAGAGGTAGCGGTAGGCGTCGGGGTTCGTGCTCGCCGCGCCCGCGATGAACGGCATGACTTTCTGCAGGTAGGCGAAGTAGCCGCGGCGGATGATGCCGATGGGCGGGCGCGAGAACTCGCAGATGACGAGTCGGCCGCCGGGCTTGAGCACGCGGTACATCTCGCTCAGGGCGAGCCGCGGGTCCTCCACGTTGCGGAGGCCGAAGCTGATCGTGACCGCGTCGAACTCGTCGTCGCCGAAGGGCAGCTTCTGCGCATCGCCCTCGACGAACTCGAGCTCGGGGTGGCGCTTGCGCCCCTCCTCGATCATGCCCGCGGAGAAGTCGAAGGCGATCACGCGGGCGCCCGACTTCGCGATCGCAGCCGAGCTCGTGCCCGTGCCCGCGGCGATGTCGAGGATGCGCTCTCCGGGCTGCGGGTCGATCGCCCGCACCGTGTGCAGGCGCCAGAGCGAGGCGTTGCCCACGGAGAGCACGGCGTTCGTGCGGTCGTAGCCGCGGGCGACGCCGTCGAACATGGCCGCGACGTCGCGCGACTTCTTGCTCAGGTCGGCCCTCGTCACCCGCTCAGTCTAGTGAGTGGTCACTGCGCGTTGCCCGCGAGCGGACTGGGCGCCCGGTGCGCCGAGGGTACGCTGACCCCGTGCCCACTTCCGCGTCGTCGGGAGCCGCCCTCCGCGCGGTCTCCGAGCCCGTCGACGACGCGACCGCCCTGCTCGAGTACGCCTCGGCCGCGCATCCTCTCGTCGCCCTCCGCCGCGGCGACGGCATCGTCGGCATCGGCGAGGTCGCGCGGCTGTCGTTCACCGGGCCCGACCGCCTCGCGCGCGCCGCGAGCGCCTGGCGCGAGCTCGCCGCCGCCGCGCGCGTCGACGACGCGGTGCACGAGCCGGGGTCGGGGCTCGTCGCCTTCGGGGCCTTCGCGTTCGCCGACACCTCCGCGGTCGAGAGCGTGCTCATCGTGCCCGAGATCGTCGTCGGGCGCCGCGGGCCGGTCAGCTGGGTGACGCGCATCACGACCGACGACGGCGGGCGCGACCTCGAGCTCGCCCCGCCCGTGGCGACGCGGGTCGGGGCCCGGCCCCGGGCGACGCTCGCGGCGGCATCCCTCTCGCGACAGGAGTACGTGGAGCTCGTGCGCGACGCCGTGACCCGGATCTGCTCGGGCGAGGTCGAGAAGGTCGTCATGGCGCGGGACGCGCGCGCGGGCATCCCCGCCGATGCCGACCGCCGGGCGCTGCTGCAGGAGCTCGCCGAGGCCTACCCCGACACGCTCACGTTCGCCGTCGACGGGCTCGTCGGCGCGAGCCCCGAGACCCTCGTGAGCGTGCACGCGTGCGAGGCGTCCGCTCGTGTGCTCGCCGGGTCGCGCGCTCGCGGCGCCGGGGCGGCCGACGACGCGGCCGCCGCGACGGCCCTCGCGACGAGCACGAAGGATCTCGACGAGCACGCCTTCGCGGTGCAGAGCGTGCTGCGTGCGCTGCGACCCCATGCGCGGGCGGTCACCGCGAGCGAGTCGCCGTTCACGCTCAAGCTCGCCAACCTCTGGCATCTGGCGACGGATGTCGAGGTCGAGCTCTCGGAGGACGCCTCCGGCCTCGATCTCGTCGCCGCCCTGCACCCGACGGCCGCGGTCGCCGGCAGCCCCACCGTCGACGCCCTGCGGCTCATCGCCGAGCTCGAGCCCTTCGATCGCGGGCGCTACGCGGGGCCTGTCGGCTGGATCGACCAGGACGGCGACGGCGAGTGGGTCATCGCGCTGCGCTGCGCGCGCATCGACGACGACGGGACGCTCACGGCGTACGCGGGGGCCGGAATCGTCGCGGACTCCGACCCGGAGTCGGAGCTCGCCGAGACGCGCATGAAGTTCCGGCCGATCGCGGATGCTCTGCGCTAGGAGGATTCCGCGGCGACCGCGTGAACACGTTCTGTCGGAGACCGCCGCGAAGCATTCACTACTCGCAGTGCGAACCAGACCAGCCACATCATGAGCACGTAGAGGGCGACGCTCGCTCCGATGAACTCGAGGTCGTTGACGGGAGACACCGGCGGTTCGTAAAGGGGGCGCACATCGGAACGAGACTCGTCGGGTTCGACGGTTATCCACGATTCGAGCGGACCGAGCGCCGACGAGTACTCGGCGTAGATGAACCAGATGTCGCCGTCGTCGAGTTCGAGAGTCGCGGTGACCGCGGCGTTCTCCATCGGCAGATCAGCAGTGGCTTCGATCAGCTGACCGGCACGTCGCGCAACGATACGTTCGAAGCGAAGAGGAACGCGTGAGGAGACGACCTCGGCGGTGACCGCGACACGGGTACCGGCTCGCTCGACGCTCATGGCAACCTCGCCCTGATCAGTACCCTGCCCGGGGTCATGGGCGCGCGCCGGCGCAGCGTCAACGGTCATCGAGCCTGCGACCAGTGCCACCATCACGAGCGCCGTGGAGACCCTTCCTCTGCGCCGAGCGGCCAGCATCACGAGCCCCGCCCCTGCGATGACGACGAGGGCCGCGGGGAGAATCGGCTGCAGTTCCACGCTGCTGAGACCCACGGCGGATGTCACGATCTGGATGCCAGACATCCCCATTGCGGCCAGGGAAAAGCGATCGATCCTTCCCAGACCGCGTAGATCGAGAAGGACGAGCGCGAGCAACGCGAAGGGAACGTCGACCGTCGGCCACCCCGAGAAGCTGAGCACAGCCCAGATCGCGGTTCGGAAGAGCACGACTCCGGCAATGATCGCAGTGATGACTCGCGCCCCGACCACAGCGACATCGATCACCCAGGCGGCCGCGAGAGCCGCAACGACGACTACGGGGAGGTAGAGCCCCTCGGCGAACTGGGGTACCCGTGAGTCGAACTCCATCACGGGGAGCATCGCGGTACCCAGTAGAACAGCGCAGAGTGCGCCGTCAACGACCCGGAGTGGTCGACCTCGATCCCTACTCATCACGAAGCCCACCACCAGCACCACGGTCCCGATGATGCCCAACAAATGCGGAGGCGACCACAGCACCGAATCCCGACCGAAATACACATGCCACAGAACATCGAGTACGGCCGACGAACCGATCGCTGCCACCGCAATGCCCGACAGGACCAGGGCGCGATGGCGAAGAACGGCCCACACGGAACGCTCTGCGACTATCTCGAAGAGCGCCCACGCAACAACGACCGCAGCGGCCAGAGCGATGCTCGCGTACAGGAGGATGTGGGGAGGTGCGAACGTGCTGTCGCGTCCGATTTCTGTGTGCCACGCTCCATCCCAGTACGTTGCCAGAATCGCTGTGGAGCCTGCGGCGACGGCAAGCCATCGCACCGCAGGGGGCGATGGCCTCGAGAGCGCACGCTTCAGGGGCAGTGACATCGTGGATGGCTTGCTCACACGCGTAGCATACCCCCAGGGGGTATCCCGCGACAGCATCACAATCGAGGAGCGGCGATCAAAATTCTTCCCGCACTCTGCGGGTCGTCGAATTGAGGTCGTCCCGTTGGCGATTTGCGCAAGTGCTGGCGCCGAGCGCGTTGCTCATCTCCAGCATCGATCCTTCGGATGCCTGTTTCGAGAGGCAGAGCTCGTCCCCTGCGTGGTATCAGGACCGATGCGAGGTCGCGCTCTCGGAGGACGCCTCCGGCCTCGACCCCGTAGCCGCCCTGCGCCCCACGGCCGCGGTCGCGGGCAGTCCGACCGCGGACGCCCTGCGACTCATCGCCGAGCTCGAGCCCTTCGATCCCCGCCGCTACACCAGCCCGGCAGGCTGAATCGACCAGGACGGCGAAGGCGAGCGGGTCATCGCGCTGCGCTGCGCGTGCATCGACGATGACGGGACGCTCACGGCGTGCGCGGGGGCCAGCATCGTGCTCAGGGCGACGAGATCCTGGGGGCCGGGAGGAGGCGCCGGCCCCCAGCGCCGTCAGCGCTTCTCCTGCTTCGGCTTCCGGCTCGCTACGACCCCGCCGGCGATGAGCAGCAGCGCCGCCATCGGATACCCGATCGCCAGATCGATCAGGAGCGGTGGCTGCTCCGGTCCGAACGCCTCGAGGTGGGTGAGCCAGTGCACGACGGCCATCACGGCGCCAGCGAGCATGATCACTTGGCCGAGACGGAGGTACAGTCGCCGGCGCGTGTAGGGGTCGAGTCTCTTCCTCGGGGAGGTGGAGTCGCTGTTCATGAGAGGGCGTCCTTCCCTGACTTCTCGTCGTCCGCCCGCGCGGCGATGTCGGATACGAGGGTGGCGCGAAGAGCGGTCCCGCGTCGCGCCGCCCGTGCGATGAGCGCTACGCCGACGAGAGCCGCGGCGATAGCGGTGATGATGTTTATCTTCACTCCGACCAGTTCGAACTCTGTCGGGTCGAGCCTGAACGATTCAAACCACGCGCGACCCACGCCGTACCAGACCAGGTAGAGGCCGAGAGCTGCTCCCGGAGGCGCTTCTCCACCCCGGCGAGATCGCCACAGTCGTTCGATCAGCAGAATGGTCAGGAACCCCACCACGTTCCACAGCAGTTCGTAGAGGAACAGGGGGTGGAAGAGCGTTCCCTCGGGAGTGCCCGGCGGAATGGCAGGATTCCCCGGATCGATCTGGAGGCCCCACGGCAGCGTGGTGGGGGTGCCGAAGAGCTCCTGATTGACGTAGTTGCCCATACGCCCCATGGCCTGCGCCAGCAGAAGCGCCGGCGCGAGAGCGTCCGCCGCCTCCATGAATCGGATTCCTTCTTGACGAGCGCCGAGCCACACGCCGACTGCGCCGAATATCACTGCCCCGAAGATCGCGATTCCTCCCTCCCAGATCGCGAACACCTTCCACAGCTCTGCGTTCTCGAAGAAGTAATCTGTCGGGTGCGTGATCACGTGATAAAGGCGCGCACCGACGATCCCGAACGGGATCGCCCACAGCGCGATGGTCAGTGCGGCGTCTCGACTGTGCCCGCGTCGCTGCAGGCGTCGACCCATGACGATGACCGCGATCGCCATGCCGACCAGGATGAATAGAGCGTAGAACCGGATCTCGATGAAGCCGAGATCGATGGAGTTGATGGCCGGACTGGGAATTCCGGCTTGAGTGAGCAGAAGACTCGATGGCAAGGATGCCTCCAAGGTTGGAGAAGAGTACGCGGACACGCCAGAGGGCGAATATGGGAGCGGCGGAGCTGATGGCGGATCACCCGCCGGAGTCGCTGGGGATCTCTTCTACTGCCGGTCGATCGACAGTGAATGGAGGGTCGGAGCGAACCGGCGGACCTCCTCCGACACGGCCCTCACGGTCGCGTGAACGGCCCGAGGTGAAGATCGGGCGAACCAGGCGGGTCGGACCGCCATGATCGTGAAGGTAAGGATGAGAAGCATCCAGCACGCCATGGCGAAGGCGACTATCGGGTCGCATTCCGTGATGCAGACCGCCGTCGAGGGATTCTGCTCGTCGGCTGCGCCAGCCGAAGGCAGCTCGACCACCGCGCCCGCGAGCGATCCAGTGCTCGCTCCGGAATCCCCCCCGACAGCGTGAACCATGAAAGCCGAGAGGACGAGGGCGCTCGCCACGATCACCGCGAGGAGCACGCGGCGGACCATCAACGAGCGGGCTCGACGGGAGAACCCACCCTCCGGTGCGTGTGCGGCAAGGGTCATCACGATGTGCATAATCCTAGCCGTCAACGCCCTGCAGTGTTCGCGTCGATCATGAGTGGTCGAGTCGCACCTTCTCGACCTCGACATCGAAGTCAGCCGCGGGCCACTGGAGATCGAGGGCGCGCAGCTCGCGCAGCAGCAGGTGCTGGACGGCGAGTCGCGCGAACCACTTGCGGTCGGCGGGCACGACGAACCAGGGCGCGTGGTCGGCGTCGGTCTCGGCGATGGCGCGCTCGTAGGCCTCCATGTACTTCGGCCAGAGCATCCGCTCATCGACGTCGCCGGGGTTGTACTTCCAGTGCTTGTCCTCGCGGTCGAGGCGCTCCTGGAGGCGCTCCTTCTGCTCGTCGGGCGAGATGTGGAGCATGACCTTGATGACGCGCGTGCCGTCGTCGACGAGTCGGCGCTCGAAGTCGCGGATCTCGCCGTAGCGGCGCTCGATCTCGTCGGCGGGTGCGAGCTCGCGGACGCGCGCGATGAGGACGTCCTCGTAGTGCGAGCGGTCGAAGACGCCGATCATGCCGGGGCCGGGGAGGCGGCGCTCGATGCGGGCGAGGAAGTGCTCGGCGAGCTCCTCCGGCGTGGGCTTCTTGAAGGCCGCGAGGGCGACGCCCTGCGGGTCGACGGCGCCGACGACGTGGCGGAGGATGCCGCCCTTTCCCGCGGTGTCCATCGCCTGGAGGACGAGGAGGATGCGGCGCTCGTCGCCCGCGCGGCTCGCGGCGAAGAGCTTCTCCTGCAGGGCGCTGAGCTCGTCGGCGCCGGCGGCGAGGGCCGCGACGCCCGCATCCTTGTCGCCGTCGAAGCCGGGAGTCGCACGGGTGTCGAGGTCGGCGAGGCGCACGTCGGCGCCGGCCCGCAGCAGCTGGTCCATGCAGCAACGCTACGCGGATCGCGGCGTCCGCGTCGAGCGCGCTCATGACGTTGTCGAGCGTGCTCACGATGTGGAGGAGTGACGTAATCGGGTTTCGTCACTCCTCTGCATCGTGAGTGCGGCGGGCGGCGAACGACCTTGCGTGCCCACCGTTGTCGAGGAGTGACGCAATCGAATTTCGACACTCCTCGACAACGGTAGTGAGGCAGCCGCGCGTCGGTGCGGTGACGGAGACGGGCGGCGCAGGCGACGGCGGCGGGCAGGCCGGCGGGCCAGGCAGGCAGTCGGATGCGGCGGCGGGGCGCCGGCGGCCGGGCCGTCGGACGGGGTGGGCCTACGGCTCGAGGGGCACGTGCACGAGCAGCAGGCGCTCGCGCGCCGTGAGGGCGTCATCGAGCTCGGCGCGCGTCGTGACGCGGCGGTACTCCCACCCGCCGGCGGCGGCGAGCGCCGCGAAGTCGACCGCGACGGGCGTGCGCATGACGCGCGCGAAGTCGTCGGCGTCGGCCGTGGCGGCGACCTCGAGCGAGTCGAAGATCGTGCCTCCTCCGTCGTCGCCGACGAAGACGTGCAGCGAGACGTCGTCGGGCAGCGGGACGAGCAGGGCGCCCGCGTCGTGCACGGCGGCGAGGTCGCCGAGCAGGACGCGCACGACGCCGTGCCGCTCCGCGCGGCGGGCGGCGAGCGCGATGCCGGCCGCCGTCGAGATCGTCCCGTCGATGCCGGCGAGACCGCGGTTGGCGTGCACCGGGATCCTCTTGCCGGGCACGATGCGGTCGGCCTCGCGGATGAGGCGCGACGCCCCGAGCACGAGGCGATCGTGCGGCCAGGTGGATGCCCAGAGCGCGCGGGCGAGCATCCGCCGGTCGACGGGGGCGCGCAGGATCGCCATCTCGGCGCGGGCGAAGGCGGCGCGCACGTTCGGCTCCTCCGAGACGGCCGCCCCGAGGTCGGGCGCGGGATCGTCGGGCGCCTCCGACTCGAGGACGGCGCGCGACATCGCGACCCAGCCGCCGACCCAGCGCCGCACGATCGCGGGGTCGGGGGTGCCGTGGACGCGCACGCCGTCGACGACGCGCGCACGTCGACCGGGGTCGTAGGCCTCGACGCCCGGGGTGCGGATGACGATCGCCTCGACATCGGGCCGCTGCAGCAGCGCGGGCACCTCGCGGCTGAGCGTCGGGTGGCCGACGACGATCGCGCGTGCGACCGCATCGCCGTGCGGGCCGCGCAGGACATCCCGGTAGGCCGCGACGACGTGCCGGCCGAAGCGCGACTCGCTCGCGACCTCGGCGATGAGCGGGGCGCCGAGCTTCTCGGCGAGCTCGGTCGCGAGCGGGCCCGCCCCGGTGCCCGCGATGACGACGGTCGCGTCATCGGGCTCGAGGTCGAGCATCGCGCGATCGCGGCGATCGGCCGGTGCGGCGTCGACGACGTCGGCGCCGGCGTCGGCCCCGGCGGCGGGGTGCTCGCCCGCGGCGAGGTCGGCGGGAAGCTCCACGGCTCCGCTGAGCGGCTCGCGGTAGGCGAGGTTCACGTGCACCGGGCCCTCCGCCGCGGCGCGGACGGCGAGCTCGGCCAGGTCGCCCGCGTCGTCGACCTCGTGGGCCGCGCCGACCGGAGCCGCGACATCCCAGTCGGCGCGCACGAGGTCGCCGAAGATGCCCGGCTGCACGGTCGTCTGGTTGCTGCCGATGCCCCGCAGCTCGACGGGGCGATCGGCCGAGAGCACGATGATGCCGACGCCCGAGTGGTGCGCCTCGAGGACGGCCGGGTGCAGGTTCGCGACCGCGGTACCGGACGTGCAGATGACGGGGACGGGAAGCCCCGACTCGGCGGCGAGGCCGAGGGCGGTGAAGCCGGCGACGCGCTCGTCGACGCGCACGTGGAGCTCGATCGCTCCCGCGCGGGCGGCGGCGGCCACGGCGAGCGCGAGCGCCTGCGAGCGGGAGCCCGGGCTCAGGACGACGTCGCGGACCCCGTGGCGGATGAGCCCGACGACGAGAGCGGTCGCGGCGCGCTGAGCGGGCGACGCCGCGCGCTCGGGCGAGCCGCCGTCGGCGGCTCCGTCGTCAGCGGGCGGAGTCGTCGCGAGTGTCATCGTCGAGGTCGGCGAGTTCCTGCTCGAGGCGGCGGAGGCGCTCGTCCTGCTCGGCGCGACGCGCGACGTCCTCCCGGTTGATCGAGCCGAGGAAGTCGGGGTCGTCGTCGGGGGCGATCACGCGCGTGCCGCCGGAGGTGCGGCGGGCCTTGCCGATGACGAGCCAGAGGACGCCGCCGATGACGGGCAGCAGCACGACGAGGACGGCCCAGACGGGCCTCTGCAGACCGCGCACGCGCGAGCGATCGGTGAGCAGGACGTCGACGAGCGTGTAGATCGTGAACGCGACCGCGACCACGGTGAGCACGACGAGGAACCTGGCCATGCTGCGAGTGTACGCCGGGCCCCTGGGCCTGCGCCGGGTGAGCCCGAAGAGCGGACCGGACGCTCGGGCGGCCGCTTCTAGACTGGGGTGGTGAACCCGTGGATCCAGTACAGCCTCGTGCGCCTCGGCATCTTCGGAGCCGCCTTCGCGGTGCTCTACCTAGTGCTACCCGCCCCGCTCGAGTCGATCGGCATCGAGGGGTTCGCGGTCATCGCGATCGCCGGGGTCATCGCCACGGTCGTAGCCTTGACGGTGTCGTACATCTTCTTCGGGCGCCTTCGCGACGCGGTCGCCGTCGACCTCGCCGAGCGCCGGGGGAAGCCCGTCGCGGACCCGGACGCGGACGCCGAGGACGCCGCGAGCGAGCCCGGCCGCTAGAAGGCGATCGCCGCCGCGAGCGCGAGCCCCGTCAGGAGCGCCGCGAGCGAAGTGAGCTTGAGGGCGAGCACGAGCTCGGCCGCGGTGCGCGCGAGCAGCACGATGATGATCACGGGCGCGCCGATGAGGAGCGTGAAGTACACGTACGGCGCCCACACGTAGATCGCCGCGAACCAGGCCAGCACGCCGTAGGCGCCGACGATCAGCACCGCGAAGAGGATGCGGGCCGGCCGATCGCCCAGCCGCACGGCGAGCGAGCGCTTGCCGGCCAGGGCATCCTGACCGCGATCGCGGATGTTGTTGACGAGCAGCACGGCCGCGGCGAAGAGGCCCGCGATGACGCCCGCGAGCCACGCGTCGAGGGGGGCGGCGACGATCTGCACGTAGGTCGTGCCGACCGTCGCGACGAGCCCGAAGAAGACGAAGGCGACGAGCTCGCCGAGGCCCGCGTAGCCGTAGGGCCGGCGGCCGCCGGTGTAGAACCAGGCGGCGGCGATCGCGACGACGCCGATCAGCAGCAGCCAGTACTGCCCGCTCAGGACGACGACGACGAGGCCGGCGAGCGCGCCGAGGCCGAAGAAGACGAGCGCGACCGTGAGCACGGTGCGCGCGGGGGCGGCGCCCGAGCCGGTGAGGCGCCGAGGCCCGACCCGCTGCGCGTCGGTTCCGCGCACGCCGTCGGAGTAGTCGTTCGCGTAGTTGACGCCGATCTGCAGGAGGACCGCGGTCGCGAGGCAGAGAACCGCGATGAGGATGTCCGCGCCGGCATTGACGTGCGCGACGGCCGTTCCGAGGGCGACGGGCGCGATCGCGAGGCTCAGGGTGCGCAGGCGGGCGCCGGCGATCCAGTCGCGCGCGGTCGCGCGCGACGCCGCCGCCGGGTTGCCCGATCGCGCGGCCGAGGGCTTCGCCGGTCGGCCGCCGGGCCGCCCCGAGCGCTTCTTCGCCGAGGAGGAGCCTGAGGTCTTCTGGGGTGCCCTGCTCGCAGGTCGCTTCGTCGCCACGAGCATGATCCTAGGGGCGGGCGCGCTCCGCGATGGCGAGGCGGTCGGGCTTGCCGGAGGGGAGCGTCGGCAGGGCATCCACCGTCATGACGCGATCGGGGCGCGCCTCGGGCGGGAGGACCGCGCCCACCGAGCGCCGCAGCGTCGCGAGGTCGGGTCGGGCGGTCGTCACCACGACCGGCACCTCGCCCCATTCAGGGTGGTGCCCGGCGACGACGACGGCGTCGGAGAGCCCGGGCTGCTCGCGGACGACGCGCTCGACGTCGCCGAGCCGCACCTTGAGCCCGCCGGTGACGATGACGTCGTCGAGGCGACCGGTGACGCGGAGGACTCCGTCGACGAGCTCGCCCGCGTCGTCGGTGCGGTACCAGCGGTGCTCGTCGTGCTCGACGAAGACGCTCTCGGTGCGCTCGGGGTCGCCGAGGTAGTACTCGGCGATCGTCGGACCGCCGAGCTCGACGCGGCCGTCGACGATGCGCACGAGCGACTGGCCGATCGGGCGGCCGTCGTAGACGACGCCGCCGCACGTCTCGCTCGAGCCGTAGGTGCGCGTCACGCGCCAGCCGTGAGCGCGAGCGCGGTCGACGAGCGCGGCGGGCGTGGACTGGCCGCCGACGAGGATGCGGGAGAAGCCCGCGATCGCCTCGCGCAGCTCGTCGTTCGCGTCGGCCTCGTCGAGCAGCCGCCCGAGCTGGGCGGGCACGAGGGCGGTGTACCGCACCTTCTCGGTCATGCGGGCGATCGCGGCGAGGACGGTCGCGGCGTCCATGCGGCCGGGCGCGACGGGCACCGGGGGGATGCTCGCCGCGAGCGAGCGGGCGAGCACGTTGATGCCGGCGATGTAGTGGACGGGCAGGGCGAGCAGCCACTGGCCCGGCTCGCCCAGGGCGCCGTTGCTCGCCGCCGCGCTCGCGAGCACCGCGTCGGCGGTCAGGGCCACGCGCTTGGGGGTGCCGGTGGATCCGCTCGTCTCGACGACGAGCGCGATGCGCTTCTCGACCTCGAGCGGGGCCGTTTGGACGGGGTTCACTCCTCCGCCGCGGAAGAGCACCGCGGGCCCGTCGCCGCTCAGCGCGTCGCGCAGGTGCGCGAGGCACGCGAGGGGGTCGGAGGTGTCGACGACGGCGAGCGGGCGGGTCACCCGTTCACGCTACTGCGCGCGGCTGGGGGTGCGGTCGGGTGCGCGGTGCGGCGCGCGGGTGTCGCGCGCGGGTGCGGCGGGCGGGTGCGGCGAGCGGGTGTCGCACCGTGCGTCTATCGGTCACTCGTTGCGCCTGGTGCCGGCTTTGCCGCAACGAGCGACCGACAGACGGGTGGGAATCCGCTCAGCGGGCGCGCGCGGATAGGCTCGGCCCTCGGGGACGGCGGGAAGGCGGTGACGTGATCACGATCGCTCACGAGCTCGCGCTCACGCTGCAGCACCAGCCCGGGTTCGGCGCCTGGACCTACCACCTGCGCATCCCGGGCACGGCCGACATCGAGGCCCGCTGGGGGTTCTTGAAGGTCTCGGGCACGATCGACGGCTACCCGATCGAGAGCATCAACCTCGCGCCGCGCAGGGGCGAGGACAAAATCATCTCGATCAATCGCGAGATCAGAGACGCGATCGGCAAGAGCGGCGGTGACACGGTCGTCGTGACGCTCCACCTGCTCGACTGAGGCGGGCCGCCTCAGTACTGCCAGGGGCCTAGTACTGCCAGGGGAACGGCGACCAGTCGGGCGCGCGCTTCTCGAGGAAGCTGTCGCGGCCCTCGACGGCCTCGTCGGTGCCGTACGCGAGCCGCGTCGCCTCGCCGGCGAAGAGCTGCTGGCCGACCATCCCGTCGTCGGTGAGGTTCATCGCGTACTTGAGCATGCGGATGGCCGTCGGACTCTTGGCGAGGATCGTCTCGGCCCAGTCGAGGGCCGTCTCCTCGAGCGCGGCGTGCGGCACGACTGCGTTCACGGTGCCCATCTCGAAGGCGCGCTGCGCGTCGTACTCGCACGCGAGGAAGAAGATCTCGCGCGCGATCTTCTGCCCGACCTGCTTGGCGAGGTAGGCGCTGCCGTAGCCGGCGTCGAAGCTGCCGACGTCAGCATCGGTCTGCTTGAAGCGCGCGTGCTCGCGGCTCGCGATCGTGAGGTCGCACACGACGTGCAGCGAGTGCCCGCCGCCCGCGGCCCACCCGGGCACGACGGCGATGACGACCTTCGGCATGAAGCGGATGAGGCGCTGCACCTCGAGGATGTGCAGCCGGCTCGCGCGCGCCGGGTCGACGGTGTCGGCCGAGTCTCCGTCGGCGTACTGGTACCCGGAGCGGCCGCGGATGCGCTGGTCGCCGCCCGAGCAGAACGCCCACCCCGCATCCTTGGGGCTGGGCCCGTTGCCGGTCAGGAGCACGACGCCGACGCGCGGGTTCTGTCGCGCGTCGTCGAGCGCGCGGTACAGCTCGTCGACCGTGTGCGGGCGGAAGGCGTTGCGCACCTCCGGCCGGTCGAACGCGATGCGCGCGATGCGGCCCGTCGTGTCGAGGTGGTAGGTGATGTCGGTGAGGGCGTCGAAGCCCTCGACGGGGCGCCAGCGCTCGGAGTCGAACAGCTCGGAGACGTGCGGGGCTGCGGGCTCGGCCATGCCGCCAGCCTACGCGCGGGGGCGCGGCTCGGCCTGAGGGAGCGGCGCGGTGACAGACTGTGCCGCATGACGACGCCGGCGACGGATGCCCTGCCCCCGCTCGACGAAGTGCTGAGCGGCTCCGCCGTGGTGTCGGTGCCGCTGACGACGCGGTTCCGCGGCATCGAGCATCGCGAGGCCGTGCTGCTGCGCGGCCCGGCCGGGTGGAGCGAGTTCAGCCCCTTCCCCGAGTACGGAGACTCCGAGGCCGCGACGTGGCTCGCCGCAGCCATCGACTACGGCTGGCGCGACGCCGGCGGGCCCGAGCTGCGCTCGAGCATCCCCGTCAATGCGACGCTGCCGGCGGTCGCACCCGACCGCATCGAGGCGGTGCTCGCCCGCTACGACGGCTGCCGCACAGTCAAGATCAAGGTCGCCGAGCGCGGGCAGACGCTCGCCGACGACGTCGAGCGCGTGCGCGAGACGCGGCGGCTCATCGGGGCGGAGGGGCGCATCAGGCTCGACGCGAACGGCGCCTGGAACCTCGACGAGGCCGAGCACGCCGTGCGCGCGCTCGAGCAGTTCGACCTCGAGTACGTCGAGCAGCCGTGCGCGAGCATCGACGAGCTCGCCGAGCTGCGGCGGCGAATCCACCGCATCGACGTGCTGGTCGCGGCCGACGAGAGCGTGCGGAAGGCGGCCGACCCGCTCGCCGTCGCGCGCGCCGGGGCCGCTGACGTGCTCGTGATCAAGGCCGCGCCGCTCGGCGGCATCCTCCGCGCGCTCGCGATCGTCGAGGCGGCGGGGCTGCCCGCGGTGGTGTCCAGCGCGCTCGACACGAGCGTCGGGCTCGCGATGGGCGCGGCTCTCGCGGCCCGACTGCCGGAGCTCGAGTTCGACTGCGGGCTCGGCACGGGCGCGCTCCTGGGAGACGACGTCGCGGTCGCGCCGGTCGTGCCCGTCGCGGGAGCCATCGGCACGGGGCGCGTGTCGGTCGACGAGGATGCCCTGCGCCGGCTCGCCGCCCCCGACGAGCGCGCGCAGTGGTGGAGGGCGCGGCTCGAGCGCTGCTACGCGCTGCTCGCCGCTCCCCCCGCCTGACCCGACCTAGCTCTTCCCGCGGCGGCGCGACGCGATCAGCAGCCCGAGCGCGACGAGCACCGCGAGGACGAGCGCCGAGCCGAGCACGATCTCGGTGACGGAGAGCCCCTCCGACTCGACCGTCACGGGCGCGGTCGCCTCGAGGCCCGATTCGAGCCCGACGAGCCGGAGCTCGTGGGCACCGAGCTCGGCGCCCTCCGGCACCGTGACCTCGAGCGAGACCGCGCCGTTCGCGTCGGCGATCGTCGCGACGAGCAGCTGCGGGGTCGAGTGCATCCAGAGCTGGACGCGCTCGCCCGGCGCGAAGCCGCTCGCGGCGAGGGAGACGGTCGACGAGGGCGCGACGCTCGAGTCGCTCACCGCGGTGAAGCGCGGCTTGCCCTCGTTGCCGTTCCCCTTCCCTTGGCCGACGCCCCCGTTGCCGAGGCCCTTGCCGTTGCCGTTGTTGCCATTGCCGTTGTTCGCGTTGCCGTTGCCCTGCGGCGGCTCGGGCGCGACCTGCGGGTCGACGAGCACGGCGGCCGTACGGGCGGGGATGCTCACCGAGCCCGCCTCGGCATCCCACGTCGTCTGCGCGACGATCGGGTCGGAGCCGTTCGCGAGCGCCTCGGCGAGAGCGAACTCGCGGCCCGAAAGCCCCTCGACCTGCTCGGTGATCGCCTCGGGCGTCGCGTTGAAGACGACCAGGGCGCCCTCAAGCTCGGGGTCGACGTCCTCGCCCAGCAGATCGTCGATGAGCATCACGACGAGGCCGGGGGTGGCGTCGGCTCCGCTGTTCGGGAAGCTCACCTTCTGGCCGATGAGCTCGGCCGAGCCCAGCTGCAGCAGGTCGACCGAGCCGCGCACGCGCAGCAGGTCGAGCGCCGCGGCCTCGGCGGCAGCGATATCGTCGGCCGCGGGCTTGAGGGCCGGGTCGGCGAGCAGGGGCTCCATGATCGACCACTTCTCGCCGTTGTCGGCCTCGCTCGGGAGCCCCGAGCCGAAGGTCGACTCCTGGCCCGTCCAGTCGATGCGGTTGAACCAGTCGCCCGAGTTGTAGCTGTTGCGGTCGAGCGACTTCGAGCGCAGCAGCTCGGTGCCGGCGTGCCAGAACGAGGGCGCCTGCGAGAGCGTCACCGTCGCGAGCGACAGCGTGTTCATGCGGATGCGCTCCGCCATCGTCGTGTCGCGCGGCAGCTTGATGACGCTCAGGTCGTACAGCGTCTCGTTGTCGTGCGCGTCGACGTAGTTGATGACCTCGTCGGGCTGGTCGGCGTAGCCCGCGGGCGAGCCGCGGTAGTCGAGCTCGTCGCCCGACACGACCGCGCCGCTCGCCGACTCGAGCGCGTAGTCGCGCAGGTTGCCGACGAGGCCGATCTTCACGAGATCGGTCTGCTTGAGCAGCTCGGCGATCGACTGCTCGGTCGAGCCGTTGATCGGGTCGCCGTTCGGGTCGGTGCCGAGACCGGTTCCGAAGCCCTGGACGAAGGTCGACGAGCCGTCGACCGGGCTGCCGCCGTGGACGGCGTCGCGCAGACGGTCATTGAACGTCGCGATGCCCGTGCCGCCGAGCTGGCCCTGCGTGGCCTGCTCGAAGCGCGCGTTGTTCGCGACCTCGCCGAAGTTCCAGCCCTCGCCGTAGAGGAAGACTCTCGAGCCGTCGACGCCGTCCTCCTCGAGGGTGAGGGCGTCGAGCGCGGCGCGCACGTTCAGCATGTTCTGCTTCGAGTGGTGGCCCATGAGGTCGAAACGGAAGCCGTCGACCTTGTACTCCTTCGCCCACAGGACGACCGAGTCGACCATGAGCTTCTCGGCCGCGGCGTGCTCGGTCGCGACGTTCTGGCAGCACGTCGAGGTCTCGACCGCTCCCATGGCGTTGAGGCGGTGGTAGTAGCCGGGCACAATGCGGTCGAGCACCGACTTCTCGCCCTGGCCCGACTGCGCGGTGTGGTTGAACACCTTGTCGAGCACGACCTCGAGGCCTGTCGCGTGGAGCGCGCCGACCATCTCGCGGAACTCGGCCACGCGCGCGCCACCGTCGGCGTCGACGGCGTACGAGCCCTCGGGGGTGGAGAAGTGGTACGGGTCGTAACCCCAGTTGAAGCCGTCGAGATCGCGGATGGCCGCGATGCACGCCTGCTGCTCCGGCGAGGCCGGGCCGAACGACTCCAGATCGCACTCCGGCTCGGCCTGCTGATCGCGGCGCTCCTCGATCGTGGCGATGTCGAAGGTCGGGAGCAGGTGAACCGTCGTGATGCCCGCCGCGGCGAGCTCGCGCAGCTGCGCGGTGCCGGCCGAGTCGCGCGTGAAGGCGCGGTACGTGCCGCGCTCCTCCGCCGGGACGCTCTCGTCGCCGATCGAGAAGTCGCGCACGTGCAGCTCGTAGATCGCGCGATCGACGCTGCGGTCGACCTCCGGCTGCGGGGTGTCGGCCCACAGCTCCGGCTGCAGCTCCGGAGCGTCGAGGTCGACGACGACCGAGCGGGCCGAGTTGATCGTGAGGCCGACCGAGTAGGGGTCGGTGACCGAGTTGGTCTCGAACTCGCCCGTCTCGATCGTGAGCACGTCGACGCTCCAGCGGTACTCGTCGCCCACGGCGAGCCCGGAGTCGACGCTCCAGATGCCGCTCGCGGGGTCGAGGACGGCCTCGATGAGCTCGGGGTCGCCCGTCGTGCCCGCATCCCACCGCTCGAGAGCGACGGAGCGCGCGGTCGGCGCCCACAGGGAGGCCGTGACGTCGCCGCCCGAGACCACCGCGCCGAGCTCGGCGCTCGCGAGGCCCTCCGCGTAGAGGTCGTCGAGCACGCCCGGCAGCTGCACGCCGGTCAGGGCGGTCAGGCCGCCGTCGACGCGCTGCGCGACGAGCAGCTCGCCGCGCACGAGCTCGGCGATCACCGCCCGGTCGAGGCCGACCGGGGTGAGCGCCACGTAGTCGGCGAGGTGCGGGAACGCCTGCAGGACTCCGGCCGGAACGCCGTCCGGGTCGACCGCGAGCTCGATCGGCTCGCCGCCGCCCGTGACCGCGCCGTCGACGACTTCGAGGGTCGCGTCGGCCGAGTGCTCGAGGGTGAACGTCGCGTCGGCGGCGGGGGTGCCGCCGAGGAGCGCGATCGGCCAGGCGATCGTGTCGCCCGCGGCCCAGATGGCCTGGCGGGTGCCGACGCCCGCGAGGGGCGGGTCGGTCACGATGATCTCGAGCACGTTGGTCGCGAGCGTGTACTCGAAGCGCACCTCCTTGCCCTCGGTCGCGCTGAACGAGTAGTTCGCTCCACCGGGAGCGCCGCCGACGCCGTAGTTCTCGGCCCACGACAGGCCGTGCGCGACCTTCACCTCGTAGCTGCCGCTCGGCAGGGCCGAGGTCGAGAACGTGTAGACGCCGTCCTTGTCGCCGTCCTGCGCGAGGGTCGCGAGGCACTCGGGCTGCCAGTCGCCGGGGCAGCCGAGCTCCGACTGCAGGCTGCCGGGCAGCGTCACGACGGGACCCTCGGCGCTCGACGAGACGACCTTGGTGACGGGGTTGAAGTAGAACGTGATCGGGCCGCCTGCGTGCGTGTAGGTAACGTTCGCCCCGTCGCGCACGCCGTTCGCG
Organism: Actinomycetes bacterium; assembly: GCA_046565745.1. Classification (GTDB taxonomy): domain Bacteria; phylum Actinomycetota; class Actinomycetes; order Actinomycetales; family Microbacteriaceae; genus Microcella. The sequence continues at coordinate 19,342 of JBKHYA010000010.1, forward strand.
CCGTAGTTCTCGGCCCACGAGCCGTTGACGGCGACCTTGTACTCGTAGTCGCCTGCCGGGACGTCGAAGGTGCCCGTCCAGATGCCCGAGGCGGTGAGCGTCAGGGCCGCGGCGGCGCAGTCGGGCTGCCAGTCGCCGGCGCAGCCCATCTCGCTGTTGTGGCTGCCGGGGACGACGACCATGTCGAAGCCGGGCTCGACCTCGCCGCCGTCGTCGACCGCGCCGTTCACGGCGACGCCGACCGAGGCGTAGGTCGAGGCGGCCGAGCGGTTGCCCGCGGCGTCGACCGTCACGGCGCGGTACTCGACGAGCGTGCCCGTCGCGAGACCGCGGGTGTCGTGGAAGAGGCGTGGCGAAGTGTCCTCCGCCGTGCCGAGCGCCGTCCAGGCGGCGTCGCCGGCGACGCGCCAGGCGAAGCTCGTCTCGGCCCACGTCGCGTCGTCGATGTCAGCGGCGACCGGCGTGAGGTCGGTGACCGCGGCGCCCGCCGACGGCGTCGCGACGGTGATGGCTTGCGCGGCCTCGGGAGCCGTGACCGTGCGGTCGGCGACCCAGACGACGGCACCGAGCGCCGGGACCGTGACCGACACGAGGCCGGTGGCGTCGGCCGTCGCGGCCGCGCCGTCGCCGTGCAGCACCGAGAAGGATGCTCCGGCCGTCAGGGTCGGGATCTCCACCGTCCGCGGCTCGGCGGCATTGTTGACCGCCACGAGGTGCTCGATCTTCTCGTTGCGATCGACGCGGCTGAAGGCGTAGACGCCCGCGCCGTCGGTCGCGAGACGCTCGATCTGCGCGCCCGTGTCGAGCGCCGGGGTGCTGTCACGGAGGGCGGCGAGCTCGGAGATCGCGCCGTAGAGCGGAGCATCCGTGCTGAATCGATCGACGCTGCCGGCCGTCTCGCCCGTGACGAGCGGCTGGTTCGCGTACTCGGCGACCTGCGTCGCGAAGAGGGTCTGGCGCGCGTCCTTGTCCCCGCCGGTGCCGGCGAAGCCCTGCTCGTCGCCGTAGTAGACGACGGGCTGACCGCGCGTGAGGTACATGAGCTCGTGCGCGAGCACGGTGCGCTCGAGCGGCTGGCCCGTCGAGGCGAGGAAGTAGCCGACGCGGCCCATGTCGTGGTTGCCGAGGAAGGTCGGCAGCGCCGTCGAGGACGAGTCGGGGGTCGTGTAGCGGTCGTCGCCCGCGAAGAGCTCCTGCAGGCCCTTGGCCGAGTTGCCGCTCGCGAACGAGACGGCCTTCTGCTGGAAGGTGAAGTCGAGCACCGAGTTCATGTCGGTGTCGCGGATGTACGGCGCGAGCTTCACCGGGTCGGCGTCGTAGACCTCGCCGAACATGAAGAAGTCGGGCTTGCCCGCGACGTTCTGCGCGTAGTCGAGCACCTCGGTGCTCCACTGCTCCCAGAACTCGAAGTTGACGTGCTTGGCGGTGTCGATGCGGAAGCCGTCGATGCCGAGGTCGATCCACTCCTGGTAGACGTCGACGAAGCCGTCGACGACGGTCGGATGCTCGGTCATGAGGTCGTCGAGCCCGACGAAGTCTCCGAACGTGACCGACTCGCCCGTCCACGTCGAGTCGCCGCGGTTGTGGTAGAGCGTCGGGTCGTTGAGCCACTCGGGGACCTTCACGGTCTCCGCGCCCGGCGCGATCACGGGCGTGTACGGGAAGCTCGTCGCGGCATCGAGCTCGGGGAAGGTGCCGGTGCCGGCGTAGTCGCCCGGGTCGAAAGCGGTGCCCGAGGCGTCGCGGTACGGGCTCGTCGCCTGGTCGATGTACGAGTACTGGCCCTCCTCGTATCTGATGACGTCGGCGGTGTGGTTCGTGATGATGTCGAAGTAGATCTTGATGCCGCGCGCGTGCGCCTCGGCGATGAGGGCCTCGAGCTCGGCGTTCGTGCCGAGGTGCGGGTCGATCTGGGTGAAGTCGGTGATCCAGTAGCCGTGGTAGCCGGCCGAGGCGTTCGCGCCCTCGCCCTGCACCGGCTGGTTCTTGAAGCTCGGCGTGAACCAGATCGCGCTCGTGCCGAGGCCGGCGATGTAGTCGAGGTTCTCGCGGATGCCCGCGATATCGCCGCCGTGGTAGAAGCCCTTGTCGGTCGGGTCGAAGCCCGTCGTGAGCCGGTCGCCCTCGAGCCCGCCGAGGTCGTTGGATGTGTCGCCGTTGGCGAAACGGTCGGTCATCACGAAGTAGAAGTTCTCGTCGCTGCCGGCCTGCCGCACGGGCGGGGCGACGATCGCGTCGTCGGCGGCCGAGTAGGCGCCCTCCATGCTCAGCAGCTCGAGGCCCACGCGCTGGGCGGTCTCGTCGAAGCTCACCCGCACGGTCGCGTCGCCCGCGACCGTGAGCGGGATGTTGTCGCCGCCGCCGTCACGGCCCCACGCGGCATCCCACGAGTCGTTCGCGGCGACCTTGTACTCCCACGATCCGGCCGGGATCGTGAATTCGGCCGAGAAGACGCCGGGCGTCCCGGTCGCGGCGAGCTCGGTCTCGGCGCACGCGGGCGCCCAGTCCTCGGCGCAGCCGAGCTCCGACTGGAGGCTGCCCACGAGGGCGTAGGTGTCGCCCTCGGCCGAGGCCGCGGTCGTCGCGGCGAACGGCCCGGCGACGAGCGTCGAGACGGCGAGCGCTCCGATGGTGAGCTGGGCGGACAACGTGCGGATGCGCGCGCGAGAGGTCATCGTCGACTCCGGTTTCTGCGGCACGGCGGCGTGCCAGGGGTGGTCGGGCCGACGCTAGCAAGACGCTGGAAATTGTGCAAGCGTTTGCACCACTACCCCCCGAGCGCGGGTCGAGAGGCCCGGAATCACGCGCGTGAGGTCTGCCCTGAATCGGCTTCACCCCTGTGGAATAGGGCTGGAACAGGCCGGCAACAGTGTGGAACCGCTTGCAATAAGCAGCCGACGGAGCCGACTCCTCCGGTCAGAGGCCCGAGGCGCCGTCCGCAGGACCGACAGTTCGGGTCGACACGCCGTCGAGAGGGTTCGGCTCGCCGTCGGCGTCGCTGCACGTGTCGGTGGGACGGACGCCGCGCGTTGGCCAGCGCCCGAGAAGGCGGCCCGAACGGGCGGACCCGAGAGCGACGCCCGAGCGGGGCTGCCGGAATCGACGCCCGAGCGGGGCTGCCGGAATCGACGCCCGAGCGGGGCTGCCCGTCAGAGACGAGCGGCCGGCTAGAGGCCGCTGTAGGAATGCAGACCCTTGAAGAAAATGTTGACGATGCCGTAGTTGAAGACGACCGCGCTGAAACCGATGATTGCGAGCCACGCCGAGCGGCCGCCTCGCCAGCCGCGCGTCGCGCGTGCGTGGATGTAGCTGGCGAAGAGAACCCAGATGATGAACGTCCAGACCTCCTTTGTGTCCCAGCCCCAGTACCGGCCCCAGGCGCGTTCGGCCCAGATCGCCCCGGCGATGAGGGTGAAGGTCCAGAACACGAAGCCGACAACGTTGACGCGGTAAGCCAGCGACTCGAGGGTGGATGCTCCCGGAATGGTCTGCACGAAGCGCAGCCCCTCGGTCTTCGATGCCGCGGCCCGCGCTCGGAGAAGCTGCATGAGCGACAGTCCAGCACCGATGGCGAAGAACCCGGTTGCGAGCGAGGCCACGAGGACGTGGATGACGAGCCACGCCGACTGCAACGGCGGCGGGGTCGGCACAACGTCGACGTAGAAGTTGACGGTCACGATGCCGAGCGACAGAAGAGTCAAACCCGATATGTACGCGCCGAGGTAGCGCACGTCCTTCCATAACAGGGCCAGGAGGAAAGTGCCCATGCCTATAGCTGTCGCTGTGAGACCGAATTCGAACATGTTGGCCCACGGCACTCGCTCGGCTGCGATGCCGCGCGTGAGCACGGCGGCGAGATGCAGCAACCAGCCGATCGAGGCTAGCGCCACCGCGCCGCGTTGAAACCGCGTTCCACTGTTCGGCTCGTCCGGACCGCTGCCGCGGCCATATGACCGCTCAGTGGCGTGGGCGACCGTGTCGGTGACAGCTGCCCCCTCCCTGCTCGCGCCCGTTACCGCGAGAACAGGAGCTGCTACTGCAGAGGCGTCGCGCGCTTCGTCTGCACCCCTAGCCGACCGCTTCGCGAGATCGAGCGTGAAAAGAACGAAGGCGATTGTGTACACACCCATGGCAGAGTAGACAGCAACGAGCGAATATGCGACGAGGTCTTCCATCAGGGCTCCATAGTAGACGCGATTCGCTGGTGGTGCGAAAGCGCGAAGTCGTCCACCGCGGCCTCAAGCCCGGGGTCCTCGCCCCGTGCGAGTCCTGCGTACTCGAGCTTCACGCCTGCGCTGCTCTCCCTCGCGACGACCCACAGACGCCGTCGCGGAATGAACAGGCTCATCAAGAGACCGCCGAGCACGAGTATCGCCGCGATGAGTACGCCCATCTGCGTCGGGTCATGGTAAATGTCAACGGTCACGAAGCGCTTCAGCCCACTGAACTGGACGGATCCGAGACCATTGGGTAGCTCCGCGGACTGGCCCAGGCCGAGCACCAGGGGACCGGCCGCCGCGTTGCGCCCGGCTATCTGCGTGAGACCGTCGGTCTCGAGCGCGTAGGCGTTGCGCGGCACGCCATCGTTGAGACCGAGGTCGCCGGTGAAGGCGTTGAAGGTGAGCACGGGCTGGTCTGGCTCCGGATACACCGATGAGAGCGCTCCCGAGTCGAGCTGGATCGCGGAGGGATAGAAGAAGCCGATCATGCCGAGCTGCTCGTCGAGGCCATCGGGCACCTTGATTATGCCGAGGCTCGTGAGGTTCGCATCTTGCGGAAGGAAAGGCACGAGTTCGCGGAAGACGATGTCGCCCTGGCCATCGCGCACCGTGATCTCGGGGGCATAGCCGTTGCCGAGCAGATACACAGTGGTCCCGCCGACGGCTAGTGGCTCATTGACCTTAAGTGTGCGCGAGACCTCCTCGCCGCTCTCGGTCACCGTCAGCTTCGCAGTGAAGTCGAGCGGTTGAACACGTCCCGAGGTAGTGTCCAGCGCGTACTCGGGATCGAACTCATCAAGTCTGATCCCGTAAGGATCGAGCCGGCCCTCCTCGAAAAAGCGTCCCGGGTTGAATGAATCGTAACTTGAGAGCTGATTGACGAAGGTCTGATCCTGCACGAGGACTTTCTGGCCGTTGTAGATGAAACCGCCGACCAGCCCCACGGTCGCGAGTACGGCGATGAGGGCCAGGTGGAAGACGAGATTGCCTGTCTCGCGCAGGTAACCGCGCTCAGCCGAGAGCGAGTCGCCGTACCGCGCGACGCGGTACCGGCGCCGCCGCAGCTCGGTGCGTGCAGCGTCGAGCGCCTGCTCGACCGTTGCTGAGGCCTCCACCTGCTGGTAGCCGGCTAGGCGGTTCAGGCGCGCAGGCGTCTTCGGTGGTGCCGACCTTAGAGCGCGCGCATGATGCAGCGTGCGCGGAATGATGCACCCGATGAGCGAGACGAACAACAGCAGGTAGATCGCCGAGAACCACACGGATTTGTAGGTGTCAAATAACTGAAGACTATTCAATACCTCGAAGAGCTCGGGGTTGTTCCGTCGGTACTGCACGACTCCGTTCGGATCGGAAGAGCGCTGAGGCACGAGAGACCCGGGAATCGCCGCGACCGCGAGCAGCAGCAGCAGCACGAGCGCCGTGCGCATGCTGGTGAGCTGGCGCCAGGCGAAGCGCAGCCACCCGACCGCGCCGAGGGCGGGCTGGGCGATCGGGGCGGATGCCCGGCCAGCGACGCCGTCGACATCGGCCGCCCCGCGCGCATCGTTCGCGGATTCCCGCCGCTCTTCAGCGAGCGCGTCGGCGTCGATGTGGTCAGAGGGGCGTAACGGTTCCACCGATCACCGCCCCGAGGCTCGAGACGAAGAGCTGCCAGAGGCCGGTGACCATCGAGAAGCCGATGATGATGAGAAGGACCCCTCCAACGATGTTGATTGCGCGGATGTGTCGGCGCATCCATGCGGTTGCACCCGCCACCCACCGGAAGCCCAGAGAGATCAGCAGGAAGGGTATCCCGAGGCCAAGGCAGTAGAAGACGGCGATGAGCGCAGCGCGACCCACATCGCCCTCGTTGAGCACGAGCGCATTCACGGCGACGAGCGTCGGCCCGATGCAGGGTGCCCAGCCGAGGCCGAACACTACTCCGAGGACAGGCGCTCCAGCCAGGCCGGATCGCGCCGCGATTCTCGGCTTCATAGTGCGTTGCAGGAAGGAGACCTGCCCGATGAAGACGAGGCCCATGAGGATCACGACGACGCCCGCGACGCGCGTGATGACGCCGAGATACTGCTGCAGGAGGAACCCTGCCGTCGCGAAGACTATCGAGAAGGCGATGAAGACAGTGCTGAAGCCCACCACGAAGAGGAACACTCCGAGCAGAAGGCGCCCGCGCTCGCGGCGGCTCTCCGCGGGGCGCGTGATGCCGCCCACGTAGGCGAGGTAGCCGGGCACCAGCGGCAGGACGCACGGGGAGGCGAAAGCGATAAAGCCCGCTGCGAAGGCGATCGGCAGCGCGAGCAGCAGGTTGCCGCTCAGAACGATCGCCCCGATCGGGTCGGTCACCACGCCGATCAGTCCGACTCGGCGAGAGTGTCGGTGATCATCGCACGCAGCGTCGAAGGGTCGGAAATCAGACCTGAGATCCGAGCCGCAACCCGTCCCTCCGCATCCACCACGAGAGTGGTTGGAACGGCCGTCGGTGAGACCTGACCGGCAAAAGCCAATCGAACGGCACCGCTCTCGAGGTCGAGGATGGACGGGTACGTCACGCCGAACTCTTTCGCGAACGTCAACGACTGCGCCGCGTCGTCTCGGATGTTCACCCCGAGGAACGGCACGCCGGTGCCGCCCTGCGCATCTCGGAACTGCTGATACAACGATTCCAGATCGGGGGCTTCGACACGACAGGGCGGGCAACTGGCGTACCAGAAGTTGACCACGTAGACCTGACCGTCGAGGTCAGCGCTGGAAATCGACTCTCCGGAGTCGAGCGGGACCGAATCGAACGAGACCGGAGCCGATCGGTCGTCGGGCGCGATCACGGTGTAGGCGCCGTCCCCCGAGATATAGCCCTGGCCCGTCCCGGCGCGGTACTGCTCGGCGAGCGGATCGCTCGCGCAACCTGCCAGCCCGACTGCCACTACGACGAGTGCTCCAGCGAAAAGGGGGGCCCGGATGGACCGACGTCGTCTCACACTGCTCCCAAGTCGGTGGACTGCTCCAGCAACAATAACGCCGGATCCTGATAGCCGATCTCAGTGAAGGCGCCGTCGCGCCACGCGAAGCTCGTGACGCTCGAGAGCGAGCAGCGGCGCTTGCGCGGGTCGTGCGCGAGCTTCTTTCCGGCGACGGCGCGATGGGCCATCCAGATGGGCAGCTGGTGGCTCACCATGACGACCTCGCCCGAGTCGGTGCGCTCGTGCGCCTCGCGCATCGCGATGAGCATCCGCGCCGCGATGTCGGCGAAGGGCTCGCCCCAGCTCGGCGTCGACGGGTCGCGCATGAGGTGCCAGTGCTTCGGGTGCATGAGGGTGCGCCGGTTCATGCGCTTGCCCTCGAACCGGTTGGTCGGCTCGATGATGCGCTCATCGGTGTGGATCGTCAGGCCGAACGCGTCGGCCCAGGGCGCGGCCGACTCCTGCGCGCGCTGCAGCGGGCTCGCATAGAGGGCGGTGACCGGATGCCCGGCGAGCGCCTGCACCGCCGACGACGCCATGCGGCGCCCGAGGTCGCTGAGCCCGAAGCCCTCGAGCCGCCCGTAGAGAACCCGCTTGGGGTTGTGCACCTCGCCGTGGCGCACGAGATGGACGATGTCGGCGGGCATGCCCCCCAGTCTACGAGCAGAAATCTATGAGGAATCCCGCCGCCGGTAGGCTGTTCTCTCGTGACTCGCACCCTCATCAAGAACCTCGCCCCCCTGCCCGACGGAGCCGTGACCGTGGCCGGGTGGGTCGATACGGTGCGCGATCAGAAGAAGGTGCAGTTCGTCATCCTGCGCGACGAATCGGGGGCGGTTCAGCTAGTCAACCCGGCCACTCGCGAGCTGGGTGACGACGCTGACGACGCCGCGCGGTCGGCGCTCGCGCTCACCGAGACGATCTCGGGCCTCGCGCACGGCTCGATGGTGCGCGTCACGGGCGAGCTCAAGCACGACGAGCGCGTCAAGCTCGGCGGCATCGAGATCAAGATCGCCTCGCTCGAGGTCGTGAGCGAGGCCCTCCCCGAGACGCCCATCGCCGACGACTCGAGCCTCGACAAGCGCCTCGACTGGCGCTTCCTCGACCTGCGCCGCCCCGAGGCGAACCTCATCTTCCGCGTGCAGACGACGTTCGAGCACGCGCTGCGCACGTGGTGGGTCGAGAACGACTTCGTCGAGATCCACACCCCGAAGCTCATGGCGAGCGCCTCGGAGTCGCGCGCCGAGCTCTTCGAGCTCGAGTACTTCGAGGGCAAGGCGTACCTGTCGCAGAGCCCGCAGTTCTTCAAGCAGATGGCGCAGCCCGCCGGCTTCGGCCGCGTGTTCGAGATCGCGCCGGCCTTCCGCGCCGACCCCTCGTTCACGTCGCGCCACGCGACCGAGTTCACGTCGATCGACGCCGAGATGAGCTGGGTCGACTCGCACGAGGACGTCATGGCCATGCACGAGCAGCTGCTCGTGGCCGGGTTCACCGCGGTCGTCGAGAATCACGGCGCCGAGATCGAGGCGGCGTTCGGGGTCACCGTGGAGGTTCCCGCGGTGCCGTTCCCGCGCATCCCCCTCGCGGAGGCCCTCGAGCTCGTCAAGGCTCGCGGCTACGAGGTGCCCCGCACGGACGGCGACCTCGACCCGGAGGGCGAGCGCCAGCTCTCGGCCCACGTGCGCGAGGCGTTCGGCCACGACTTCGTGTTCGTGACCGACTACGCGAGCGGGATCCGGCCGTTCTACCACATGCGTCATGAGGCGGATGCGGGGCTCACGAACAGCTACGACCTCCTGTACAACGGCACCGAGATCTCGACCGGGGCCCAGCGCGAGCACCGGGTCGACGTGCTCATCGCGCAGGCACAGGAGAAGGGGCTCGAGCCCGAGGAGCTCGAGTTCTACCTCGACTTCTTCCGCTACGGCGTGCCGCCCCACGGCGGGTTCGGCATGGGCCTCGCGCGCGTGCTCATGCTCATGCTGGGGCTCGGGTCGATCCGCGAGACGACGTACCTGTTCCGCGGGCCGACGCGCCTGCTGCCGTAGGTCGCGCGGGCCCGAACGCGCCGAGAACTCGGCTCTCTGGCGAGACCGCGGGAACTTTCGGATGATCTCGCCCTGAGCGAGTGATCTGGCGCAGCCGCCCCCACTGCGCATCACGGCAAGGCGCGAAGCATGGCGCTGTGCGGGCATCCTTCTCAACCCCTTCCAGAACTACGGAACGGGCGAATCGGTCTCACCCACTCCGTAGTTGTGGAAGCGCGAACGGGTCCCCGCGTTCCTCCTCGCGCCTGCCGCCCGGGTGACCCGGTCGGCGTCAAACGCATCCGCCAGAGGCGATCAGACCTCGAAATCGGGGCGGATGCTCCAGCCGGTGTAGGTCTCGAGCGCGGCCATGAGGCTCAGGGCCTCGAGCGCCGCGTGCTCGTGGCTCACGGTCGAGTAGACGTCGATCGCGAGGGGCGGCGGCTCGCCGAACTTGGGGATCTCGATCTCAGCGCGGGCTCCGCCGGCGAGCTCGACGTACGGGCGCATCGTGCGCGCCTCGCGGACGGGACTGTCGACGGCGAGCGCGACGATCGCCAGCGCGTCGATCTTCGTCACGGGGCTGCGGACGACGATCGTCGCGCACCACTCGGGCTGCTCGGCGCCGGAACGCCCGATGCGGGGCAGGAGGCGGCCGACGAGGTCGCGGACGGGCTCGATCACAGCGTCACGATAGGCACGCTGGCTGTGCGGCCGCTCGGCGAGGTCGGGGAATATCCCTGGCTTCTATGCGTTTGCATCGATATCATCGGCGCGACAACCTCAGGAGCTGACATGACCGCCACAACCCAGGGCCTGCACCACGTCACCGCAATCGCGGGCGACCCCCAGAAGAACATCGACTTCTACATCACCGGCCTCGGGCTGCGGCTGGTCAAGAAGACCGTCAACTTCGACGACCCCGGCACGTACCACCTCTACTACGGCGACGAGTCGGGCCGCCCCGGCACGCTCATGACGTTCTTCCCGTGGCGCGGCATACAGCCCGGCCGCATCGGCGCGGGCCAGTCGACCTCGACGGCCTTCTCGGTGCCCGCGGGCTCGCTCGGCTGGTGGGTCGACCACTTCGCCTCCGTCGGCGCCGAGGCGCGCATCACCTCGACCTCTTCGAGCGAGGAGCGCCTGCTCGTCCACGACCCCGACGGCCTGCAGATCGAGCTCGTCGCGACCCACGAGAACGACCCGCGCGACCCGTGGGACTCCGCGAGCGTCCCCGCCGAGCACGCGATCCGCGGCCAGCACTCGAGCGTGCTCACGGTGCGCGACGCCGAGAGCACCATCGCCCTCATGGTGAACGACCTCGGGATGCGCGTGGTCGAGCAGGAGGGCAACCGCACCCGCCTCGCCGCGGGCGACGGCATGCCCGGCGCCCTCGTCGACGTCCACGCCTCGTCCCTCGCCCCCGCCGGCCTCACCGCGGGCGGCACCGTGCACCACATCGCCTTCCGCGTGCCCGACCAGGCGACGCAGCAGCAGTGGCGCGACGAGCTCGCGAGCAAGGGGCACCGCGTCACCGAGATCCTCGACCGCCAGTACTTCACGAGCATCTACTTCCGCGAGCCGGGCGGCGTGCTCTTCGAGATCGCGACCGACACCCCCGGATTCGACATCGATGAGCCCCTCCTCGAGCTCGGCCGAGCCCTCAAGCTGCCGCCGTGGCTCGAGCCTTCGCGCGAGGCGATCGAGGCCCGGGTGATCCCCGTCACCCTCCCGGAGGAGAACAACCCCGAGGTCGCCGCGTGAGCGGGGACGGGTCGGGCGCCGCGAGCGCCGGCGTCGACCTCGACGCGTGGCCGCACCTGTTCCAGCCCGGGAGGGAGGGCGCTCCCGTCCTCCTGACGCTGCACGGGACGGGCGGAGACGAGCGCGACATCGCGCAGATCGCGCCGCACCTGCTCGGCGGGGCGGGCATCCTCTCGCCGCGCGGTCGCGTGAGCGAGCACGGCATGAACCGCTGGTTCCGCCGCGTGCGCGAGGGCGTCTTCGACGTCGACGACGTGATCGCGCGCGCCGGCGAGCTCGCCGCGTTCATCGCGCTCGCCCGCGAGCACTACGGCATCGAGGATGCCCGGCTCATCGCCGTCGGATTCTCGAACGGCGCCAACATCGCCCTCGCGACCGCGTTGCTGCACCCCGAGGCCATCGACCGGGTCGTCGCGTTCAGCGGCATGTACCCGTTCGGCGATCGCGACCCGATCGGCGATGCGTCGGGGGTGAGGCTGCTGCTCGCGAACGGCGCGGCCGACCCGATGGCCCCGGCCGAGAGCGCCGCGCACCTCGCGAGGGTCGCGGCTGAGCACGGCGCGGAGGTCGAGCGGCACATCCGCGCGGGCGGGCACGGCATCGACGGCAGCGACATCGCGGCCGCGACGGCCTGGCTCGCGACCGCCTAGCGGGCGATCGACGGGCGCGCCCCGCCGACCGCCGCCGAAGAGTGAGCCCGTCTCGCCCCTAGGCTGACCGCGTGACGCGAACCGCAGCCCCGACTCGCGCCTCGGCCTCGAGCTGGCCGACGAGCGTCGTGCTGTGGGTCGTCACGCTCACGATCATGGCCGTCTTCCAGTTCTGGCGCGGGGCCCCGATCGACGGTGCGATCTTCGCCGCGCTCACGCTCGGGCTCGTCATCGAGCGACTGGTGCGGATGCGCCGATCCGCGGCCGGCGGACCGGTCGCCCCGCCGCCGCGGCCGCCCTCCGCCCCGCGGCTCGCCCTCGTCGTCGGTGCCGCGCTCGCCGCGGGCTTCGCCCTCGTGCTCGCCCCGCGGACGGGCCCGGTGAGCATCGCGCTCGTCTCCGGCCTGGGCATCGCCGCGATCGCGCTCGTCTGGGATCGCCCGCCGGGCGCGCGGGCGAGCTCGCCGGAATCGCGGCGCCGGTCGCGCATCGCGTGGGGCACGCTCGGGATCGCTCTGTGCGTGTGGGAGGCGCTCGCGTACATCCTGTCGGTCGCCGTGCCGCGCGGCTGGATCGGGTTCCCGACGGTGTCGCTGCTGCTGGAGCCCGCGGTCGAGTTCGACCCGAGCCGCGCCCTGCTCACCGCGGCGTGGCTCGCGGCGGGGGTCTGGCTCGTCGCCGGGGCCGCCGCGCGGCGGGCGGGCCCGCGCGCGCCCCTCCCCTCGGCGGGGGTCCGCTCGTGATCGACGTGGTCATCGACGTCGAGCTCACGCGGGCGATCACGATCGCCGGCTACCTCGCCGTCATCGTCGCGGCGGTCGCGATCGACGTCGCCGCGCGCCGCGGCGTCGGCCGGCTCGAGCCGCTCGGCGACACGATCGCCGCCGCGATGGGCGACCGGACGATCCGCGTCGCGGTCGTCGCCACGTGGTGGTGGATCGGCTGGCACTTCCTCGCCGACCCGACGCGCAGCTACGGGCTCTGAGGCGCGGCCGTCGCGCGAGCGGTCAGAGTCGGGCGGCGTGGTCGGTCGAGAGGAGCATCCCCTCGATGACGCCGGCGCACGCCGCCGAGTCGGCGAGCGGCAGGTCGTGGCGACCGGGCAGGCCGCGGGCGGAGACCCGCGAGTAGCGCTCGGCGAGCTCGACCGCGCGGCCCGGGACGGGCACCGGGTCGCGGTCGCCGTCGACGAGCAGCACCGGGATGCCCCGCTCGTCGAGGTGGGCGAGGGCGCCCTCCCAGGTCTGGCCGGCGACGAGGGCGTCGAAGCTGCGGGTGTAGGCCTCCCACGTGTGGCGCACCCCCGCACGCGCGATCGGCGCGGGCAGATCGGGGTTGAGCGCCACGGAGAGTCGAGCGGCGGCGTCGCGGTTCTCGCACACCCAGGCGCACGTGCGCTCGGCGACCGGGCCGCTCGCCATGAGCGCCTCGAACCAGCCCATGCCCGCGACGCGCTCGTCGGCCTCGGCGCGCGTGCGGTACAGCGGAGCGTCGAACGCCACGACCGCGCGCACGGTCGACGCCGTCGCCGCCCACTGGATCGCGAGGCTCGCGCCCATCGAGTGCCCGACCGCGATCGTCGGGCGGTCGCTGAGGCCGAGCTCGTCGAGCGCCGCATCGAGGGCGGCGAGGTGGGTCGCGAGCGAGACGGTCTCGCCCGCGGTGCCGTGCACCATCGAGTCGCCGAAGCCCAGGGGGTCGGCGACGACGACGGTCGCGTGCGCGCCGAGCCGGTCGTAGACGTCGCCGTAGAACACCTGCGACGCGGCGATTCCCGGCAGGAGCAGGACGACCGTGTCGCCCTCGCCGAAGACGCGCACGCCGAGCGGCCCGGCGACCTGCAGCTCGCCGGCACCCGGCCGCCACGAGCGGACCGCGGGCGACGCGGCGCGGGCCGCGAACCAGCCCGCCGCCGTGAGACCCGCGCCGATCGCGAGGCCTGTGATGATGCGGGAGGCGGCCGTCATGTCGGGGCCCTAGTGGGCATCCTTGCGCTTGACGCTGTTGCCCTTCGCGGTGACCGTGCGCTTCATGCGCGGGTCGTCCGAGAGATCGAGGCCCTGCGGGCCGAGAGCGGCGACCGCCATCTCCTCGAGCCACTCGCGGTCGAGCGGGCCGTGCGCGGCGCTCGAGTACTTGAAGTAGATCGGCACGGAGGTGTCGATCCAGATGGCGCTGCGGCCGTCGCCGACGCTCTGCGGGTCGCGCCAGTTGAGGAAGAAGTTCTCACCGCGGCGGAGCTTCGCCGAGAACAGCGCCTGCAGGTGCGCGAGGACGCGGTCGTCGAACTCGAACTGCTGGCCGACCGAGCCGTAGATCAGGGTTCCCATCGTGCAGAATCCTTCCGGTGGCGCCGCGAGGGGGATGGGGCGACGATGTGCCCGCATGCTATCGGGTCGGGCTGGACTCGATTCAGATGGATGATTCCTCAGACCGTCATCGGCAGATCGTGGCGCTTCATGGCGTTGTGCGAGGGCATCGCCGTGCGGCTCAGGTGGCCCTCATCGGAGAGATCGAGGCCGCCGGCGCCGCTCGCCGCGATCGCCATCTCCTCCAGCAGCTGCCGATCGAGGGGCGGGCGCTCGCACGCGTCGAAGTGGAACGACAGCGGGATCGAGGGGTGCAGCCAGATCGCGCTGCGCCCGCCGCCCACGACCTGCGGGTCGCGCCACGACAGGAAGAACGGCTCATGTCGACGCAGCTTGGCGGTCGCGACCGCCTGCACGTGCGCGAGCACGGCATCGTCGAAGTAGAAGCTCATGCGCTCGGCGCTGTACGCGAGCAGGCCCATCTCGCACCTCCCGGTCAGGGAAATCGATCGGCCACATTCTGCCGCTCTCCGGCAGAACCCGCCAGAGCCGAAGTCCCCTACCGGCCGAGGCGATCGGGGCGCAGGTCCAGACGGCGCAGCAGCTGCGCGTTGAGCGCCACGACCACCGTCGACGCCGACATGAGCAGCGCCCCGACCGACATCGGCAGGATGAACCCGACGGGCGCGAGCACGCCCGCCGCGAGCGGCACCGAGATGAGGTTGTAGCCCGCCGCCCACCACAGGTTCTGCTTCATCTTCCGGTAGCTCGCGCGCGAGAGCTCGATGACCGAGAGCACCGAGCGCGGGTCATCGCTCGCGAGGATCACCCCGGCGGAGCCGATCGCCACGTCGGTGCCCGCGCCGATCGCGATGCCGACGTCGGCCTGCGCGAGCGCGGGGGCGTCGTTGACGCCATCGCCGACCATCGCGACGCGGAAGCCCTCGCCCTGCAGCTCGGCGACCTTCGCCGCCTTGTCCTCGGGGCGCACACCCGCGAAGACGCGGTCGATGCCGAGCTCGGCGGCGACCGACTGCGCGACGGCCTCGGCGTCACCCGTGATCATGACGACGGTCAGGCCGCGCTCGTGCAGGGCGTCGACCGCCTGCCGCGATTCGGAGCGGACCTCATCGGCGAGCGCGAGCGCCCCCACGACCTCGTCATCGAAAAGCACGTGCAGGATGATCGAGCCCTGCTCGCGCCACGCATCGGCGACCGGCAGCTCGCTCGCGCCGTGGCGCTGCAGCATGCTCGGCCCGCCGACGCTCACGGTGCGGCCCCCGACGGTCGCGGTGACGCCCGTCGCGGGGCTCGAGGTGAAGCCCGTCGCCGTCGGCACGGCGATGCCGCGATCGGCGGCCGCGCGCACGATCGCGGTCGCGAGGGGATGCTCGCTGTCGCCCTCCGCGGCGGCGGCGAGACCCAGCAGCTCGTCCTCGGTGTGTGCGCCAGCGGTCTCGACGGCCGTCACGGTCGGGGCGCCCTTCGTGAGGGTGCCGGTCTTGTCGAACAGCACGGCGTCGACGGTGCGCATGCTCTCGAGCGCGAGGCGATCCTTCACCAGCACGCCGCCGCGGGCCGCCCGCTCGGTCGCGATCGACACGACGAGCGGGATCGCGAGTCCGAGCGCGTGGGGGCACGCGATGACGAGGACGGTGACGGTGCGGACGATCGCGTCGCCGGGCATCCCGAGCGCGAACCAGACGATCGCGGTGATCGCGGCGGCGCCGAGCGCGAACCAGAACAGCCACGCGGCGGCCGTGTCAGCGAGCCGCTGCGCGCGCGACGATGAGTTCTGCGCGGTCTCGACGAGGCGGCGGATGCCCGCGAGCGCGGTGTCGTCGCCGACCGCCGTGATCTCGATGCGGACTCCCGAATCGGTCGCCACGGTTCCGGCGACGACCGGGTCGCCCGCCTCGCGCTGGACGGCGCGGGACTCGCCCGTGATCATGGACTCGTCGAACGCGGCCGCGCCCTCGACGATGCGGCCGTCGGCGGGCACGCGGGCGCCGGGGCGCACGATGACGCGGTCGCCGAGGCGCAGCTCGCTCGGCGCGACGGTCTCGGTGCCCGAGTCGGTGATGCGCTCGGCCTCGTCGGGGAGGAGAGCGGCGAGCGAGTCGAGCGCGCTCGTGGTCTGGGCGAGCGAGCGCATCTCGATCCAGTGCCCGAGGAGCATGATGACGACGAGGAGGGCGAGCTCCCACCAGAAGTCGAGCTCGTGCGGCAGGAGCCCGAGGCTCGCGCCCATGCTGGAGATGAAGGCCGTCGTGATGGCGAGCGCGATGAGCAGCATCATGCCCGGTTTGCGGGCCTTGAGCTCGTCGACGGCGCCCGTGAGGAACGGGCGGCCGCCCCAGACGTAGATGACGGCGCCGAGGACGGGCGAGATCCACTCGATGCCCGGGATGCTCGGGAGCTCGTAGCCCAGGACCGTCGCGAACATCGTGCTGAAGGCGATGACGGGGATGGCGAGGAGGAGGTTCCACCAGAAGAGGCGGCGGAACTGGGCGACATGGTCGCCGTGGCCGCCGTGGCCGCCGTGGCCGCCGTGCGCGCCGTGGCCTCCGTGCGCGTCATGGCCCTGCTGGGCGTCGTGCGCTCCGTGGCCGGCGCTCTCGGCGCTCGGCGCGTGCTCGTGCGTCTGGTCGTGCGTGTGCTCGGCATGCGTGCTCATGCCGGTACTGTATACCCCCATGGGGTATCTGTCGAGGGCTAGGAGGAACCTTTCAGAACGCGCCGCACGAGCACGATCGAATCCTCGATGAGCTCGCGCACCGTCCGGTCGAAGCCCGGCTCGTACCACTTCGCCGCCGTGTAGGTCAGGACGCCCCGCGTGAGGGCGATGACCATGTGCGCCTCGTCGTCGAGCTCGGCATCCGTCGAATCGATGCGCCCGGCGACACGGAAGCGCTCGACGATGACCGCCCGGTAGCGGGCCTCAATCTCGCCGTCGATCGCGAGCCGCTTCGCCGACAGCTCGGGCGTCGTGTAGATGACTCGCTGACGCAGCTGGTAGAGCTCGGGGTCGATCGCGTTCTCGGTGAGCGAGTCGATCACCATGCTGAGGAAGTCGACGAGGATGTCGTCGGTCGGCTCATGGACGAACCGCTGCACCTGCTCCTCCGAGGCGAAGGGCGTGCGCGGGCCCAGAATGGCCGCTTCCTTCGACCCGAGGTAGTTGTAGAAGGTGCGAGGCGAGGTCATGCAGGCCTCGCAGATCATCTCGATCGTCACGGCGTCGTAGCCGTGCTCGGCCGCGAGCTCGACCGCCGCGCGCTCGAGCTGCTCGAGCATCGCCGCCCGCTTGCGTTCCCGCAGCGGGGGCGATGTCGGGGTCACGAGGCGATCGCAGCCTGAACGGGAGCCGCCGCCTCGTCGTCGAAGTAGCCGCTGCCGCGGGTCGGGAGGTCGAACTCCCACTCGGCGAAGTACGGCGAGTGCACGCGCGGCGTCAGCGGTACGGGATGCGCCGCGAGGTCGAAGTCGGGGTCGCTGCCGAGCCCGAGCGAGGCGGCGACGCGTACGAGGCGCGCGGTGTCGAGCGAGTAGGTGAAGGGCACGTGGAGTCTCCGTTCCGGCCGGTGATATCCCGAGCCGGAGGTGCAGGCCAGGCATACATGCAGGGTATGCAAAAGTGTAGGCAGGTCTTTTTTCCACCGCTAGTGCCGCCGGCCAGGCGGAACGCTCCCGGAACGAACGAGATCTCCTCGATTCCCGGGCGGATCCGGGTGTCGCCAGAGCCGATTCCCTTTGCTATTGTCGACCCATCATGAGTCGCCTTTCGTGTCTTCGCTGCTGTTGTCGCTCGTCTCTCTGACCGACCAGCTCCTTCCGCGCATCCCGCGCACCCCTCGACGACACTCGCGGCCGACCGCATCCTGACCGAACGGATGCCCGTCGCCGCCCCCTGCGAAAGGCACCGATCCTCATGACCACGACTCCCGCATCCGCCCTGACCCTCCCGGTCCTCGACCTGTCCCTCCTCGACGGGAGCGACGCCGAGGCCGCCCGATTCCGCGACGAGCTGCGCCGCGCGACCCACGAGGTCGGCTTCTTCTACCTCGTCGGCCACGGCGTGCCCGCCGAGTTCATCGCCCGCGCCTTCGACACGGCGCGGGCGTTCTTCGCGCTGCCGGAGGAGGACAAGCTCGCGATCGAGAACGTCACGAGCCCGCACTTCCGCGGCTACACGCGCATGGGCGGCGAGCAGACGCTCGGTCAGACCGACTGGCGCGAGCAGATCGACATCGGCGCCGAGCGCCCCGCCGTGCCGCTGACCGAGGGCGTCGAGCGCTACTGGTCGCTCGAGGGCCCGAACCTGTGGCCCGCGGCGCTGCCCGAGCTGCGCGAGGTC
Organism: Actinomycetes bacterium; assembly: GCA_046565745.1. Classification (GTDB taxonomy): domain Bacteria; phylum Actinomycetota; class Actinomycetes; order Actinomycetales; family Microbacteriaceae; genus Microcella. Next base: position 37,623 of record JBKHYA010000010.1, read on the forward strand.
TCGGAGGAGTGGATCGCCCGCCTCGACGCGATCGGCACGCGGCTGCTGCGCGCCTGGGCTGAGGCGCTCGGAGCCCCTGCCGACACCTTCGACGCGGCCTTCGCGAACTCGTCCCCGCACCTCAAGATCGCGCGCTACCCCGGCGTCGACGCCCCCGAGCCCGCGCAGGGCGTCGGCGCGCACAAGGATCTCGGCGTCCTGACCCTCCTCTACGTCGAGGAGGGCCGCGGGGGCCTCCAGGTCGAGAAGGACGGCGCGTGGATCGACGCCCCGCCCGTCGACGGCGCCTTCGTCGTCAACATCGGGGAGCTGCTCGAGATCGCGACCGACGGCTACCTCAAGGCGACGAAGCACCGCGTGCTCTCGCCGGCGCCGGGCACGGAGCGCATCTCGATCCCGTACTTCCACGGCCCCGCGCTCGACGCCGAGGTTCCGACGATCCCGCTGCCCCCGGAGCTCGCCGCCGAGGCGCCCGGCGTCGACCGCGACCCGGCGAATCCGCTGCACCCGGTCTTCGGCCGCAACTGGCTCAAGAGCCGCGTGCGCGCGCACCGCAACGTCGTCGAGGCGCAGTACCCCGACTGGCTCCTGTGAGCCGCTCGGGAGGTCGCTGACCCCCCTGTCGGGTGCCCCCCGAAGGAAGGCTCCCCCTAGTGGGGGATGACCGTTCCCGGGGCGACCACTACCGTCGTGGTAGCGGCACAGATCCGGGGGGATCGTACGTGACGCTTATCTGGGGGGCACGACTTCGGTCGGTGCACACTGCTTCCCCGGCTCGGGGGAGCCGGGGAGCAGGGCCCACCTCCTCGGCCCGTTCTCGCCGGCGCTTCGCCGTGCAGCCGGTCGTCTCCGCGTCTCGCGCCGGGCATCCTGGCTAGGCTCGATCCGCACCCCGCGGAGAGGACGAGCATGCGCGCGATCACGATGACCGAGACCGGCGGCCCCGAGGTCCTGCAGGCGACGGATGCTCCGTCTCCCGCCCCCGGCGCTGGCGAGGTGCTCGTCCGCACTCACGCCGCCGGCGTCAACTTCATCGAGATCTACCAGCGCACCGGGGGCTACCCGGTGAGCCTGCCGTTCACCCCGGGCTCGGAGGCCTCCGGCGTCGTCGAGCAGCTCGGCGAGGGCGTCACCACCCTCAAGGTCGGCGACCGCGTGACGACGAGCGAGGCCCGCGGCACCTACGCCGAGCTCTTCACGGTCGCAGCCGATCGCGCGGTCGTCGTCCCCGACGGCGTCGACCTCGACACCGCGGCCGCACTGCCGCTGCAGGGCATCACCGCGCATTACCTGTCGACCTCGGTCGCGCACCCGGGGCCCGGCGAGACGGTGCTGCTGCACGCGGGCGCCGGCGGCGTCGGGCTGCTGCTCACGCAGCTGCTCGCGGCGCGCGACGTGCGGGTCATCACGACGACCTCGGACGACGAGAAGGCTGCGCTCAGCCGGGCGGCTGGCGCCTGGCGGACGATCCCCTACGAAGGGTTCACCGAGGCCGTGCGCGAGCTCACCGACGGCGACGGCGTGCCGGTCGTCTACGACGGCGTCGGCCGCGCGACCTTCGACGGCTCGCTCGCGGCGCTCGCCGTGCGCGGGCTGCTCGTGCTCTTCGGCGCCGCGAGCGGACCGGTGCCGCCGTTCGAGCTGCAGCGGCTCAACTCGGGCGGATCGCTGATCGTGACCCGGCCGACGATCGGCCACTTCCTGCGCTCCGCCGATGAGCGCGCCTGGCGCTACCGCGACCTCTTCGCGTCGCTCGCGGCGGGCGAGCTCGACGTGCGCATCGGCGGCCGCTTCCCGCTCGCCGACGCCGGGGCCGCGCAGTCCGCGCTCGCGAGCCGCGGCACGACGGGGAAGCTGCTTCTCACGCCGTAGCGGCGGCCGCGGACTCCGCGTCCCGGCGGCGCGCGGCGCGCGCGTCCAGCACGACGACGACGATCGCGAGGATCGGCACCGCGAACGCGAGCATCGGCAGGAACGCGGCGACCTGCGCCGCGGCGAGCGCGAGCGCGACGCCGAGGCCGACCGCGATCGCGACGGGGCGCGCGACGGGGAGGAGGGCGGACATCCCCCCGACGGCGACGCCGACGAAGACCGACGCGACCGAGACCGCCCACCAGTTGGCGTCGCCGTCGGGAGCGCTCGTGTACCAGTAGCCCATCATCGCGAGTGCCAGGACGAGCGCGATGGCCGGGCCGCGCACGACACTCCGGGCGACCGGGAAGCGCGACTCGACGAGGAGCGCGAGCGAGGCGATGAGGGGCACGCCCGCCGCGAGCAGGATGCTGATGCCGACGATCATCGCCTGGGTGCCGTCGATCGGCACGGGCCACCAGAGCGGCCCGGCGAGCGCGAAGGCGGCGCCGAGGATTCCGGCCCCGGCGGCCAGGCGCGCGAGCCCGACGGCGAGGCGATCGCTCGACCGGTCCCCTCGACGCCCGTTCGTCGCGATCAGGGGGCGGATGCTCGCCGCGGGCCGTTCGCGCGGCGAGCTGAGCGCCGCGAGCAGCAGGGCCGCGACGGCGAGGGCCGCGCTCGAGGCCGGCACGAGGAAGCCCCACCCGATGAGCGGCACGCCCACGACCGCGGCGACGAGCGCGAGACCGACGGCGGGGGCGGAGGGGACGCCCGCATGCCGCGAGAGCGCGTGGACGAGGAGCGCGAGCAGCGCAGCCCCGCTCGCGACCGCGCCGAGCAGAAGCGGCGCGGTCGCCGCGGCGAGGCCCGTCATCGGCGCCCCCGCGTCGGCGAGGTCGAAGCCGAGGCTCCACGAGTGGGCGGCGAGCGCGGAGAGCGGGAAGCCGATCGCGGCGAGGGCGACGGCCGCGGCCGCTTGGCGGCGGGTGAGCACGCGCAGGCCGTGCATGGTGACGGCGGCGCTCGCGACGGCGAGCACGGGCGCCAGCCCCGTGCCGAGTGAGGTCACGAGCAGTGCGAGGTCGGTGCCGGCCTCGTCCGCGCGCGTGATCACCGTCCACCACAGAGTCGTCGCGGTCACCGCCACGACGACGGACGCGATCGCGAGACCGAGCGCCCATCGTCGCCCGAGCCTCCCGGCGGCGGCGGGCGGGGCGTCGATGCTGACCATGCGCCGATCATAACGATCTCTCGATTCCGCGTCGGGGCTAGGGTGAGGCGATCGAGAGGCGACCCATGTCGAAGAAGACGAAGAAGTCGAAGAAGCACGGCACGAACGTGAAGCGCGTGCCCAAGAAGCTGTACGAGGCGGAGCTCGAGCGCCTGCAGATCGAGCTCGTCGAGATGCAGCAGTGGGTCATCGCCTCGGGCGCCCGCGTGCTCGTGATCTTCGAGGGCCGCGACGCGGCCGGCAAGGGCGGCGCGATCAAGCGGGTCATGCAGTACCTGAACCCCCGGCACGCGCGCGTCGTCGCCCTGCCGCAGCCGTCCGAGCGCGAGAAGGGCCAGTGGTACTTCCAGCGCTACGTCGAGCGACTGCCGACCACGGGCGAGATCGTGCTCATGGACCGCTCCTGGTACAACCGCGCGGGGGTCGAGCGCGTCATGGGGTACTGCACCGACGAGCAGTACGACCGGTTCCTCCACCAGGTCCCGGTCGTCGAGCGGATGCTCGTGGAGGACGGCATCCTCGTCATCAAGTACTGGTTCTCGGTGTCGGACGAGGTGCAGCAGGAGCGCTTCGCCTCGCGCCTGGAGGACCCGATGCGGCGGTGGAAGCTGTCGCCCACCGACCTCGAGTCGATCCATCGCTGGGAGGACTGCTCGCGGGCGAAGGATGCGATGTTCGCCGCCACGGACATCCCCGAAGCGCCGTGGTGGACGATCGAGAGCGACGACAAGCGGGCCTCGCGCCTCAATTCGATCGCGCACCTGCTGACCCAGGTGCCCTACCACCGGACCGAGCCGGAGCCGGTGGAGATCCCCGATCGGCCGCCCGCGACCGACTACGAGCGCCCGCCGCGAGAGACCCACCAGTTCGTTCCCGACGTCGCGGCAGAGCTGCGCAAGCAGTCGAAGGAAAAGGGCTGACGCGGAGGCGCAGCACGCTGACGCGAAAAGCCCCGAGTCGCTGAGACTCGGGGCTTTCGACGCTGGCGGTGACGGTGGGATTTGAACCCACGGTGGGCTCAACACCCACACAACTTTTCGAGAGTTGCACCTTCGGCCGCTCGGACACGTCACCGGGAGAGACTTTAGTACAGCCGCGCGGCTCGGTCGAATCCGCGGGCGGGGCTCGAGCATCCGCCCCCGATACGATGCGGCCATGACGGTCAGCCTGCGCACCCCGTGGCTGCGTGCGCGGCAGGTCGCGTGGCGGCGTCGGGCTCGCCGCGCCGGCGAGCTGCTGTACGTCGCGGTCGGCGACTCGGCCGCGCAGGGCATCGGCGCGCGCCTGCAGGCCGGGTATGTCAGCCGACTCGCCGATCGTCTCGCCCGCGAGCGGACGCTCGGTGCGCATCGTGAACCTCTCGCGCTACGGCGCGCGCATCGACGACGCGATCGCCGAGCAGCTGCCCCGTCTCGCCAAGCTGCGACCCGACCTCGTGACCGTCGCCGTCGGAGCCAACGACATGCGCCGCTTCGACGCCGCGCGCTTCTCCGACTCGCTCGACGCCCTGCTCGCAGGTCTGCCCGCGCACGCGATCGTCGCCGACCTGCCGTGCTTCCACTTCGGGCCGCGTGAGGGGGATGCCGTGGTCGCCTCGCGCATGATCCGCGAGCGCGCGCGGGCGGCCGGCTTCGCCGTCGCACCACTGCACCGCGTCACCGAGGCTCGCCGGAAGTGGGGCGCGTTCGCGGAGTTCGCGTGGGATCAGTTCCACCCCTCCGCGATCGGGTATCGGGTGTGGGAGTCGGCGTTCGCCGGTGCCGTCACGCGGCGCGGGAAGCGGCTGCGCCGCGCCTGACGGTGGTCGCGCCTATCCTGTCCGCATGGCCCGCCCGA
>JBKHYA010000011.1:0-37329 GCA_046565745.1 Actinomycetes bacterium
GCTCCGGCGACCATCGCGCCGAGGAGTCCGACGTAGGGGCTGCCGGTGAGGCTGCCGAGCATCGCGGCCATGAATGCGCCACCGAGCAGCTGCCCCTCGATCGCGATATTGACGACGCCCACGCGCTCGGAGATCACGCCGCCGAGCGAGCCGAAGATGAGCGGGGTGCTCACGGTGAGCGCACCGGCGAGCAGGCCGATGAGCGGCACGGTCGCCCCGGCCGCCGCCCACGTCAGGAACCCGACGAGGAACAGGACGGCGAACACGGTCGTGAGCCAGAGCGGCACGCGGATCGCCGCGCGCGAGAGGAGGAAGGCGCCGACCGTGGCGGCGACCATGAGGAGGACGACGACGATCGTGGTCTCGGCGAGCCCGAGCGTGAGCGGCGGGAGCTGGATGGCGTCGCGCGCCTCGGAGAGCCGGTACGTCGTCGTCGGGTTGCCGCCCTCGAGGTCGGGTCGCCCGACGACGAAGAAGAGCAGGATGGCGATGACGGTGAAGATCGCGAAGGCGATGGGCGCCTTCCAGCTGCGAACGGCGACGGGGGATGCTCCACCGGGGGTCGTCGCCGCCGGAGCGGTGGTCGCGGGTGCAGCGGTCACTTCGACACCTCCGCCTTGCGGGCGATCGCGGGCTTGCGCCACTGGAAGCTGCCGTCCGGAGTCGGCAGTCGGAAGATGGCCCGCACGAGCGGGGGCGCGGCGATGAAGAGCACGATGAAGCTCTGCACGACGAGGACGATGTCGACCGGGATGCCCTCGGCGCTCTGCATCGTGAACGAGCCCGCCTTGAGCGCACCGAAGAGGATGCCGGCGAAGAACACGCCCCACGGCTTCGAGCGGCCGAGGAGCGCGACCGTGATCGCGTCGAAGCCGATTCCCGCGTCGAGCCCGGCGGCGAAGCCGCCGGTGAAGTTGCCGAGCACCTGCTGCACGCCCGCGAGGCCGACGAGCGCGCCGGCGATGAGCATGACCTTGACGTAGACGCTCTTGACGTTGATGCCGGCGACCTGCGCGGCGTGCGGGTTCTCGCCGACGGCGCGGAACTGGAAACCCATCGCCGAGCGGTTGAGCAGGTACCAGACGTAGATCGTCGCGACGATGACGAGGATGAACCCGATGTCGATGTTGTACTGCGGCCCCAGGAGGCTCGGGTACTGCGCCGACTCGAGCATGGGGCCCGACTTCGGGTTGTTCTGGCCGGGTGCCTGCAGCGCGCCCGGGGTGCGCAGCAGGAACGACACGAGGTAGAACGCGATGTAGTTGAGCATGATCGTCACGATCACCTCGTGCGCGCCGGTGCGCGCCTTGAGGAGACCGACGATGCCGCCCCAGAGCGCGCCGCCGATGATGCCGACCACGAGGGCGACGACGAGGTGGATGACCGGCGGCAGCGGCACGTACGCGCCGACGTATCCGGCGGCGGCGGCGGCGATGAGCATCTGCCCGCGACCGCCGATGTTGAACAGGCCGACGCGGAACGCGAGCGCGACGCCGAGGCCCGCGGCGATGAGCGGCGTCGCGAACGTGAGGGTCTCGAGGAGCGGGCGGATGGCGATCGCGAATCCGCGATCGGTCTCGTAGTTGAAGACCGAGCCGCGGAAGAGGGCGGTGTACGCGCCGCTCACGGCCTGCCACGCCGCCCCGAGGGTGTCGGTCGGCCGCGAGAAGAAGTAGCCGGAGGTCTCGGCGACCCGCTCGTCGGTGAGGATGATGAGGATGCCGCCCGCGATGAGCGCGAGCACGACCGCGAGGACGGAGATCGCGGCGGAGCCGCCGAGGATCTCCTTCATGATCTGGTTCGACCGCGGGGCGGCGGGCGTCTCGGGAGCGCTCGCCGGAGTCGCGGGGCTGGTCGTCGTGCTCATGCGGCCACCTCCGCCGGCGTCTCGCCGGCCATCATCAGTCCGAGGACGTCGCGGGGCGTGTCGCCGGGCACGATGCCCACGATGCGCCCGCGGTACATGACCGCGATGCGGTCGGCGAGCGCGACGACCTCGTCGAGCTCGGTCGAGACCACGATGACGGGGACTCCCGAATCGCGCGTCTCGACGATGCGCTTGTGCACGAACTCGATCGACCCGACGTCGAGCCCTCGCGTCGGCTGCGCCGCGATGAACAGACGCAGGTCGCGGCTGAGCTCGCGAGCCAGGACGACCTTCTGCTGGTTGCCGCCGGACAGCCGGCCCACACGGGTGGCGATGCCCTGGGCGCGCACGTCGAACTCCCGCACCTTCTCCTCCGCGAAGCGCGCGAGGTCGGCGAGCTGCAGAGTGCCGCGCTTGACGAAGGGCTCGCCCGTCGATCGGTCGAGCATGAGGTTCTCGGCGATCGTCATCTCGGCGACGAGTCCGTCCTCCTTGCGGTCCTCGGGCACGAAGCCGACGCCCGCGTCAAGCACGCCGCGCGTGGACCGTCCGACGAGCTCCTCGCCGTCGAGAGAGATCGAGCCGTGGACGCGCTGCTGCAGGCCCATGATCGCCTCGGTGAGCTCGGTCTGGCCGTTGCCCTGGACCCCGGCGATGGCGAGGATCTCGCCGCGGCGGAGGGTGAAGGAGACGCCGTCGACCAGTCGCTGGCCGACGTGATCGATGACGGTCAGGTCGCGCACGACGAGCGCGTCGTCGCCCGGCGTCGCCGGGTCCTTGTCGACGGTGAGGTCGACCGCACGGCCGACCATGAGGGAGGCGAGCTCGGCGTTGGTCGCCGTGGGCGAGGCCTCGCCGACGACCTTGCCGAGACGGATGACGGTGATGCGGTCGGCGACCTCGCGGACCTCGCGGAGCTTGTGGGTGATGAACACGATCGAGGTGCCCTCGTCGCGGAGCTGGCGCATGATCGCCATGAGCTCGTCGGTCTCCTGAGGCGTGAGCACGGCCGTCGGCTCGTCGAACACGAGGACGTTGGCGTTGCGCGAGAGCGCCTTGATGATCTCGACCCGCTGCTGCACGCCGACGGGGAGGTCCTCGATGCGCGCATCCGGATCGATGTCGAAGCCGAACCGCGCGGAGATCTCGACGACCTTGGCGCGCGCCGCCTCGAGATCGAGGAGGCCGCCGGGCTTGGTCGACTCGTTGCCGAGCATGACGTTCTCCGCGACGGTGAAGACGGGGATGAGCATGAAGTGCTGATGCACCATGCCGATGCCGGCGTTCATCGCGTCGCCCGGGCCCGAGTAGCTCTGGACGACGTCGTCCAGGAGGATCTGGCCCTCGTCGGCCTGGTAGAGGCCGTACAGGACGTTCATGAGCGTGGACTTTCCCGCACCGTTCTCGCCGAGCAGGCAGTGGATCTCGCCGGGCTCGACCACGAGGTCGATGTGGTCGTTGGCGACCAGGGCGCCGAAGCGCTTGGTGATGCCACGAAGCTCGAGTTTCATGCTCCGTGCCTTCCCGCGCCGTCGGGGTGGAGTCGGCGCTGTCCGTGAGCTGGGGTCGGGAGGATGCCGCGTTCAGGGCGACCGCGGCGAGCCCGATGCTCCACTGTACGGGAGCGCCGGTGCCGGTATCTGAGCAGCGATCTGCGCATCTGAGCAGATCAGGGGTGGTGCGCGCGAGGCCCGCGCTGCCCCGGAAACGGGACCGGGGGAGGCCAGCAGCGCTGGCCTCCCCCGGGTGATTCCGGTTCGGACTACTGACCGGGCGACGCCGGCGAGGTGACCTCGATCGAGCCGTCGATGATGCCGGCCGTGACCTCCTCGAGCTCCGCGGCGAGGTCGGGGCTGACCTTCGACTCGAAGTCGTGGAACGGAGCGAGGCCGAGGCCGCCGTTCTCGAGCGTCCCGACGAACGGGGCGTTGTCGAAGTTGCCCTCAGCAGCACCGGTCGTGACGTCGTAGACGCCGACCGAGATGTTCTTCAGAACCGACGTGAGCAGCAGGTCGGCGACCGAGGGGTCGGTCTCGTAGACGTCGGAGTCGACGCCGATGAGGGCGATCTCACGGCCGGAGTCGCGGATGGCCTCCGCGGCGCTCTGGTAGATCGGACCGCCGACGGGCATGAGCACGTCGACGTTCTGGTCGATGAGGCCCTGGGCCGTCGTGAGCGCCTCGGTGCCCGGGGCGAAGCCGCCGGTGAACGCGCCGGTCTGCGCGTCGAAGTCCCAGCCGAGGGCCTGGACGCTCGTGCCCTTGACCTCGTTGTGGTACTCGACGCCCTGGACGAAGCCGTCCATGAAGATCGTGACCGGCGGGATCTGGATGCCGCCGAAGGTGCCGACGAAGCCGGTCTGCGAGTAGCTCGCGGCCGCGTAGCCGGCGAGGAACGCCGCCTCGACGGTGTTGAACTGGATCGGCTTGACGTTCTCGCCCTCGACGAACTCGTCGATGATGGCGAAGTTGATGTCGGGGTTGGCCGTCGACGCCTCGATCGTCGCCTCGGCGAGGAGGAAGCCGACCGTGACGATCAGGTCGCAGCCCTCGTCCACGAGGCTCGAGACGTTGGGGCCGTAGGCGTTCTCGTCGGCCGACTCGACGGCGTTGAACTCGACGCCGAGGTCGTTGGCGGCGTCCTCGAGGCCGGTGAAGCCGGCCTGGTTGAACGACTTGTCGTCGAAGCCGCCCGCGTCCGAGACCATGCAGGGGTAGAAGTCGGGGGCCTCGTCGGTGGGCGTGGCGCCCGGGGTCTCCTCCTCGGGCGCTGCGGCGCAGCCGGCGAGCAGGAGCGCGCTCGCGCCGATGAGGGCGAGACCGCTGAACGCGGTCTTGCGGGAAGTGAACGTCACTGTGTCCTCCAGAAAGCAGGGCCCAGCGGGGGCGCTGGGGTGGTTGCGCTTTACGTTAGCGCTGGTGATCCCTGCTCAGCAGTGCCTTTCGGCCCCGGTGACGCAAGCGTTACGGAACTGCGACGAGGGCGAAATCCCGCGGAAATCCGGGCTTCCGACCGGTGGATGCGCGGCCACGTGCGCGAATGAGCAGAGGGTGCGCGGCGCGAGGCGCATCCGCCCCGCCCCTCATCGGCACTAGAGGAGGTCGTTGCGCCCGGCCGACTTGATCGCGTCGACGACTGCCTTGACGCGCTGCGCATGCTCGCGCGTCGTGACCAGCAGGGCGTCCGGGGTATCGACGACGACGATGTCGGTGACGCCGATGAGGGAGATGAGGCGCGGGCTCTGGCTCACGACGACGCCGCTCGAGGAGTCGGCGAGGACGCGCGCGCCCTCCCCCAGGATCGCGAGGTCGCCCGGCCGGCCGCCCGACAGGAGCTTCGCGAGCGAGGAGAAGTCGCCGACGTCGTCCCACGGGAAGTCGCCGCGGACGACCGCGAGGCGCCCGGCCTCCGCGGCGGGCTCGGCCACCGAGTAGTCGATCGCGATCTTCGAGAGCATCGGCCAGATCGCGTCGACGACGTCGTCGCGCGCATCCGTGTCCCACGCGGCGGCGATCTCGACGAGGCCCTCATGCAGCTCGGGCTGCGTGCGGGCGAGCTGGTCGAGGAGTCGGTCGGCGCGCGAGATGAACATGCCCGCGTTCCAGAGGTAGTCGCCCGAGCGGACGTACTGCGTCGCGGTCTCGAGGTCGGGCTTCTCGACGAAACGGTCGACGAGCTCGGCATGCGGGGCGCCCTCGATGTCGAGCGGGGCGCCGCAGTGGATGTACCCGAAGCCGATCGACGGCTCGAGCGGCGTGATGCCGATCGTCGTGATGAGCCCGGTGCGGGCGACCGCGACGGCCTCGGCGACCGTGCGGCGGAAGCGCTCGGCGTCGGTGATGACGTGGTCGGCGGCGAACGAGCCGACGATGACCTCGGGGTTCCGCCGATGCAGGATCGCCGCCGCGAGGCCGATCGCGGCCGACGACTCCTTCGGCTCCGACTCGAGCACCATGTTCGCGTGCGTGAGCTCGGGTAGCTGCTTCTCCACCGCGGCGCGGTGGGCACGACCGGTGACGACCATGATGCGGTCGCTGCCGGTGAGGGGCAGGATGCGCTCCCACGTCTCGCGGAGGAGCGTCCGGCCGGTGCCGGTGAGGTCGTGGAGGAACTTCGGCGCCTCGGCGCGGGAGAGCGGCCAGAGCCTCGAGCCGACCCCGCCCGCCGGGATGATCGCGTGGAAATCGGGCAGTGCTCCCTCGAGTTGGCGCATGCCGGTCACCCTAGCGCGCGGGGCGGAAGCACTCAGAAATCTCGACGTAGGATGGAGAGCATCGGCGGCCACCAGTCGAGACCGGTATTCATCGGAGTTCAAGGACGCAGTTCACTGCGCCCGTCGTCCTTGCCCTGAGGAGGGTTTCTCGTGCCAGCGAAGGTAGCGGGAGCCGGAGCGAGCAGCTCGTCGGCGCCCCTGACCGTGCCCGCCCCCCGACCGCCCGTCATCGCCGGAACGCTCTACCGCGGCCGCGAAGGCATGTGGTCCTGGGTCCTGCACCGCATCACCGGTGTGGCGATCTACTTCTTCCTGCTCGTCCACATCCTCGACACGGCGCTCATCCGCGTCAGCCCCGAGGCGTACGACGAGGTCATCGGCGCGTACAAGACGCCGATCATGGGCCTCGGCGAGCTCGCCCTCGTCGCGGCGATCATCTTCCACGCCCTCAACGGGCTGCGGATCATCCTGGTCGACTTCTGGTCGGTCGGCACCCGCCACCAGCGCGCGCTGTTCTGGACCGTGCTGGGCGTGTGGGCCGTGCTCATGGCCGCGTTCACCCCCCGCCACCTCATCGCCGTGTTCGGAGGCTGATCATGACGACCATTGACGCACCCCGCACCTCGACCGCACGCACCCGCCGGGGCATGAACCTCGAGAAGTGGGGCTGGATGTACATGCGCGCCTCGGGGGTCGTCCTCGTCGTGCTCATCTTCGGCCACCTCTTCGTCAACCTCGTCGCCGGCGAGGGCGTGAAGCAGATCGACTTCGCCTTCGTCGCGGGCAAGCTCACCGACCCGTTCTGGATCGTGTGGGACACGCTGCTGCTCTGGCTCGCGCTCATCCACGGCGCGAACGGCATGCGGACCCTCGTGAACGACTACGTGACGAAGCCCAAGGTGCGCTCGGCGCTCCACTTCGCGCTCGCGGCGTCGACGGCCGTGCTGCTGATCCTCGGCACGCTCGTCATCTACACCTTCGATCCGTGTCCGGCCGGCGCGGACCCCGAGTTCGTCGCCTCCTTCTGCTCGACGCTCTGATCGCTCGACACCTGAGCGCTCGACCCCTGACACCGCGGAGACATTCCCTTGAGCACTGAGACCACCATGACCCCGACCGCGTCCGCGGTCCACCACCACCAGTTCGACGTCGTCATAGTCGGCGCCGGCGGCGCCGGCATGCGCGCCGCCATCGAGGCCGGCCCGAACGCGAAGACCGCCGTCATCTCCAAGCTGTACCCGACGCGCTCGCACACGGGCGCCGCGCAGGGCGGCATGGCCGCCGCCCTCGCGAACGTCGAGGAGGACAGCTGGGAGTGGCACACCTTCGACACCGTCAAGGGCGGCGACTACCTCGTCGACCAGGACGCGGCGGAGATCCTCGCGAAGGAGGCCATCGACGCGATCATCGATCTCGAGAACATGGGTCTGCCCTTCAACCGCACGCCCGACGGCAAGATCGACCAGCGCCGCTTCGGCGGCCACACGCGCGACCACGGCAAGGCGCCCGTGCGTCGCGCCTGCTACGCCGCCGACCGCACGGGGCACATGATCCTGCAGACGCTGTTCCAGAACTGCGTCAAGCTCGGCATCGACTTCTACAACGAGTTCTACGTGCTCGACCTGCTGCTGAGCGAGGTCGACGGCGAGCGCCGCGCCGCGGGCGTCGTCGCGTACGAGCTCGCGACCGGCGACCTCCACGTCTTCCACGCCAAGAGCGTGGTCTTCGCGACCGGCGGCTTCGGCAAGATCTACAAGACGACCTCGAACGCGCACACCCTCACGGGCGACGGCGTCGGGATCATCTGGCGCAAGGGCATCCCGCTCGAGGACATGGAGTTCTTCCAGTTCCACCCGACCGGGCTCGCGGGTCTGGGCATCCTGCTCACCGAGGGCGCCCGCGGAGAGGGCGCCATCCTGCGCAATGCGAGCGGCGAGCGGTTCATGGAGCGCTACGCGCCGACGATCAAGGACCTCGCGCCGCGCGACATCATCTCGCGCTGCATGGTCCAGGAGGTCGCTGAGGGTCGCGGCGCCGGCCCCAACAAGGACTACGTGCTGCTCGACTGCACGCACCTCGGCGCGGAGGTCCTCGAGACCAAGCTCCCCGACATCACCGAGTTCGCCCGCACCTACCTCGGCGTCGACCCCGTCCACGAGCCCGTGCCGGTCATGCCGACCGCCCACTACGCGATGGGTGGCATCCCCACCAACATCAAGGCCGAGGTCCTCGCCGACAACGAGACCGTCATCAAGGGCCTCTACGCCGCCGGCGAGTGCGCGTGCGTCTCGGTGCACGGCTCGAACCGCCTCGGCACGAACTCGCTCCTCGACATCAACGTGTTCGGCAAGCGCGCCGGCCGCTACGCCGTCGAGTACGCCAACTCCGCCGACTTCGCTCCCCTGCCGGAGGACCCGGCGAAGGAGGTCCGCGAGCTCGTCGAGCGCCTCCGCGTGGCCGACGGCCCCGAGCGCCTCGCCCCGCTGCGGAAGACGCTGCAGGAGGAGATGGACAAGAACGCGCAGGTGTTCCGCACCGAGGAGAGCCTCGGGAGCGTCACCAGGACGATCCAGGAGCTGCGCGACCGCTACCTGAACATCGGCATCCAGGACCGCGGCAAGCGCTTCAACACCGACCTCCTCGAGGCGATCGAGCTGGGCTTCCTGCTCGACATCGCCGAGGTCGTCGTGTTCTCGGCGCGCAACCGGAAGGAGAGCCGCGGCGGCCACATGCGCGACGACTACCCCGACCGCAACGACGCCGACTACATGCAGCACACGATGGCCTACCTCACGGGCGACCTGCACTCGGCCAACCCGGAGGACCACATCCGCATGGATTGGAAGCCCGTCACGATCACGCACTACCAGCCCATGGAGAGGAAGTACTGATGGCCACGACCGCCCCCGAGTCTCCCGCGCAGGAGGTCGGCGCCGTCCAGGCCTTCACCGTCACCCTCATCGTGCGCCGGTTCGACCCCGAGAAGGACGCCGAGCCCTATTGGCAGGACTTCGACGTCGAGATGTACTCGACCGACCGCGTGCTCGACGCGCTGCACAAGATCAAGTGGGACCAGGACGGCACGCTCGCCTTCCGCCGCTCGTGCGCCCACGGCATCTGCGGCTCGGACGCCATGCGCATCAACGGCCGCAACCGTCTCGCGTGCAAGACCCTCATCAAGGATCTCGACATCACGAAGCCGATCTACGTCGAGGCGATCAAGGGCCTGCCGCTCGAGAAGGACCTCATCGTCGACATGGAGCCCTTCTTCGAGTCGTACCGCCAGGTGCAGCCGTTCCTCATCGCGAGCTCGAAGCCCGAGAAGGAGCGCCTGCAGACGATCGAGCAGCGCGCGCGCTTCGACGACACCACGAAGTGCATCCTGTGCGCCGCGTGCACCTCGTCGTGCCCCGTGTTCTGGACGGACGGCCAGTACTTCGGCCCGGCCGCGATCGTGAACGCGCACCGCTTCATCTTCGACAGCCGCGACGAGGCCGCCCAGGTGCGGCTCGACATCCTCAACGACAAGGAGGGCGTGTGGCGCTGCCGCACGACCTTCAACTGCTCCGAGGCGTGCCCTCGCGGCATCGAGGTCACGAAGGCGATCGCCGAGGTCAAGCAGGCGATCCTGCGCGGCAAGCCGTAACGACGGACGGCGCGTCGCGAACGCGCCGATCGAGGGCCCCGGGGATGCTCCCCCGGGGATGCTCCCCCGGGGCCCTCTCCCGTTCCCTGTCGCTCCGCCGACTGAGGTGAGCCTGAGGATCCGCGCACGCCCTCCCGGATCGGCTCGTTAGGGTGTCGGGATGCCCGGACCGACGCCCCACGAACCACCCGAGGTCGACTCTCCCGCCCCCGACTCGCCGAGCGCCGTAGAGCGCGCCAAGGCGCTCGTCGCCCGTGTGATGCGCACGAAGCCGGTGCGGGTCTTCCAGCACTACGGCCGCGAGCGCGGGCCGATCCTCGCCTCGGGGCTCGCCTACTCGGCGATCTTCTCGGTCTTCGCCGCGCTCTGGGTCGGGTTCTCGATCGCGGGCGCGATCATCTCGGAAGATCTGGGACTGCGCACCACGGTCATCCGCGTGCTCGCCGATGCGGTGCCGGGCCTCATCGACACGGGGGTCGGCGACGGCGCGATCGACCCGGACGACCTGCTCGACACGGCGGCGTTCACGTGGACGGGCTCGCTCGCGCTCATCGGCCTGCTCGTCACGGCGCTCGGCTGGCTCGCGTCGGCCCGGGACGCGGTGCGCGTGCTCTTCGACCTGCCGCCCGCCGAGGGGAACGTGATCGTCCAGCGGCTGAAGGACCTCGTCATCGCCCTCGGATTCGGCGCGCTGCTGATCGTCTCCGCCCTCCTCACGGTCGTCGGCACGCAGGCGACCGACCTCGTGCTCGGCGCGCTCGGCCTGAGCGAGACGGTCGCGGCGACCGTCCTCTCGCGGATCGTGTCGCTCGCGATCATGTTCGCGCTCGATGTCGTCGTGCTCGCCGCGCTGTTCCGCGTCCTCGCGGGCCTGCGCATCCCGATCCCCCTTCTGCGCTCGGGGGTGCTCATCGGCGCCGCTCTCCTGGGGGTCCTCAAGGTGCTCGGGTCCGCGCTGCTGGGCGGCGCGACGTCGAACCCGCTTCTCGCGTCGTTCGCCGTGATCATCGGTCTGCTGATCTTCTTCAACCTGGTCTGCCAGGTCATCCTCGTCTCGGCGGCATGGATCGCCGTCACGGTGCGGGATGCCGGACTCGTGCTCGACGCACGCGTCGCCGAGCGGCGACTCGAGACGGCGCGAGCGCTCGTGGCCGCCCACGACGGGCCGGAGCCGGACGGATTCTGGGCGCGGCATCGGATGCGTCGCGAGCGGAGGCGCGCGGCGCGGGAGCGCGAGAAGGAGCGCGTCCGCGAGGACGGCGCCGACCGCGGACGAGCCGCAGCGGGGGGCTGAGGCGGCAGCTCGTCGGCGATTCGACGTCGGCGGCCGAACCTAGGATGGTGGCATGCCGAATCCGGTCCGCATCGCCTCCGTCAACGTCAACGGCATCCGTGCCGCGTACCGCAAGGGCATGGGCGAGTGGCTCGCGCAGCGCGACGTCGACATCCTCGCTCTGCAGGAGGTACGGGCATCCACCGAGGACGTCACGGGGCTGCTCGGAGAGGGCTGGACGGTCCTGCACGACGCCGCGACCGCGAAGGGCCGCGCAGGGGTCGCGATCGCGACCCGCTGGCCCATCCACGCCCACCGCGTCGAGCTCGGCGACGAGGACTTCGACTCCGCCGGGCGCTGGCTCGAGGCCGACCTGGACGTCGGCGACGTGCCGATCACGGTCGTCAGCTGCTACGTGCACTCGGGCGAGGTCGACACCCCCAAGCAGGTCGAGAAGTTCCGCTTCCTCGACGCGATGGAGGAGCGCCTGCCGCAGCTCTCCGCCCACAGCGAGTACGCGCTCGTCGTCGGCGACCTCAACGTCGGCCACCGCGAGCTCGACATCAGGAACTGGCGGGGCAACCGCAAGAGCGCGGGCTTCCTGCCGCGCGAGCGCGCCTACTTCGACCGCTTCTTCGGCCCCGCCGGCGAGACGGTCGAGTGCAACGACGGCACGACCGGCACCGGGCTCGGGTGGGTCGACGTCGGGCGCGCGCAGGCCGGCGAGGTCGAGGGGCCGTACACCTGGTGGTCGCAGCGCGGGAAGGCGTTCGACACCGACACCGGCTGGCGCATCGACTACCACGTCGCGACCCCGGCGCTCGCGGCCGCCGTGACCGGCTACGCGATCGACCGCGCGCCCTCGTGGGACACGCGCTGGAGCGACCACGCGCCCGTGGTCGTCGACTACGAGCTCTGACGCTCTGCTCCGGCCGAGCATCCGCCGCTTCGAATCTTCGTGAGGAACCGCACATGACCGCACCCCGCCTGTTCTCGGGCATGCAGCCCTCGGCCGCGAGCCTGCACCTCGGCAACTACGCCGGAGCGCTGCTGCAGTGGCGCGAGATGCAGGCGACCCACGACGCCGTCTTCTGCGTCGTCGACCTGCACGCGATCACGGTGCCGCAGGATCCGGCGGAGCTGCGCGAGCGGACCCGCCGCACGGCCGCCCAGTACATCGCCGCGGGCATCGACCCCGAGCACTCGACCCTCTTCGTGCAGTCGCACGTGCCGGCGCACGCGCAGCTCGCGTGGGTGCTCAACACGATCACGGGCTACGGCGAGGCGTCGCGCATGACGCAGTTCAAGGACAAGTCGGCGCGCGGCGGACTCGACGTGGCCTCGGTCGGACTGTTCACCTACCCGATCCTGCAGGCGGCCGACATCCTGCTCTACGACGCGGTCGTCGTGCCCGTCGGCGAGGACCAGCGACAGCACATCGAGCTCACGCGCGACCTCGCGACGCGGTTCAACTCGCGCTTCGGCGACACGCTCGTCGTGCCCGAGGTGCGGATCCTGAAGGAGACCGCGAAGATCTACGACCTGCAGAACCCGGGGTCGAAGATGTCGAAGTCGGGCGAGAGCCCCGCCGGGATCCTCTGGATGCTCGACGACGACAAGGCCCTGACGAAGAAGATCAAGTCGGCCGTCACCGACTCCGAGGGCGTCGTGCGGTACGACCCGGCCGAGAAGCCGGGGGTGTCGAACCTGCTGTCGATCCTCGCGATCGTGACCCGGCGCTCGGTCGCCGAGGTCGAGGCCGAGTTCGACGGACTGCAGTACGGGGCGCTCAAGGGCGCGGTGGCCGAGGCCGTCGTGGAGGAGCTGCGGCCGATCCGCGAGCGCACGCTCGAGCTGCTCGACGACCCGGCCGAGCTCGACCGGCTGCTCGCGATCAACGCGGGCCGGGCATCCGCCATCGCGGACGCTACGCTCGCCCGCGTGTACGACGCCGTCGGATTCCTGCCCCGCGCATGAAGCCGGTCGTGCTGCGGACGCCGCGCCTCGTGCTGTCGACGCCCGTCGCAGCCGACGTGCCCGCGGTCTTCCGGCACTGCCAGGACCCGGAGCTGCAGCGGTGGACGACCGTGCCCGTGCCGTACACGACGGAAGATGCGCGGACGTTCGTCGAGGAGTTCGTGCCCGCCTCCTGGCACGACGGCACGGAGGCGGTCCTCGCGCTGCGCCCCGCCGGCGGGAGCGAGCTCATGGGCGTCGTCTCGTGGCAGCGCCGCCGGGGGTACGTGGGGTACTGGATGGGCGCCGAGCACCGCGGGCACGGGTACATGGCCGAGGCGCTGCGCGCCCTCGTGGAGTGGGTGCTCGGGCCGGAGCACGACGTGAGCGCGCTGCGCTGGGAGTGCGTGGAGGGCAACATCGGCTCGGCGCACGCCGCACGAGCGGCGGGATTCCGGTGGGCGGGCTACGGCCCCTGCGACGTCGTCGACCGCGACGGCTCGCACCCTCCGGGCTGGCACGCCGAGCTGCGCCGCGCGGACCTCGGCACGGTGGAGGCCATCGACCGGTGGCCGGTGCTCGCGTGACGAGCGAGCTGCGGTCGAGCATCCGCGTCATGCTCTTCGACCTCGACGACTGCCTGATGGCGCACTCGCGCGCCGTCGCGGTCGGGCTCGCGCGGGCGCGGGCGGAGGCCGGCGGCGCGGTCGCGGCGGCCGACGACGCCGACGAGCTGCGGCGCTGGCGCGACCTCGAGGAGCACCACTACGGGCGCTGGCTCCGCAGCGAGATCGACTTCATCGAACAGCGTCGCGAGCGGGCGCGCGGGTTCCTCGCGCCCTTCGGCATCGCGCCGACGCCGGACGAGGCGCTCGCCTGGTTCGACCGGTACATGGTCGGCTACCGCGCGTCGTGGAGCCTCTTCGACGACGTGCTGCCGGCGCTCGACGCTCTCGAGCGCGCCGTGCCGGGCATCCGTCTCGGGGTCATCACGAACGGCGACCTCGTCTTCCAGACGGAGAAGCTCGAGGCAATCGGGCTCGCCGACCGGATGTCGCACGTCATCGCGTCGGGAGAGGTCGGCGTCGCGAAGCCGGAGGCGGCCATCTTCGCGCTCGCCGCCGCGGCTTTCGGGGTGCCGGTCGCGTCGTGCGCGTACGTCGGCGATCGGCTCCGCACCGACGCCGCCGGGGCGGACGCGGCCGGGATGCTCGGCCTCTGGCTCGAGCGGCCGCTCGAGGCGCTCGGGGTGCCGGTGGAGGCGGGCGTCGTTCCGCCCGGAGTCGTGCGCCTCACGTCGCTGCTCGAGCTGCCCGCGGCTGTCGCCGCGCGCTGAACCGCGCGTCGCGCCCGGCCGCAGCTGGCCGCGCCGCCCGAGCGCCCGACTCGATCGCGCTGCCCGCATCGTGCAGGTTCTCAGGAGTTCTGGTCGTGACTCCGCTTGATCGCGCCTGCGAGGACTCAGCCGACGCCGCTTCTCCTGAGAACGTGCACGCCGACCGGTCTCGCTCGACTGGACGCGCGGAGCACCGCCGCGACGACCGAGTCGAGTCGAGAGACGACCAACCGGTAGTCGACGCGCACGACCACATAACCGCGGCGAGCAAGCTCGAGATCCCGCCAGTAGTCGCGCGCCTGCTCCCCCGCGTGCCAGCGCCGCCCGTCGACTTCGACGATGACACGCCACTCCACCAGGAGATCGACCCTGCCGACACCGGGGACGACGACTTGGCAGGCGACATGCAGACCGGCGTCGCGCAGGGCCACGCGAACGAGTGACTCGATCCCCGATTCGCTGCGGAAGTCGAGGTCTTCGACAGCGAGCCGAAGGCGCCGTGGCGCTGCCGCCGCGAGCCGATCGAGCTGAGCGAGATCGATGACGGAGAGTCGGAGGGCGCTGTCGAGCACGGCGATGACCATGGACCGGGGCTGACAGCGCAGAAGGTGGTGCACGGAGTTCGCCGCTGGAAGGATCAGGCCGTTCGACGGCGGGCCGACGCGAGCCCAGTGGAGCACGAGGTCCGCGCTCGTCGACCGTCGAGGGGTTCCGTCGGGCTCCCGGAGGCGGGCCGCCTGCGGGGGAACGTGAACGTGGAGGGCGGCACCGGGCGGCTCGAAGCATCCCAGCAACGAGAGCGCGGACACGCAGGTCAGCCGACCGCCGACGGTGGCGGCGCGGCGAAGCGGCTCGGGCATCCAGCGACTGACGTAAGTATCGCGCCGTGCGCGGATCACCGAGCCGTCGGCGAGCGCCCTGGCGAGCCCCCGCCGACCGGTGCGGGCGAGCATGTCGTGGCGCGAGTAGACGCGCCGGGGGTCGAGAGCGAACACGGGCGCACTATCGCCGACGTCGGCCGGATCCCGTGACCAGCCGAGCCGGAACGGTGATCGGCGCGCCGACCCCGCCGAGGTGGAGGAGGCGCGTGCCACTTCGCAGGAGTACGGGCAGTGCCACGGTGAACCGTCCGTACAGGCGCATTCGCCGCCGCTGGATCTCCTGAGAACCTGCACGCCCGCATGAGCGGTGGTGGCAGGCGCGCGCGGCGCGGCGGCGCGGGCGCGCGGCCCGGCGGCGCGGGCGTGCGGCGCCGGCGTGCAGCGCGGCCCCCGCGCACGCGGAAGGGGCGGGGCGCCTGCGCGCGCCCCGCCCCTCGTGCGGCCCTACCACGGCCGCGGCGGCTCAGCTGAGCCGCATACCCGACCCGCTCGCGCGGGACGGACTGCTAGTTCACGTCGTCGTCGACCCAGTCGAACGTCTTCGTGACGGCCTTCTTCCAGTTGCGCAGCTGGCGCTCGCGCTCGGAGTCGTCCATGTTGGGCGTCCAGCGCGAGTCCTCCTGCCAGTTGGCGCGCAGCTCGTCGAGCGAGCCCCACACGCCGACCGCGAGACCCGCGGCGTAGGCCGCGCCGAGCGCGGTGGTCTCCGCGACCACCGGACGGACGACCGGCACGCCGAGGATGTCGGCCTGGAACTGCATGAGCGTGTTGTTCGCGATCATGCCGCCATCGACCTTGAGCTCGGTCAGGTCGACGCCCGAGTCGGCGTTGACCGCATCCAGCACCTCGCGGGTCTGGAAGGCGGTCGCCTCGAGCACGGCGCGGGCGATGTGGCCCTTGTTCACGTAGCGGGTGAGGCCCACGAGCGCACCACGGGCATCCGACCGCCAGTACGGGGCGAACAGACCCGAGAACGCCGGCACGAAGTAGGCGCCGCCGTTGTCGTCGACCGTCTTGGCGAGCGTCTCGATCTCGGGGGCGTCCTTGATGAGGCCGAGGTTGTCGCGCACCCACTGCACGAGCGAGCCGGTCACCGCGATGGCGCCCTCGAGCGCGTAGTGCGGCTTGGCGTCGCCGAGCTTGTAGCCGAGCGTCGTCAGCAGGCCGTTCTTGGAGTGGACGATCTCCTCACCCGTGTTGAAGATGAGGAAGTTGCCCGTGCCGTACGTGTTCTTCGACTCGCCGGCGTCGAACGCCGCCTGACCGAACGTGGCGGCCTGCTGGTCGCCCAGGATGCCCGCGACCGGGACCTCGCGCAGCAGCGAGCTGCTGTGCACGGTCCCGTACACCTCGGAGGAGGAGCGGATCTCGGGGAGCATCGACGCGGGGACGTTGAAAGCCTCGAGGATCCCGTGATCCCACTGGAGGGTCTCGAGGTCCATGAACATCGTGCGCGAGGCGTTCGTGACGTCGGTCGCGTGCACGCCGCCGTCGGTGCCGCCGGTGAGGTTCCAGAGGACCCACGTGTCGGTCGTGCCGAACATGAGGTCGCCGCGGTCGGCGGCCTCGCGGGCGCCCTCGACGTTCTCGAGGATCCAGACGATCTTCGTGCCCGAGAAGTACGTCGCGAGCGGGAGGCCGACCTTCTGCTTGAACCGCTCGACGCCGCCGTCAGCCGCGAGGCGGTCGACGATCGACTGCGTGCGGGTGTCCTGCCAGACGATGGCGTTGTAGACGGGCTTGCCGGTGTTGCGGTCCCACACCACCGCGGTCTCGCGCTGGTTGGTGATGCCGACGGCGGCGATGTCGTGGCGCGTCAGGTTCGCCTTCGACAGCGCCGAGCCGATGACCTCGCGGGTGTTGCCCCAGATCTCCATCGGGTCGTGCTCGACCCAGCCGGCCTTCGGGAAGATCTGCTCGTGCTCGAGCTGCCCGGTCGAGACGATCGAGCCCTTCTGGTCGAAGATGATCGCGCGGGTGCTGGTCGTGCCCTGGTCGATCGCCAGTACGTAGTTAGCCATGAGCGGTATAACTCCTTCGTTATCGGGTCCGGCGTGAGCCGGTGTTCATGAGTGCTGCGTGGCCGCCCTAGAGGACGGGCAGGAACGGGATGGCCGCGAGGCCGGCGAGAGCGCCACCGATCAGGGGGCCGACGACCGGCACCCACGCGTACGACCAGTCGCTCGAGCCCTTGCCCTTGATGGGCAGCACGGCGTGCGCGAGGCGCGGGCCGAGGTCACGAGCAGGGTTGATGGCGTAGCCCGTGGGGCCACCGAGCGAGGCGCCGATGCCGACGACGAGCAGGGCGACGGGCAGCGCGCCGAGGGCGGCGAGACCGGCGCCCGGTTCGGCGCGACCGAAGCCGATGACGACGAAGACGAGCACGAAGGTGCCGACGATCTCGGTGACGAGGTTCCAGCCGTAGCTGCGGATGGCCGGGCCCGTCGAGAACACGGCGAGCTTGGTGCCGGCGTCGGGCTCCTCATCGAAGTGCTTCTTGTAGGCGAGGAAGGCGAGCGTCGCACCGATGAACGCACCGATGAGCTGAGCGCCCATGTAGGCGAGGATCGTCAGCAGATTGACGGGCACGCCCTGGCCGAACTCGGTCGCGCCGTTGGTGACGAGACCGATCGTGACGGCCGGGTTGAGGTGCGCGCCGGAGGCGTAGGAGACGGTCACACCGGCGAAGACCGCGAGGCCCCAGCCGAAGTTGATCATCAGGAAGCCGCCGCCGAAGCCCTTGTTCTTGATGAGCACGGCGTTGGCGACGACACCGGCTCCGAGCAGGAGCAGCATGGCGGTGCCGACGACTTCCGACAGGAAGACCACTGCGAGATTGTCCACGTTGACTTGTTCCTCTGTTCAGGGTGGATCCCCGACCGCGGTTCCGGTCGGAGGGTGCTCGGTGATGGGGATCATCGAGCGGTTCCGCGGCGGGCATCGGTGCTCGTCGCGGTGGCTGGGAGGGGGATGCGCAGTTCCCGGCGGTGGGGGTACGGGGGTCAGGATGCTCTAGCGAGCCTCCTGCGGATGATCGACGTCCACACCGTGGTGGTCGGCGAGGTAGTCGGCGGCGGCCGCGCGCTCGGCGCGACGCTGCTCGTCGTCCCACCCGAGCACCTCGCCGACGACGTCGGCGAGCTCGTCGAGCACCGCCGAAGTCACGGCGCCCGTGAACGCCATCGACGTGCGCCGGAGGACGACGTCGACGAGTCGGACGACCTGCTCGGTCTCGACGAGGTGCTGCAGCTCGAGCCGCGAGTACGCGGGTGCCGACGTCAGCGGGGCATCCGTGCCGGCGGCGATGCGGGCGATGAGGCTCTCCGCGCTCGTGCCGTAGCGGTCGAGGAGGGTCGAGGCGCGGTCGCGACCGATGGCGGATCCGTGCTGCTGGAGCCACGTCGAGCGCTCGGCGTCGGTCGTCGGGTAGCCGACGGCGCCGCCGATGAGCCGACCGTCGGTGCTCACGGAGCGCGAGCGCCCGAGCGCCGTCATGACCTCGTCCGAGAGCTGCTCGCCGAGGGCGCGGAAGGTCGTCCACTTGCCGCCGACGAGGCTGAGCACCGGCACGCCGCCGCGCTCGCCCTTCTCGATGCGGTAGTCGCGCGAGATCTGGCCGGTCGAGTCGGCGTCCTGCCGCGGCAGCGGGCGCACGCCCGAGAAGCGGAAGACGATCTGCGACCGCTCGACCTGGATGCTCGGGAAGACGTGCTTGACGAGATCGAAGAAGTAGTCGACCTCCTCGTCGGTGCACCGGATGGGCTGCGTCATGTCGTGCGCGAGGTCCGTCGTGCCCACGAGCACGCGGCCCTTGAGCGGGTAGATGAGCACGATGCGGCCGTCGGTGAACTCGAAGAAGATCTCGCGGCCGTTGCAGGCCTCCAGCAGCTCGGGGTGGTCGAGCACGATGTGCGAGCCCTTCGTGCCGCCCATGAACCGCGAGGGCTGGCCGAGCGCCTCGTTGGTCTGGTCCGTCCACGGGCCCGAGGCGTTGACGACGAGCTTCGCGGCGATGTCGAACTCGTCGCCGGAGACGACGTCGCGCATCCTCACGCCGCCGGTCTCCGTCATGCCGACGGCCTCGACGTAGTTGGCGGCGCGCGCGTTCGAACCGGCCGCCAGGCCGTCGTTGAGCACGTCGAGCGCGAGGCGCTCCGGGTCGTGCATGGAGGCGTCGTAGTAGGTGGCCGTCCACTTCACGTCGTCGCGCAGCTTCGGCAGCTCGCGCTTGGAGGCGGCGGCGCTGCGGAACTGATGGCGGGGCACCCGGCCGCCGTCGCGCGAGAAGGTGTCGTAGATCGTCAGGCCGACCTTGATGATGAGCGCCCCGCGCTCCTTCTTCGCTCCGCCCTTGACGCCCACGAACTTGAGGGGGGCGGACAGCAGGCTCGAGAAGGTCGAGAAGATCGGGATGGTCGTCCGCAGCGGACGGACGTAGTGCGGGGCGAGTCGGAGCAGCGCGTTGCGCTCGTGCACCGACTCCTGAACGAGCCGGAACTCGCCGTTCTCGAGGTAGCGGATGCCGCCGTGCACCATGTGCGAGCTCGCGGCCGAGGCGCCCGCCACGTAGTCGTCGCGCTCGATGAGGACGACGTCCACGCCGTTGAGCGCGAGATCCCGGAAGGTCGCGATCCCGTTGATCCCCGCGCCGATGATGACGACGTCGGCCGTGGGCCGGTCGCGCAGCGCGGTGACGGTCGAGCGGGCGGGGGACGACTTCTGTGTCGGCATCGGTTGGGCTCTTCCTCGATCCAGCCGACGGCGAGTCGGCGGTGGGATAATCCTGTGTCGATCGCGAACGATCGACCAACTCCATTGCACAAACGTGCAGAGATGCTGAGGTTCCGATGGCGACGACCGCGCAGCCCTCCGGACGCATGCGGGACGCGCTCCGCGCGGCGCATCTGTACTACATGCAGGACCTCACGATGGAGGCGATCGCCCGCGAGCTGAAGACTTCGAGATCCTCGGTTTCCCGCTTGATCTCCTATGCGAAGGAGACCGGCCTGGTCGACATCCGCATCCGCTCGCCGTTCGAGCTCTCGACGCGCTGGGAGCAGGACATCGCCCGTCGATTCGGAGTCTCAGCGCACGTCATCCCCGTTCCCATCGGCTCCTCGGACGTCGATCGGCAGGACCGCGTGGCCCGCGGCGCTGCACGGATTCTCAACTCCTACTTCGACTCCAACATGGCGATGGGAGTCGCGTGGGGCTCGACGATGAGCGCCATCAGCCGCCACCTGGTGCCGAAGGAGACCCACAACTCCGACATCGTGCAGCTCAACGGCGCCGGCAACACCCACACCACCGGGATCGACTACGCGAGCGAGATCCTCCGCCGATTCGCCGAGTCGTACTCCGCGCGGCTGCAGCAGTTCCCCGTGCCCGCCTTCTTCGACTCGCCCGCGACCCGCGAGCACCTCTGGAAGGAGCGGAGCATGCGGCGGGTGCTCGACATGCAGACCCACCTCGACATCGCGCTGTTCGGCGTCGGATCGCCGTTCGCGGACATCCCGAGCCACGTCTACATCGGCGGCTACCTCGACCCGGAGGACTATCAGACCTTGAGCGACCAGGGCGTCGTCGGCGACGTGGCCACGGTCTTCTTCCGCGCGGACGGCTCCACCGACGGGATCGAGCTGAACGCGCGCGCGACCGGACCGGACTTCGATGTCCTCCGGCGCATCCCCCGCCGCGTCTGCGTGGTCTCGGGCGTCTCGAAGCTCCCCGGGCTCTCCGGTGCGCTCGCCGCGGGGCTCATCACCGATCTGATCATCGACGAGGCCGGCGCCCGCGCGCTCATCGACTCCGCAGGCGGGTCCGCGCATCCGACGACGGGCGCCGTCACGATCGTCGATGTGACGGACGATGACGCCGAACAGTTCTCAGGAGCCGTTCGGGAATAACCCAGGGCTGACTGCGTTCAATACACTCGAACACGAAACGCATTTCGGGGTCGGTGAAAGTCCGAGCCGGCGGTCATAGTCCGCGACCCGCGGTCGAGCTCTCGAGCCCGGCCCGGTTGAGCTGGTGGAACTCCAGCACCGACGGTGAGAGTCCGGATGGGAGAAGTGCGGTGCACGGCACTGCCGTGCGCCCGCGACCCCGGATGCGCCCCGATTCTCATCGAAGGGCCCCGGGAATGACCGCAACCGCCGCACCGCTCGACGCCGCGCGCGTCGACGCCGCGATGGCGCGCGCGCTCTCCCTCGCCGAGCACGGCCCCGCCGTCGGCGACAACCCGCAGGTCGGGTGCGTGCTGCTCGACGCCGACGGAACGATCGTCGCCGAGGGCTGGCACCGCGGGGCCGGGACGGCTCACGCCGAGGTCGACGCGCTCAGCAAGGTCGCCGACGCTCGCGGCCTCACCGCCGTCGTGACGCTCGAGCCCTGCAACCACACGGGCCGCACTGGCCCCTGCGCCGTGGCGCTCATCGAGGCGGGCGTCTCGCGCGTCGTCTTCGCGCTCGCCGACCCGAGCGAGCTCGCGGGCGGCGGAGCCGATCGCCTCCGAGCCGCCGGCATCGCCGTGGATCAGGGCGTGCGCGCCGACGAGGCGGAGGAGCTCCTTCGCCCCTGGCTCACGAGCGCGCGCCTCGGCCGCCCCTTCATCACGGTCAAGTGGGCGTCGACCCTCGACGGCCGCGCGGCCGCCGCCGACGGCACCAGCCAGTGGATCACCGGCGCCGCCGCCCGTCAGCGCGTGCACGAGCAGCGTGCGCGGCACGACGCGATCGCCGTCGGCACCGGCACCGTGCTCGCCGACGATCCGAGCCTGACCGCGCGCGGCGACGCCGGCGAGCTCCTGCCTCACCAGCCGATCCCCGTGGTCTTCGGCACGACGCCCGTGCCGGCGGATGCCGCCCTCCGCGCGCACCCCGCCGGCCTCATCGAGGTGGGCCACCGCGATCTCGCCGCAGCGCTCCCCGACCTGCTGAGCCGCGGCATCAGGCGCCTCTACGTCGAGGGCGGACCGACGCTCGCGAGCGCGTTCCTCCGCGCCGGGCTCGCCGACGAGGTGCTCGTGTACCTCGCGCCCCTGCTGCTCGGCGGGCCGCGCACGGCCCTCGACGATCTGGGGGTCACCACGATGGCGGAGGCGCATCGGCTGAGCATCCGCTCGATCGAGACGCTCGGCGACGACCTGCTCGTCACGTGCCGCCCGCTCCCCCGCGACTCCGACTCCACCACCCCGCACAGCTAGGAACCGCAATGTTCACCGGAATCATCGAAGAGCTCGGCGAGATCGTCGACTGGCAGACGCACGGCGACGCCGGCCGCGTCACCGTGCGCGGTCCGCTCGCCGTGAGCGACGCGAAGCACGGCGACTCGATCAGCGTGAGCGGCGTGTGCCTCACCGTCGTCGAGCAGGGGCCCGACTGGTTCACCGCCGACGTCATGGGGCAGACGCTCCGCATGTCGAACCCCGCCCAGTGGGCCGCGGGCCGCACCGTCAACCTCGAGCGCGCCGCCGCGGTCGGCGACCGCCTCGGCGGGCACATCGTGCAGGGTCACATCGACGGCACGGCCGAGGTGATCGACGTGCGCGATGAGGGCACGTGGCGCGTCCTGCGCTTCTCGCTCGCGCCCGAGCACGCGTCGCTCGTCGTCGACAAGGGCTCGATCGCCGTCGACGGCATCTCCCTCACGGTCAGCGCCGCCGGCGACGACTGGTTCGAGGTCTCGCTCATCCCCGAAACGCTCGAGCGCACGACCCTGGGGCGCCGCGCTGTCGGCGACCTCGTCAACATCGAGACCGACATCCTCGCTCGACACGTGGCGCGACTGGCGCGCCTCGACGGAAGGATCCCCGCATGAGCATCGGAACCATTCCCCAAGCGCTCGCCGCGCTGCGGCAGGGCCGGCCCATCCTCGTCGCCGACGACGAGAGCCGCGAGAACGAGGGCGACATCATCCTGTCGGCCGAGCTCGCGACGCAGGAGTGGGTCGCGTGGACCGTCAAGCACTCGAGCGGCTACCTGTGCGCCCCCATGACGAACGAGCTCGCCGACGCGCTCGAGCTGCCGCTCATGGTCTCGAACAGCGAAGACCCTCGTCGCACCGCCTACACGGTCAGCGTCGACGCCGCCGATCGCATCTCGACCGGCATCAGCGCCCGCGACCGCGCCCACACCCTGCGCGTGCTCGCCGACCCGGCCTCGACGCCCGCGAGCCTCATCCGGCCCGGCCACATCCTGCCGCTGCGCGCGGTCGAGGGCGGCGTGCGCGAGCGCGCCGGCCACACCGAGGCCGCCGTCGAGCTCATGCGCCTCGCGGGCCTCCGCCCCGTCGCGGTCATCGGCGAGGTCGTCGCCGACGACGGCGAGATGATGCGCCTGCCCGAGCTCATCGAGTTCGGTCGCACGGAGGACGTCGTCGTCGTCACGATCGTCGACCTCATCGCGTACCTGAACTCCGGCGAGGAGTTCGCCGCCGGCGCCCCCGGCACCCCCGCCGAGCAGCTCTCGAGCGTCTCGTTCGAGGTCGCCACGACCGTGCCGACGACGCACGGCCCGTTCTCGATGCGCGCCTACCGCGACCGCAAGACCGGTGCCGATCACGTCGCGATCGTGAGCGGGATGCCCCACGACGACATGATCGTGCGCGTCCACTCCGAGTGCCTGACCGGCGAGGCCTTCGGCTCGCTCAAGTGCGAGTGCGGCCCGCAGCTCGACGCCGCGCTCGACGTCATCCAGCGCCAGGGCGGCGCCGTGCTCTACATGCGCGGGCACGAGGGCCGCGGGATCGGCCTCATCAACAAGCTGCGCGCGTACCGCCTGCAGGAGGACGGCTACGACACCCTCGACGCCAACCTCGCGCTCGGCCTCCCCGCCGACAGCCGCGACTACCAGGCCGCGAGCGACATGCTCCGCGACCTCGGCGTGAGCCGCGTGCGCCTGCTGTCGAACAACCCGGAGAAGCAGCGTCAGCTCACGCAGTACGGCATCGAGGTGAGCTCGCTCGTCCCGCTCCTCGTCGGCGTCGGCGACGACAACCAGGGCTACCTGAGCGCGAAGCGCGATCGCATGGGCCACCGCCTTCCGGATAGCATCACCTCCGCCCCCGTGTACGCCCAGATGGAAGGACGCAGCGCATGAGCGGAGAAGGAAGCCCGACCCTGAACGTCGACGGAACCGGCCTCACGATCGCGATCGTCGCCGGCCAGTGGCACGCCGAGATCAGCGCGGGCCTCCTCGCCGGCGCGCGCCGCGTGCTCGAGGCCTCGGGCGCGACGATCGTCGAGTACGCCGCTCCCGGCTCCTTCGAGCTCCCGGTCGTCAGCAAGGCCGCTCTCGAGAACGGGGCGGATGCCGTGGTCGCCCTCGGCGTCATCATCCGTGGCGGGACCCCTCACTTCGAATTCGTCTCCTCCGCCGCGACGGACGGACTCACCCGCGTCGCCCTCGACACCGGGAAGCCCGTCGGCTTCGGCGTGCTCACCCTCGAGAACGAGGCCCAGGGCCTCGACCGCGCCGGGCTCCCCGGCTCGAAGGAGGACAAGGGCGCCGAGGCGGCCGAGGCCGCCCTCGCGACGGCGCGCGCGCTGCAGGTCATCCGCGGCTAGAGCCGCTGCACGAGGACGGACGGCGCCCGCACCCCGCGAGGGGGGCGGGCGCCGTCCGCATCCGTCGCCTACTTCAGGAAGAGCGCGCGCAGGCGGTTCGTCGTGAACACGATGCCGATCGCGATCATCACGAGGTAGTAGCCGACGTGCACGAGCATCATGCCGCTCAGGGCCCCGGTCGTGAGGCCGCGCACGAGCTCGACGCCGTGCCACAGCGGGAGCGCCTGGATGAGCCACTGGATGGGCTCGGGGTAGACGGAGATCGGGTAGAAGGTCGCCGAGAACAGGAACATCGGCAGCATGATGAAGGTCACCCACTCGATCTGCTGGAAGGTCTTCATGTAGCTGGTGATGGCCATCCCGAGGCTCGCGAAGCCGAACGCGATGAGCAGCACCGCGG
Organism: Actinomycetes bacterium; assembly: GCA_046565745.1. Taxonomy (GTDB): domain Bacteria; phylum Actinomycetota; class Actinomycetes; order Actinomycetales; family Microbacteriaceae; genus Microcella. The sequence continues at coordinate 25,138 of JBKHYA010000011.1, forward strand.
GCAGGGCGAGCAGGGCCGTCCAGGCGAGATTGAGGCCGAAGAGCTGCATGACGACCATGAAGCCGACCGCGTACATCGCGCCGCGCAGGAGGGCGAGGAAGATCTCGCCGAGCGCGACGTCGAGCGGGCCGAGGCTCGTCGTGAGCATGCCCTGGTAGAGCTTCGAGTAGTTGAGCTTGAAGAAGACGTTCCAGGTCGAGTCGTAGACGGCGCCGTTCATCGCCGAGACCGCGAGCAGGGCCGGAGCGATGAACGCCGCGTACGGCACCTCCTGGCCCGTCGAGGTCTGCACGGTGCCGACGAGCGCGCCGAAGCCGATGCCGAGCGACAGCAGGTAGAAGACGGGCTCGAAGAATCCGCTGAGCACGACGAGGTAGTTCGTGCTGCGGGTCGCGAGAAGACCGCGGCGGATGACCGCTCCGGTGTTACCCGCATACAGGGCGCTGCGCTGCCGGGTGAGGGGCGCGCTCGTCGTCGAGGAGCCCGCGCTCACTTGTCGAGCCTCCTCGTGAAGTGGCGGCGCGTCGCCCAGAGGCCGATCGCGAAGAGGGTGACGAGATAGCCGACGTGCGTCGCGGTGAGCCACGCGGGCTCCTCCATGCCGTAGGTGAGCACCCGGCCGAGCTCGGTGCCGTGCCAGAGCGGCGAGATCCATCCGATCGGCTGCAGGAAGGTCGGCAGCTGGTCGAGCGGGAAGAACGTGCCCGAGAACAGGAAGAGGGGCGTGATGCCGAAGCGCTGCAGCATCGCCATCTGGCCCCGGTCCTCCGTGATGGTCGAGGTGTAGCTCGAGATCGCCGTGCCGATCGCGAGCCCCGTGGCGGCGGCCGCGAGGATCGCGAGCCAGCCGAGCGGCGAGGTGATCGCGCCGAACAGGGCGATGACGCCGCAGTAGATCGCGACCGTGACGACCGTGCGCAGCGCGATGTGGATGAACATGCCGTTGACGATCTGCGCGCCCGTGATGGGCGAGGCGTTCATGCCGAAGAAGATCGGGTTCCACTTGAAGCCGAGCAGGATCGGATAGCTCGTCTCGTTCGCGGCCACGGTCATCGCGGCCGCTGCCATGAGCGCGGGGGCCACGTACTGCAGGTAGCTGACGCCCTCGACGCCCTGCGGCACGAGGCTCGCGAGCCCGACGCCGAGCGCGAAGAGGTAGATGAGCGGGTTGCCGAAGCTCTGGAAGATCGCGTCGCCGGCGTAGCCCTTCATGGCGCGGATGCGGTGCTCGGCGATGTACCAGGAGCCCCAGCGGCGGGGAGCCTCGCCCGCGGCGAGCGCGCGCCGGGCATCCTCTCGCTGCGCACCGGCCGTCGGAGCGGCTCGGTCGGTGGCGGTCATTCGATGAGGCTCCGGCCGGTGAGTCGGAGGAAGACGTCCTCGAGGCTCGAGCGGCGCACGAGCGAGGTGATCGGGTGCAGGCCCAGCTGCGTGATGCGCTCGAGCTCGGCCTCGCCGTTGCCGCTGTACACGAGGATGCGGTCGGGCAGCACCTCGAGGCGCTCGCCGATGCCCTGCAGCCTCTCGGCGGCCTCGGCGTTCCTGTCGCTGCCGAAGCGCACCTCGAGCACCTCCTTGCTGGAGTACTCGCGGATGAGCGCGGCGGGCGAGCCCTCGGCCATGATGCGGCCCTTGTCGACGACGACGAGGCGGTCGCAGAGCTGCTCGGCCTCATCCATGTAGTGCGTCGTGAGCACGAGGGTCGTGCCCTGCTCCTTGAGGCGGAACAGGCGGTCCCAGAGGATGTGCCTGGCCTGCGGGTCGAGGCCCGTCGTCGGCTCGTCGAGCAGCAGGATGCGCGGCTCGTTGATGAGCGCGCGGGCGATCGTGAGGCGGCGCTTCATGCCGCCGGAGAGGTCGTCGACCTTGGCCTTGGTGCGGTCGGCCAGCTGCGCGAACTCGAGCAGGGCATCCGCCCGCTCGGCGATCACGGAGCGCGGCAGACCGAAGTAGCGGCCGTAGACGAGGAGGTTGTCGCGGACGCGGAGCTCCTGGTCGAGGTTGTCCTGCTGCGGGACGACGCCGAGCTGCGACCGGATGTCGGGGCCGTGGTCGTTCGGGTCGAGGCCGAGGATCTCGAGGTCGCCGGCGGTGCGCGTCGAGACGGCGCCGACCATGCGCATCGTCGTCGACTTGCCGGCCCCGTTCGGGCCGAGCAGGCCGAAGGATTCGCCGGGCGCGACGTCGAAGTCGATCCCGTCGACAGCGGTGAAGTCGCCGTACTTCTTGGTCAGGTTCCGGGCGGTGATGACGGGCTGCGGCACGAGAGTCGAGCATAGACCCGGCGCACGACAGCCGCGCGGCGTCGGCTACGGCGCGCGCGAAGGCGCACTCGGCCAGGATGGAGCCATGAGCTCGACCAGCGCCCCCTCCCGATCCCGCCGCGGCGGCGGCCGCGACCGCGACGCGGATTCCGGCCCCCGCGCGACCTTCGGCCAGCTGCTGCCCTACCTGCTCGAGCACCGCACGGTGCTGTCGTGGGTCATCGTCATCAGCGTCCTCGGCGCGATCGCGTCGCTCGCCCAGCCGCTGCTCGTGAGCCAGGTCATCGCGCGCGTCGAGGCCGGCGAGTCTCTCGGGCCGCTCGTCGGCGCGCTCGTGGCGCTGGTCGTCGTCGCCGCCCTGCTGAGCGGCTTCGGCCATTACCTGCTGCAGCGCACCGGGGAGGGGGTCGTGCTCTCGAGTCGACGCACCCTCGTGCGCCGGATGCTGCACCTGCCGATCGCGCAGTTCGACGAGCGCCGCACGGGCGATCTCGTCAGCCGCGTCGGGAGCGACACGACGCTCCTCCGCGCCGTCCTCACGCAGGGCCTCGTCGAGGCGATCGGCGGCAGCCTCATCTTCGTCGGCGCGATCATCGCGATGGCCGTCATCGACCCGACGCTGCTCGGGCTCACGCTGCTCGTCGTGGCGGTGTCGGTCGTCACGGTCGTCGTGCTCTCGCGGCGCATCCGCGTCGCCTCGCGGAAGGCGCAGGAGAGGGTCGGCGACCTCGCCGCCGCCGTCGAGCGCGCGATCTCGTCCGTGCGGACGGTGCGCGCGGCGAACGCGACCGACCGCGAGATCGCGGCCGTCGACACGGATGCCCGGGGCGCGTGGGAGCAGGGGATCCGCGTCGCGCGCATCTCGGCCCTCGTCGTCCCCATCTCGTCGATCGCGCTGCAGGTGTCGTTCCTCGTCGTCCTCGGCGTCGGCGGCTTCCGCGTCGCGACGGGCGCGATCGAGATCGGCGACCTCGTCGCGTTCATCCTCTTCCTGTTCCTGCTCATCGGCCCGCTCGGTCAAGCCTTCGGCGCGATCACGTCGGTGAACTCGGCGCTCGGCGCGCTCGGGCGGATCCAGGAGATCATCGCCCTGCCGAGCGAGACCGAGGGCGACGCCGACGTCGTGCCCGAGCCCGACGAGCCGACCGACGCGGCGGTGTCGTTCCACGACGTGCAGTTCTCCTACCCCGAGCGCGCGCATCGCACCGAGGCCGAGAAGGCCGCGGCCGAGGCCGAGGCGGCGCTCGCGGCGAGCGCGCGGAGCGGGGCCGCGGCGGAGACGGCGGGCGGGGCGGATGACGATGGTCCGCGCGATGCGGCTGTCCTCCGCGGGGTGTCGTTCGCGGTGCCGCGCGGGTCGCGCGTCGCCCTCGTCGGGCCGAGCGGCGCCGGCAAGTCGACCGTGCTCGCGCTCGTCGAGCGGTTCTACGACCCGACGGCGGGGGTCATCCGGATGGACGGCGTCGACATCCGCGCGCTCGACCGCACTGAGCTGCGCAGCCGCATCGGCTACGTCGAGCAGGACGCCCCGGTGCTCGCCGGCACGCTGCGCGACAACCTCCTGCTCGGCACGCCCGGCGCCAGCGACGAGCAGTGCGTCGCCGTGCTGCGCTCGGTCAACCTCGGCGAGGTCCTCGACCGCTCCCCTCTCGGCCTCGAGGCGCCCGTCGGCGAGGACGGCGTCATGCTCTCAGGAGGCGAGAGGCAGCGGCTCGCGATCGCACGCGCGCTGCTCGCGGCGCCGCCGATCCTGCTGCTCGACGAGTCGACATCCTCGCTCGATGGCCGCAACGAGCAGCTCATGCGCGAGGCGATCGACGCCGTCGCGGAGGACAGGACGCTCATCGTCATCGCGCACCGGCTATCGACCGTCGTCGACAGCGACCTCATCGTCGTTCTCGACCACGGTCGCGTCGTCGGCACGGGCACCCACAGCGAGCTCGTCCGCGACGTTCCGCTCTACCGCGACCTCGCGAAGCACCAGCTGCTCGTGTAGCGCGAGAGGTGCGGTCTCGGCGGTCGGGACACGGTCAGGATGCCGCGGCCGCGACCTCTCCGCCGGCGGCGACGATCTCGGCGAGCGCCGCCGCGCTCGGGCCCGGCGCCACCCCGGCGACGAGGTCGCTCAGGACGCGCACCCGGCGGCCCGCGGCGAGCGCGTCGAGCGCCGACGCCCGCACGCAGTGATCGGTCGCGATGCCGACGACGTCGACCTCGTCGACGCCGCGCTCGTCGAGTGCCGCGACGAGCGACCGGCCGTCGTCGGTCGTCCCCTCGAAGATCGAGTAGGCCGGCACCCCCTGCCCCTTGCGCACGTGCAGGTCGATGAGCGCTCGGTCGATGGCGGGGTGGTAGTCGGCGCCCTCGGAGCCGGCCACGCAGTGGACCGGCCACGTCGTCACGAAGTCGGGAGCGGCATCCGTCGCGAAGTGCCCCCCGTTGTCGTTCGCGGCGTCGTGCCAGTCGCGCGAGGCGACCACGAGGGCGTAGTCGTCGGCGTGCGACCGGGCGTGCTGCGTGATCGCCGCCGCGACGGCGGCCCCGCCGTCGACGCCGAGCGCGCCGCCCTCGGTGAAGTCGTTCTGCACGTCGATGATGAGCAGCGCGCGGGGCATGGCGTCTCCGTCTCTCGGTCGGGGCCTCCGCAGCGGGCGACGAGCGCCCGGCCGCGTCAGGTGCTGGTCAGATTGTCGCCGCAGCGGTAGGCGCCCGCCGTCAGCAGATCGAGCGCCGTGCGCGCCGAGCCCTGCACGTTGCCGATCGCCGAGAACGCGAAGGTCAGCGTCGTGCCGTCGGCGGCGGTGATGATGCCGCTGAGCGAGTAGGCGGTGTTGATCCGGCCCGTCTTCGCCGCGACGCTGCCGCGCGCGATCGCCGCATCGCCGCCGAAGCGGCTCGCGAGCGACCCCGAGCGGCCGGCCACGGGCAGGCCCGCGGTGAGCACGGGCAGGTCACCGCCGCCGGCGGCCACGACGTCGAAGAGGCGCGCGTAGTAGAGGGGCGAGACGGCGTTCAGGTGGCTGAGACCCGACCCGTCGCGGATGACCATCGCCGGGTCGAGCGTCACGCCGTAGGGCTGCAGCGCGGCGGCGAACGCCTGCGTGAGGGAGGCCGCCGAGCCATCGAAGCCCGACTCCTTCGACACGACGCGCGCGAGCATCTCGGCGAGCGTGTTGTCGCTGTTCATGAGCATCTTCTCGATGAGCCGGCTGACCGGCTGGGAGCGCACGATGGCGAGCTCCGCGCCGCCGCTCGAGACTCCCGTGCTCACCGCGGGTCGACCGGCGGGGTTGCCGGCCGCGCCGAGGGCGAGCGCGAAGGCCTCCCCGGCGCGCGTGATCGGGTCGGTCGAGCGGGGGCTCGTGTCGAGAGCGGGGTTCTGGCGGTCGCCGTCGATCTGGAGCGCCGTCACCTCGGAGTGGTAGCCGACCGTCTGCTCGCTGCGCTCCCACGACGAGTCCCACTTGTCCGCCGGGCTCCAGTACGTGGCGTCGAGCAGCACCTGGGTGATCTCGGGGGCGTCGGGGTTCGCCGCCGCATAGGCGGCGACGGTCTGCGCCGCGAGATCGGCGAGCTTGGGGGCACCGCGGTAGACGCTCTCCTGGCCGGGCGCGAGGGCGCTGAGGGTGGCGTCCCCTCCGCCGATGAGGACGACCTGGCCGGGCTCGGCGCCCTGCTCGACGCGCGTCGAGAGCTGGTACCCCGGGCCGAGGACCCTCAGTGCGGCGGCCGCGGTGAGCACCTTGAGCACGCTGCCGTGGCGGGCCGGGGTCGACGCTGCGCGGTCGAAGAGCACCTCGCCGGTCTCGGCATTGACGACGGCGCCGACGAAGTCGCCGAGGCGGCCGTCGGAGGCGAGGCCCGCGATCGAGCACGTGCGCACGCGCGTCGGCGCGGTCGCGACCGTTGGGCCGGCTCGCGTCGGCTCGGGCTCGGAGGTCGGCTCGGCGCTCGTCTCGACCGGCTCCGGCCCGGCGTCGGGCGCGGCGGCCGTCGCCGCAGGCTGGCCGACCGCGGCACCGGCGGCGACCGCGCCGGCTCCGAGGAGCGAGAAGGCCGTGACGAGCGCCGCGATCGTGAGGGCGCGCGGGTGGCGTGACAGGAAGGCCGCCGCACCCGCGCCGCGGGGCGGCGCACCGGTGTCGGGCGTCTCTCGGGCATCCGGGGCTGTCACCCGGCCATGATAGTCGCGGCCGGTCAGGCCTCGTCGGCCGCGTACCGCACGCCGATCTGGCGGCGCACCTCGTCGAGCACGCCCATGATCGCGACGGTCTCCTCGATCGGGAGGCTCGTGGGCTCGGCGCCGGCGACGCGGGCCTCCATCTCGGCCGCCTGGAACTGCATGCCGCGCTGCGCCACGACCGGCGCGATGCGCTCGACGACCTCGCCGCGCTCGTCGAAGAGGGTCGCGACGGTCGGCGCGTAGAAGGTGCGCTCGATCTCGAGGTACCCGTGCGTGCCGATGACGGCGGCACGGTTCGGCCCGGCGGTGTCGAGCGCCGTGTGCAGCACGGCCTGCCGACCGTCGGCGTAGTCGAGGATCATCGCCGTCTGCCGGTCGACGCCCGTCGCGGTGAGAGCGGCGTGGGCGCGGATGCCCTGCGGGAGCCCGAGGACGTCGACGGCGAACGACACCGGGTAGATGCCGAGGTCGAGCAGCGCGCCGCCGCCCAGCTCCGGGTTCTGCAGCCGGTGCGCGGGGTCGAGCGGGAGCGACTGCGTGTGGTCGGCGAGCACCGTGCGCACCTCGCCGAGCGCGCCCGAGCGCACGAGCTCGCGCGCGCGGATCATGTGCGGCAGGAACCGCGTCCACATCGCCTCCATGACGACGACGCCCGCCTCGGCGGCGGCGTCGGCGACACGGCGCGCATCCCGCTCGGTCAGGGTGAAGGCCTTCTCGACGAGGACGTGCTTGCCCGCCGCGATCGCGAGCAGCGCGTGCTCGGCGTGATGGGAGTGCGGGCTCGCGACGTAGACGATCTCGACGGCCGGGTCGGCGACGAGCTCCTCGTACGATCCGTGCGCGGTCGGGATGCCGTGCTCGGCCGCGAAGGACCGCGCGCTCTCGAGGCGCCGCGATCCGACCGCGGCGACGGTGAAGCCCTCGGCCGTCAGGTCGCGCGCGAACGCGTGCGCGATGCCGCCCGCCGCGAGGATGCCCCAGCCCGGTCGCGCCATCGTCGTCCCGCCTCCCGCTCGCGGTCGAGCGCCGGCGAGCGGGCTCAGCCTATCGAGCCCGCTCACCGGCGCCGCCGAGCGCTCGGTCGCGGTCGGTCAGCAGGTGACCCAGCGCGCCGCGGCCCGCGTGAAGCTGTACGGCTCGTTCGGCACGCCGCCGTGCGTCATCGCGAAGAGGATGCAGACGCCGCCGGTGCCGCCGGTGTAGGTCGGCTTGTAGAGCGAGGCGCGGTGCCCCGAGGAGTCCCACCACTTCTGCGCCACGGTCGCGCCGCTGTTGTTCGAGCCGCCGGCGAGGTTGCCGTCGCAGCCCACGCTCGGGACGCCGTCGCTGCGGACGGAGCCGATGTGGCCCCACGCGCTCATCGGGTCGGTCGACGGGTCCTCCGCCATCCAGAACAGGCGGTCCTCCATGCAGGAGTCGTAGCGGATGTTCGCCATCGGGATCGGCGGCAGGCAGTTCGCGACGCGGATCTCGTTGTAGCGCTGGGCGAACTGCGCGAGGTCGGCCGACGTGGTGCCGGCGACGCCGCCCTTCGAGGTGCGGCCGGGCGCACCCGCGGTGCTGCCGCCGGGCATACCGGCGCAGGCCGGGGTCGTGACGGTGGGCGCGGGTGCCGGTGCCGTCTGCTGGACGGGCGCCGGCGCCGGCGCGGCCGGTGCGGGCGCCGGCGCGGCGGGCTTCGCCGTCGTCGTGCCGCCCGAGGCGCTCGAGCTCGGCGCGGGCTTCGCGGTCGTGGTGGTCGACGCGGCGGTCGAGCCGCTCGGCGCGGCCGAAGCGCTCGTCGCGGCGGCTGTCGGCGACGGCGACGCGCTCGGGCTCGCGGCCGGAGCGGCATCGTCGCCGGCGCTCGTCGCGGAGTAGGTCGCGCGCTGGCGCGGGTCGAGGAAGGCGCTGCCGTCGATGACGGACTCGGCCTCCACGATGGTGATCGCCGAGGCGCCGGCGGTGAGCGTGCGAGCGCTGAGGACGTCGGAGACGTCGACGCTCCCGCCCAGGACGGGCGCGAGCAGGATGGCGCTCGTCGCGAGCGCGGACCCCACAAGAATTGAACGCAGCATGACAGGTTCCCCCCGAAACCTTGAGATGTATCCGCCAGCCCCCCGGCTGACATCTCCGACGCTACGACCCGAAGGCCCGAAGCGCCAAGCGGGTGTGGTCGAAAAACGAACAGATCACCCCAGGACTGGGGGAGACGGCCGTCGAATTGCTCCCCTGATCGGGGGTATTGCCCGTCGGCACGCGACGTGCATGGCCGTGATCGGAGCCCCGTACAGGATTCGAACCTGCGACCTGCTGTTTACAAGACAGCTGCTCTACCAGCTGAGCTAACGGGGCGCTGCAGCGGGCTCAGCCTATCGGCCCGCGGCGACTCGCTACGGGGTCGGCGAGGGCGACGGCGACGGGCTCGCCGCGAAGTCGTCGCCGGCGGCCGAGAGCACGAACTGCGAGAACTCGGTCGAGTCGAGGGGGTACGAGGGGTTGTACAGCTCGCCGTTCACGAGCACGGTCGGCGTGCCTCGCACGTTCTCGACCTCGGTGCCCTCGACCGGCAGGGGGCCGTTGCCCGCCCGGGTCGTCGCCGCCTTGACCCACTCGTAGAAGCGGCCGTCGTCGATGCAGCGCTCGAGAGAGGTCGAGGTCGCGCCGGCATCGCGCGCGATCTCGAGGAGCTGATCGTCGGTGAGCCCCTCCGTCCCCTCCGCGGGCTGATCGGCGAACAGGCCGGCGTTGAAGTCGAAGAACGCGTCGGGGTTGTAGTTGGAGACGCACGCGGCGGCGTTCGCCGCACGGAGCGAGTACTGGGTGCCGGCCGAGAGGCTCGTGAGGATCGCGATGGGGTGGTACTCGACGGTCGCGGCGCCCGAATCGACGAGCGTGCGGATGAGCTCGCCGTTCTCCTCCTCGAATTCGCCGCACACGGGGCAGAGGTAGTCGATCCAGATCGTGATGGCGACGACGCCCGGCTCGTTCGGCGCGCTCGGCACCGGCGTCGCGTCGGGCGCGATGCCGGGCGTCTGCACCGGGGTCAGCCCCTCGCCGATGAGGATGCCGTCGCTCGCCATGTTGCGGGGTCCGTTGCGCTCGGGGCGGATCGAGTTGGTGATCACGAGCGCGACGATCGCGATGATCGCGATGAGGGCGACGGCGATGCCGCCCTGCAGGAGCCAGCGGTTGCGCCGCTCCTTCTTCTTGTGCTCGGCGCGCATCTGACGGGCCTTCTCGCGGGCTTCGTCGCGACGGGCCGTCTTCGACTGCTTCGCGCGGGCTGATCCGCTGTCGGTCATGGTTCCTCTTCGTGGCTTCCCGGGGGCGAGCGCGCTCCCCGAATCGGATTCGGGCGCACTGCGCCCCGAAGGATAGTACGGCGACGAACGATGGGCGGCCAGTCGAGGGACCCTCGCGACGGCCCGCCGGCCGCCCTCGCCGGCCCGAACGGGCATCCCCTCGATGCGGAGGACGGCCGCGGGAGGTGGCATACTGAGCCCGATGACCAGCGTCGCTCATCGATGACAGCGTCATCAATCCATTCACAACGGATCGTCCGGCACGTACCTGCCGGTGAAGAGGAGAGTTAATCAGCATGGCTTCCGTCACTTTCGACAAGGCAACCCGTCTGTACCCCGGCTCGACCGTTCCCGCGGTCGACGCGATCGACCTCCAGATCGAGGACGGCGAGTTCCTCGTCCTCGTCGGCCCCTCGGGCTGCGGCAAGTCGACCACCCTCCGCATGCTCGCCGGCCTCGAAGAGGTCAACGACGGCAACATCTTCATCGGCGAGCGCAACGTCACCGACGTCCCGCCGAAGGACCGCGACATCGCGATGGTGTTCCAGAACTACGCGCTGTACCCGCACATGACCGTCGCCGAGAACATGGGCTTCGCGCTCAAGATCGCCGGCATCGGCAAGGAGGAGCGCGCGACGCGCGTCCTCGAGGCGGCCAAGCTCCTCGACCTCGAGCCCTACCTCGACCGCAAGCCGAAGGCTCTCTCGGGCGGCCAGCGTCAGCGCGTCGCGATGGGCCGCGCGATCGTGCGCCAGCCGCAGGTGTTCCTCATGGACGAGCCGCTGTCGAACCTCGACGCCAAGCTCCGCGTGCAGACGCGCACCCAGATCGCCTCGCTCCAGCGCCGACTCGGCGTCACGACGGTCTACGTCACGCACGACCAGACCGAGGCCCTCACGATGGGCGACCGCATCGCGGTGCTCAAGGACGGCATCCTGCAGCAGGTCGGCACCCCGCGCGACCTGTACGAGACGCCCAACAACGTCTTCGTCGCCGGCTTCATCGGCTCGCCCGCGATGAACCTCTTCCCCGCCACGATCGTCGACGGCGGCGTCGAGTTCGGCACCGGCGTCGCCGCGGTCGAGCGCGAGACGCTCGACAACGCGAGCGACAAGTCGGTCACGGTGGGCGTGCGCCCGGAGGACCTCATCGTCGGCGCCCCCGGCTCGCACGGCCTGTCGGTCGAGGTCGACGTCGTCGAGGAGCTCGGCGCCGACGGCTACCTCTACGGTCACACCGAGGTGCAGGGCCAGCGCGTCGACGTCGTCGCGCGCGTCGACGGCCGCTCGCACCCCAACGCCGGTGAGACGGTCGTCGTGACGCCCGAGCCGAAGCACGTCCACGTGTTCGACACGGCGAGCGGCCTGCGTCTCAACCGCACCCCGATCACGCACTGAGCACCGGCTCTCAGCACTCGCTGATCAGGGAATGATCGCCCGAGGGCGGGTCGCGTCGACCGACGCACCCGCCCTCGCGGCGTTCTCGGGAAGGAAACGATGAGCGCCTCGCTCAGCATCACCTCGGCCGTCGTCGACCCCGGCCTGCTCGACCTGCCCTGGAACCTGCCGCTCGACACCTGGCCCGACGACGCGATCGCCTCGCTCCCCAAGGGGATCTCGCGCCACCTCGTGCGCTTCGTGCATCTGAGCGGCGCGGTCGTCGCGATCAAGGAGACGACGGAGGAGATGGCGCGGCGCGAGTACGAGATGCTCCGCACCCTGCAGCGCCTGGAGATCTCGTGCGTCGACCCCGTCGCCGTCATCACGGGCCGCGTCGACGACGACGGCACGCCGCTCATGCCCGTGCTCGTCACCCGCCACCTGCGCTTCTCGCTCCCCTACCGCGCGCTCTACTCGCAGACCCTCCGGCCCGACACCGCGACCCGTCTCGTCGACGCCCTCGCCGTCCTCCTCGTCCGCCTCCACATCGCGGGCTTCTTCTGGGGCGACGTGTCGCTCTCCAACACCCTCTTCCGCCGCGACGCCGGCGCCTTCGCGGCCTACCTCGTCGACGCTGAGACCGGTCAGCTCTACGAGGGCGGGCTCTCGAACGGCCAGCGCGAGAACGACCTCGAGATCGGCCGCGTCAACATCGCCGGCGAGCTGCTCGACCTCGAGGCCGGCGGCCGCCTCGACGGCAGCATCGACGCGATCGAGGTCTCCAACGGGATCATCGACGCCTACCGCACGCTCTGGAAGGAGCTCACGGGGTGGGAGTCGTTCGACCGCTCGGAGCGCTGGCGCATCACGCAGCGCGTCGAGCGGCTCAACGACCTCGGTTTCGACATCGAGGAGCTCGCGATCCGCACCGACGGCGACTCGACCGAGGTGCGGATCCAGCCCAAGGTCGTCGACGCCGGCCATCACACGCGGCGCCTGCTGCGCCTCACGGGCATCGACGCGGGAGAGAACCAGGCCAGGCGCCTGCTCAACGACCTCGACTCGTACTCGGCCGCGACCTA